>JALELI010000109.1 GCA_022768785.1 Arcanobacterium sp. | reverse complement strand
CGCTCAGCCACTTCTAGCCAACGCAGGAAACTTTGAATTGGCAATTCACTCCTATACGCAGCACCGCCAGCTTGCCCATCAAAACTACTCGCCGTAGCAAGGAACCTTGAGAGGGTTCTCCCCATGCTGGCTCCGCCAGTTACTCGGCTCGCTGCCAGTTCAAACAGCCCTAGCTCTTCGCACGCAATTTGAACAATTTCAGCCACTGGTAGCTGCCCCATATCCCGCAACCGCTGCGCGGCTGCGGCCACTTTCTGAATCCGCAAATATCCAGTGGGCGTAAATCCTTCCCTCACAGCTTCTTCACGGCCACGGCGAGCCACCTCAGCCGCAGCTTCCACGAGGCTAACGCGCTGAGAGCCAGCCACCGGAATAGTGCGCCGTATGCTTCCTAGAGCACGCAAATCCTGCACCCCCAGCGCGAAGAAGTTGAGCACCTGCACCAACAAATCCCCGCGCGAGGGGAAAAATGCAATGCCGAGCAAAGCTCTCACAGTGCGTATCTCAGGAGCAGATCCCAGCATCTGCCCACTCACATTCACGCAAGTGAGCCCTTGAGCTTGCAACGCTTCCATCATTGGTTGCGCATACTTATGCTTTCGCACAAGCACCGCTGCTGTGGGCGGCTGATATGGCCGCAGTTGTTTCCTCTCCTGCTGAGCTCGCTGTACGTCACGTTCTCGCTGGCGAGCTGCTGCAGCAAACTCTTCACGTATCGCCCGCGCAATCGCATCATGCTCTTCACCACTGAGATTGCAATGGATATGCACCACTTTCCCAGGCGGCGCTGCCGGTGCTGGGTGTAGTACCGGCAGCGCGAGCGAATCCGCTTGCGAGTGTGCACTCTTCTCCGCTAACCAAGGCCGATCGAGCACTCCAGCTTTGGGGAATTCCTCACGCAGCAGCATTTTCACATCTGTGTGGGAACTCTCCGCTGTGAGCGCATTAGCCACAGCGAGAATTTTTGTGGAGTTCCGAAACGCCGTTGAAAGGGTGAATCGAGCCTCCGGCGCCACCTGAAACTCTCGCGCAAAATCCGCCAGCGAATCAGCTCCTGCTCCCCGCCACCCGTAGATAGCTTGGTTTGGGTCTCCCACCGCACAGACACTCACAACCGGTGCGCAGCGGAGAGCTGCTGTTTCAGTGCACACTGCCGAGGTGTCTGCTAAATCCCCACAAGCAGCGCTCGGCATATCCGCTTTTTGCTCTTCTAGTTTTCTTTCGGAGAAAAAAGCCGCCCGTAGGAACTGCGCTTGGTTTGGAGATGTGTCTTGATATTCATCGAGCAAAATGAGTTTGAATCGAGAGCGGAGCCGTGCGCCAATTTCCGGTGCAGCCTGCAAGATTTTTCCTGCCCATGCCACTTGATCAGCAAACTCTACAAGTGAGTTTTCACGCTTATACGCAAAGTATTCTGCCACCAGATCAATAGCTGCCCAACGTAGACGCAAGCTGCTATCAGAGCGGGCGAGAGCGTTGAACCCAGCTGGCACCTCGGTGCCAGAATAGGGGCCTTTCCGAAAATATCCAGCAGCTGTTCGCGCCGTTGAGAGCTGAGTGAGAGCTGCTATTTCCCGCTCGAGAAAATTGCGTGCCGTATCTAATGCAATCCCGTTATCCGTGATTGCTGCAGCTAATTCCAACGCCACAGCCACTATTGTGCTCGGCGCCGCTTGGGCAAGTGGGTGATCGTCTGAGATTTTTTGCCCCTCACGCGCTCCCCACTCACTCACGAGATAATCCATAATTTGCCAGCGCTCTGCCTCGGTGATCAATCGGGCGCGGGGATCTTCTCCGATGAGGAGTGCATACGAAGCGGCAATCTCCGCGGCAAAAGAGTTATAGGTGGCCACTGTAGGAGGATCACTCTGGGCTCCGTGCTCTGGCAGCAGCCCTGCGGCGCGAGCAGCAGCTAGCCCCGCACTCACTCGCTCCGAGAGCTCTCCTGCCGCTTTACGAGTGAATGTGAGGCCCAGCACTTCACCAGGCTGCACATGCCCAGCGGCCACGTGCCACACAATCCGCTGGCTCATAGTGGCTGTTTTCCCAGAACCAGCGCCAGCCACCACGAGCAACGCCGGCGCTTGCGCTTGAATAACGTCTTGCTGCTCGGCGGTAGGAGGGAAAGGGAGCGTGGCCATAAATTCGCCAAAGGTGGGAGCCCCAATACGATCTGCCCACAAAATGTTGCTCATGAAAAGATCCTTTCGCCTTCTTGGGCCGGGCACATCGCCCGATGTGCACAACGACGGCAGTGGCTTGGCGTGGGTAGAGCGGCCAAATTACTGCTGCCCAGTAGTGCAGCAGTGGCTCGAATCATCTGCTCTGCCGTCTCCAGCTGTTGTTTTCCAGCCTCTGATTGCTGGTACACCGGAAGTTGTTTCTTGGGCTCTCGGCGCACATAGATGAGCTGTGCTCCGAGAGAATGCAGCTGCTCCCCTCGTTGTATCGCCTCCTGCACAATGCGCTCATCTGCAGTGAGCGGCAATGGTTTCCCGGTTTCATCTACTTCGCGCAGCGCCACTCCTTGACGATCCACAAGCCACTGATAGAGCAACATCTGAGGGTGTTCGGCCACTTCACTTTTCGTGGGCGCTTGCTTGCCCGTTTTAATATCGGCCACCACCAGCCGCGTGGGGTGATCCGGATCAAACTCCAACCGATCGAGCCGAGCGTGCACTGTGATCCCGTCTATTTCTCCATATGCCCGTTTCTCCACTAATACCCCTGGAGGAGCCTGCTTAATATATGACGCAAACGTCTCCAGCATCTTCCGCGCAGCTTGATACTCTCGCTGTTCGCTCATACTGCCTGGTGCTAGGCCGAGCTCCCCCCATCTCGCATCGAGCTGCGCGAGCATCTCCGCTGCAGATCCGTGCGGGAATTGCTCGGCAATAGCGTGGATTAAAGTACCCACATTCGCGCTGGAAAACCGATCGGTATCTTCCCCACCGATTCCATCGAGAAAACCGCGCAGTGGGCATGTGAGCATCGAATCTACTGCGGAGGGCGACACCGCCACAACAGTATCTGCGCCGTGCGATGGATCAGCATCAGGCACCGCTAATTGATCGAACCACCACTGTGTATCAGCCCCACGCACATCGTGCATAGCAAGCACATTAAGTAGCTCGTGCGCACGCTCTCGCACAGGTGCAGTGCCATAGTGAAGTGCCTGGCGCAATTCCCCCACAAGCGCGGTGGCGCCCAACACTCGCACTGTGCGCGGAGCATGGCGCAGCTGCGTAGGATTTCCCTCGCGCTGCGCGAGCCAGCGCAAAAATCTCGATGGCTGAGTATCTTCCGAGTGCACACATGTGAAAATCACTGATTCCCGAGCACGGCTCACAGCTTGAAGCAGCATTCGCAATTCATCTGCCACCACTTCACGGCGCAACTGCGTGGGCTGAGTAGTATGATCACCATTCACTAGTGCTTCCACCACCACGCTCACCAGCTCTGGCACCTGTGTAAGCGGATTGCGCAGCCGCGTATTTGGCCACACTCCTTCATTGAGCCCGCTGATTATCACATGGCCCCATTCATGCCCCACTGTGCTAGCCGGGGTAGCCAGAGTGACGGCATCAGCCACCGAGCCAGCGCGGGCCACAGAATCTTCCGGCAGATCTTGAGATGCGAGGTGCTCGAGTAATCTCTCAATCGATGCTGCGCGGATATCGCGTTCTTCTAAACGCTGGGCCACTCGAAACAGCTGGATAACGGCATCGAGATCCGCATTCGCCTGCTCGGCTAAAATCCCTGTGCCCAGTGCACGCTCTCTCCACACTTCCGCTACATCTAAAGCCTTCCACATTCCCCAGAGCACTTGTGCCGCGGTTTCACGCCGGCTATGTGCACTTCTGCCTGCACGTAGTGCATTGGCTAACGGAGCTAGCTCTGGGAATTCCGCAAAAGGGGCCGCCTGTGGATCATGCACAAAACTGGCCCATGCCTCATAGAGAGTGACGGCGGATCCTGCTGCCGAGAGAGCACTCACCACTCGCCTACCCAAAATTCGCAAGCTCAATGGATCTAAGGAACCTAACTTCCCCACTAAAACCTCAGTGAGCATCTCGGAAAGCTCGCTATCGCGCAAGGTGCTGAAATCAGCAATGGCTAACTGCACACACGCTAGCAACGCCGCCACCGCCGGCTGTTCGCGCAATGGAGTATTCAGATTTTCTGCCCGCACTGGTACTCCGTGGCGCACTAACCCAGCTCGCAGTGCGGCGTGCAGCGCGCGGGAACGAGTGATTACTACAATTTCCGAATACGGCACACCCCGCAAGAGGTGTAGCTCTCGCGCCGTGTGAGCAATATAAGCCAACTCTTCTGATTCGTTAGGAAAGCTCAACGCCGCCACATGCTCTGTGTGAGATTGCGATTGTTCAGCCCGTATCGGTGTATGAGCCCCATAATCTCGCTGTTCAAGCACCGCCGCCGAAGCCTCTTTAGCTTGAATTGGCGGCTCTTGATCATGTGTGGGAGCACCAGCTTCCGGTGCTGACCTCCGGTGCTGGCTCACCCCAGCTGTGGGAATTCCCTCCGTGATGCCTGCTATCACAGATGCTATGGCTTCTCGCGCCCGATAGCTCCCCAGCAGCGGGAGCTCACGAGCCCCGATACCACCGGCACGCGCACTTTTCGTGAGCACCACCGGCAGCTGGAAGATCCCGCCGCGGTAGCTCTGCACCCCTTGATCTGGATTTCCAAAAGTCACCACATTTGTGCCGTTCATCTGCAAAGCACGCAGCAACGACCGCACTGCGAGCGTGGCGTTGTGCACGTCGTCCACAAAAACAAAATCCCAATGCGGAGCATTTTCCTCTGCAGAGGAGAATCCCACCACTGCACTCCGATCTCCAGCCGGTTTCTGCAGCGGGCCTCCCCAAGCCTGCAAAGCAGCGGCAGCGCGCGTAATAACGCGTGCATGATCAATCCGATCTGGGCTGGTATTGGCAGCAGATGCTTGGGTGGCGAGAGCTGCCTCATAACGCTCCATCACTCGCGCCCCAAAAGCCCAAGCTTCACGGTGATATTGCTGCGCTAGCTGTGAGAGCTCAGTAGCTGTGAGATCGAGCTCTGCGGCACGGGTGATCAAATCCCTTATCTCCGCCCGAAAAGCTGGAAACTCAGATGCCTGCTGCGATATTCCCAATCGCGCTAACGCCCGCGCATCGAGCTCAGGCAAATATCCAGCCTCGGCGAGCGAAAAAATATCTCTCAACAGAGAATCTTGATCTGGGCCGGCCATGAGCTCTGGCTCGCGCTGCCCATGGGCCTGCGCGAAGTGAGAAACAATCGCAAAGGAAAAAGCAGCAATAGATTTCACTGTGAGGTTTTCTCCCCGGCCCCCCAGCTGTGTAGACAAACTATTACGCAGTTTTCCCGCAGCGCGCCGGTCTGGAGTGAGTACCGCTATAGTGCGCTCGGGATCAGCGCTCAATATTCTGCGCACACATTCTTCCAGCACCGTAGTTTTACCGCTGCCAGGCCCCCCAATAACACTTAATGAGCAGGGCGGAACGCACGCTTCAAACACCATGCATTGCGATTGATCCCAGAGAAGCTGCGCAGCATCTTCGTTCGCCTCGTTCATAGGATTGCGCTCCTTTCTCTCCCACTCACAATTCTCGCTCGCGTTATTGTTAGCACATATCTGCTACGCTAGGTGCGCTACCTCAACAGCTGACCGGCACCTGGCTCTGAGAAAGATCATAAGTTACGCCTGGGGCAAATTTTCAAGAAAAAATTCGGTGAGCGAAGCACCTCGAGATAGTATTTCGTTATAGCAATAGAATCCGTGGTTGCAGCATAAGCGCAGCAGCTGCCGCAGGCTGGAGCGTAAGCCTTAGATCGTCTGGGCCTCCAGTGAACCTCCAAGCGCAGCTGCCGCCGGGAGCCACTGCCAACAGCTGCGCTGACGGCGAAGAGCTCCCGAAACGCTGCCCGGGCGGAGTTGAAGAGTTGAGGAGAAATTATTGTGGAAATCAATATTGGAATTCGAGATGGTGGTGCCCCAATCCAGCTGGAAGTAGACGCTACTGCCGAAGCACTCATTGAGCAGGTGAAGCAGAAAATTGACGACGACGCAATCGAGTTCGTTGGCACTGATGGATCGCGAGTGCTAGTGCCAGCTAAGGCTCTTGGCTATCTGAAAATTGCTCAAGAAGAACAGCGCCGCGTGGGCTTCGGCTTTGTGTAAAGAACTACTTTCTGTAAAGAACTACTACCCTGTGTAAGAAGCTCCTCCTATCAAAAGTCTCTCGATACAAAGAGGCAACTGTGGATCACCACCCATCGGATAACAACCCATCTTAAACAACCAAAAGGTTTACCTACTTTATGAATCAAATTTCTGGAATTGCAGATGCCTCAGCCGCTCGAGTGCAGCTGGCACACGAGCCACAGGCAGACGTGATCGGCAGCGCCGAAGCGCTCAACTTAGAAAACGCCACGTTTGGAGATTATGGCGTTTCCGGCCCGATCGTAGCCGCGCTTGCAGAGAAAGGCATCGTTCGCCCTTTCCCCATTCAGGCTCTCACACTGCCCATTGCCCTCAACGGAAAAGACATTATCGGGCAGGCAAAAACTGGCACTGGAAAAACTCTGGGATTTGGAATCCCCATGCTAGAGCGAGTAGTTGGCCCAACCGAGCCAGGCTGGGACGAGCTCGGGGAGACACAAGGGCACCCTCAAGGGTTAGTGGTGCTACCCACCCGCGAATTGGCAAAGCAGGTAGCGGGAGATCTGCGTGACGCCGCTGCCAAACGTACCGTGCGCATCGTCGATGTGTACGGTGGGCGCGCTTACGAGCCCCAAGTGGAAGCCTTGGAAAAAGGTGCTGAAATCGTGGTGGGAACTCCGGGGCGGCTCATTGATCTGATGAAGCATCGCACTCTCGATCTCTCCCACGTGCGCGTGGTGGTGCTCGATGAAGCCGATGAGATGCTCGATCTGGGATTCCTAGAAGATGTGGAGGCGATTCTTTCCGCCACTCCAGCCTCTCGGCACACCATGCTTTTCTCAGCCACAATGCCCGGAGCAGTGATTGCTATGGCTCGCCGCTATATGAGCCACCCCACTCATATTCGAGCACAAGATCCCCGCGATGATTCCACCACTGTGCGCAGCACCAAACAGGTGGTGTATCGGGTGCATCAACTTAATAAAGATGAAGTGGTGGCGAGGATTCTCCAAGCGCGTGGCCGCGGGCTCACGATCATCTTCACAAAAACGAAACGTTCCGCTGCAAAGCTCACCGATGAACTGAAGTATCGAGGGTTCGCAGCTGGCGCGCTGCACGGCGATTTAGGCCAAGGAGCACGCGAGCAGGCAATGCGCGCTTTTCGCAAGGGAAAAATCGACGTCCTCGTGGCCACCGATGTGGCAGCTCGCGGTATCGATGTAGACGACGTCACTCACGTGATTAATTATCAGTGCCCCGAAGACGAGAAAATCTACGTGCACCGTATCGGCCGCACTGGCCGTGCTGGCCACAGCGGCACAGCAGTGACGTTTGTGGATTGGGAAGACACTCCGCGCTGGGCAATGATCAATGCTCAGCTGAATCTGGGAATGCCAGAGCCTGTGGAAACCTACCACACCTCTGACCATCTCTACGAAGATCTCGATATCCCCCGCGATGTGACTGGACGGCTCCCAAAGGGCGAGCAAACTCGCGCTGGGCTAGATGCCGAAGAGATTGAAGATCTCGGTGAAACTGGTGCACACCACTCGCCTAGATCCAGCTCTCGCGCTTCTCACTCAGGGAGAGCTCGGCGGCGCACCCACACCCATACCCGCAGTGGAGATAGTCGCTCACCTCGCCAGGCGGCGCGGCGTGCCGAGCCTAAGGGCGAGGCTAAGCCACAAAAATCCCGAGAGCGGCGGAGAATTCGCAAGTGACGATGCAGTATGCACGTCAATACGCCCCCAAGTAGTAAGGCTATTGAGTAGCGTCTGCGTTATTCCACATGGTTTACATCTAATTCAGCGAGGTTCTGCTTCGGCAGAGTGCGAGTAATAGCTAGTAGCTATTCAACTGAGCGTAGCTATTCAACCAGGCACATAAACGTGCCAGCTAGAAGCTCTTCATACACTTCTGGGTGCGTCACGTTTTCTCCTAGGCGGTTAGGCTTCCCGGTGCCGTGATAATCGCTCGAACCGAACTCGCGCAGCCCCAGTGCAGCTGCCAGCCGAGCGAGAGCTGCACGCTCAGCTGGCGGATTATCTCGGTGGTTTACCTCCACCCCAAAGAGCCCCGCATCTCGCAACGGGCCAAAAGCTGCATCGGGAAGATAATTACCCCGTGCTCGCGCTTTCGGGTGCGCGAGCACAGCTTTTCCGCCTGCCTGCACAATCCATTGCACAGCATCAGCGGCAAGCGGCGAATGATTCGGCACATAATATGGAGAATTAGTGCTCAATATCGTGCGGAATGCTGCACTGCGATCTGCAACAATGCCAGCAGCCACCAGAGCATCGGCAATGTGGGGCCGGCCAATTGGCGCAGCAGGATCTCGAAAGTTTTGCACGGTTTCCCAATTAATCGGATAATCCACGGCGAGCCGAGCCACTATTTCGCGCGCCCGATCATCTCGCGCCGAAGCCATACGAGCGATGTGCGAGGCTATCAGTGGGTGCGAGGGATCGAATAAATATCCGAGTATATGAACGCTCACTTGATTCTTCCCCGCTGGATGCTCAGCCGGATCTACCAGGCAATGTGTGGTGATTTCGATACCACGCACCAGCGCCACTCCAGCTGCTGGTGCTGCCCGAGCAGCCAGCTCCCAACCAGCCACAGTGTCGTGATCAGTGAGAGCCACAACGTCGAGCCCAGCTACGTGCGCCAACTGTGGCAGCTGTTCTGGAGCATCAGTGCCGTCTGAGGCAGACGAGTGCGTATGCAGATCGATTTTCATGCTTTCAGCGTACCTTCTAGCACAGTACTGAGAGCAGATAGTGCGATAATCAAACTATGAATGGGAAGGTACAGCAACCACAACAATCACTGTCACACACGGCGTCACAGAGCTTGGCACAACGTGGCAATAATCGCACGCAACAGCCGAAAAACCAAGAGTTTCGCACATTTATCGGAGCAGATTGGGGCCCTCGCCCAGCCGGGCCGGAACGCTTAGAAGTGGCAGATTTTACTGCAGTGCGCCGCGCCAAACTGGGAGAGCTCTTTATTGGGCAGCGCCTTGTGATCCCTGCCGGTGAACTGCGCGTGCGCAGCAACGACAACGACTACCGATTCCGAGCCCATTCAGCATTTTCGTATTTCACCGGATTAGGAGGAGAGCGCGAACCCGGAGCGGTGCTCGTGCTCAACCCACTTTCGAGCGCGCCGGCCGAATCTGATAAGCCGGCGGGATCAGATAAGCCAGCTGAATCAGATACCACAGCCAAATCGAGCAAACTGGCGGAATCAGTTACGGCAGCTGAATCAGCTGTAACAACCCAGCTGGATATGCCCAGCAAACCAACTGCACCGGCTCAATCCGCTCCTCGCCCCACTCACGAAGCTATCCTCTATTTCCACCCACGGGCCTCTCGCAGCTCCGAAGAATTCTATGCGGATCCTAAGCATGGCGAATTTTGGGTGGGAGCACGCCCAAGCGCTGCCGATATGCAGATAGCCACTGGAATCCGCGTAAAACATATCGATTCGCTGCGCGATGATCTCGCCAAAGATCTCGGCTCTGGAGCCGGCTCAGTGCAACTCCGAGTGATCGCGCAATCCGATACCAGCGTGGATTCACTTGTGGAACAGCTGCGCAGCGAAAATGGTTTAGCCGCCACAGCAGCTGCTCGCCAAGCGGCTGCTCAAGCAGATGCTCAACTGGCCGAGGCGACGTCTCAGATGCGGATTATTAAAGATGCGTGGGAAATCGAGCAAATGCGGCAGGCGGTGGCCGTCACTGCCGCGGGCTTTGACGATATGATCCGCGCTCTCCCACGTGCCACTCAGCATTGGCGCGGTGAGCGGGTGCTAGAAGGGGCATTCGGAGCCAAAGCCAGAGAAGAAGGCAATGGCCTTGGGTACGAAACGATTGTGGCTAGCGGCAACCACGCCAACACTCTGCACTGGATCAAAAACGACGGTGCCGTGCGCCCTGGGGATTTAGTGCTTATTGACGCCGGAGCAGAGCTCGATTCGCTGTACACCGCTGATATCACGCGTACCCTTCCAGTGAGTGGGCACTTCACGAGCACCCAACGCCAGGTGTACCAGGCAGTGCTCGATGCATGCGAAGCGGCGCTAGCCAAAGCTAATGAGCCCGGAGCGCGATTCCGAGATGTGCACGCTGCCGCAATGGACGTGATCGCCGCATACCTAGCAGATTGGGGGCTGCTCCCAGTGCCAGCAGCGCAGAGTTTAGCTGCTACAGGCGGGCAGTACCACCGCCGCTGGATGCCGCACGGCACGTCTCATCACTTGGGAATCGATGTGCACGATTGCGCCCAAGCGAAACGTGAGCTCTATCAAGATGCAGTGCTCGCTCCTGGTATGGTGTTCACGATTGAGCCAGGCCTATATTTCCGTTCTGATGATCTCAAAGTGCCAGAGCGCTTCCGCGGAATCGGGGTGCGCATAGAAGATGACATCGTGATCACCGAGCACGGAGCCGAGCGGATTTCGGAGGGGATTCCACGCACCGTGGAAGCAGTAGAAGCGTGGATAGCGCGGCTCACCGCTTCCCCTGAACCGTTCACCGCTCCCGCTGAGAAGTGAGCTGCGCCTACGTAATAGCTTCCCAATAGGCTGCGCCCAGCAAGCTAAGCGCCAACAAGCTCGCGCTTGCGCAACTCTGCCAGCACCCGGCGCCCGTGGAATAATAAGATGGATTGTGAGATTCCATGAAAGGAGGCTCCATGCCCAGCATGCATACGAATTCTCAGCCCCAGGCGGGTCAACAGCATTCTTCAGCACGCAGTATTGGCCCGCGCGGAGCCCGCGCCTTTGTAGGGCGGCTCGCTGGCACCGATGTGTTTGATCCGATTGGTGATCGAATCGGCCGGGTGAAAGATGTGGTGGTGGCGTTCCAGCTCAAAGGGAACCCGCTAGCCGTAGGCCTGGTGGTGGAAGTGGCTGGCAAGCGCAGAGTGTTTATGCCACTCACCCGCGTGACGGCAATGGAGAGCGGCCAAGTGATCACCACTGGATTGATGAATATTCGCCGCTTTACCCAACGGCCGGTAGAAACGCTGGTAGTGGGCGAAATCTTGGATCGCGAAGTGGTGTTTAAAGATGGTTCTGGCGCTGCGATTGTGGAAGACGTGGCAATTGAGCAAACTCGCTTGCGCGAATGGCGGCTCACCGAGCTCTTTGTACGCATGAAAAAAGGGTCAAAGGATTCTGGCAAAGCAATAATCGTGCCGGTGAGCGCCGTCACTGGCCTCAACTCCAAAGTGGCCAATCAGGGAGCCGATGCCCTAGTGGCACAGCTTGAAGATATGAAAGCTCCCGATGTGGCTGATGTGCTGCGCGAGCTCCCCCAGGAGCGATTGATATCAGTGGCTCGGCATCTCGAAGATGATCGCCTCGCTGATGTGCTCGAAGAGTTGGGAGACGACGAGCGCGTAACCATCGTTTCTGGCTTAAGTATCGACCGCGCAGCAGACGTGCTCGAAGTGATGCAGCCAGATGACGCCGCCGACCTCGTGGCCGAACTTCCCGGAGCGCAAGCGGAGATTCTGCTCTCACGCATGCTCCCAGAAGAGGCTGAAGATGTGCGGCGCCTCATGAGCTATGGCGAACGGACTGCCGGTGGTTTGATGACGACCGAGCCTATTGTGCTGCCTCCAGATGCTTCAGTAGCCACTGCTCTAGCTCATGCCCGGCGCTCCGATATTCCTCCAGCGCTCGCCTCAATGGTGTTTGTATGCCGCCCGCCGCTGGAGACACCCACCGGAAAATTCCTCGGCGTGGTGCATATTCAACGGCTCCTGCGAGAAGCTCCCAGCTATATGATCGGCCGCATTTTAGACACCGACATTGAGCCGCTCTCCCCACAAGACGGTATCGGGCGCATCACCCGCCTCCTAGCCACATACAACCTCACATCGATTCCAGTAGTTGATGACGGCATATTGCTCGGAGCGGTGTCGGTGGACGACGTACTCGATCATCTTTTGCCTGAGCACTGGCGCGATGTGGACGAAACGCTCCTCGATGAGGCAGTGGACGCCCGATATTCTGCAGATTCAGAAGAAAATGACGCCGAAGATCTGGTGGCACGCGAGCCTGATAATGCTGGCCAGCCCAACACTGCCCCCACTGCTTCAGATCCCGAAGAGCCAGCCTCAGCAAAACCAGCACCCACGGATCCAGATCCAGCGGCAATGAGCACCTCCGCACCAGCGGCTCAGCAGCAACGCACTACTCTTACAAACACCCCTCAAGGAGGTGAGCTCGCGTGAGTAATTCTTTTGATCAACCGCTCGACAAACGCAGCCGGAAACTCGCGCGAGCCCGCTGGAATTCCGAAACCACCGGTATCGTTGCCGAGCGCATTGCTCGTTTCACTGGCACTCCACAGTTTCTGATCTACCTCACGATTTTCGTGCTGCTATGGATTGGGTGGAACTCCCTCGTTCCCGATAATTTACGCTTCGACTCTTCGGAAATTGGCTTCACGGCTCTCACGTTGATGCTATCGCTACAAGCCTCATATTCCGCACCGTTGATTTTGCTCGCGCAAAATCGGCAAGATGATCGAGATCGCGTGACCGCCCAAAATGACCGGCAGATGGCGCAGCGCAATCTTGCAGACACCGAATACATCACTCGCGAAATTGCGTCGCTTCGCCTCGCACTTGGAGAGGTAGCCACCCGCGATTTCGTGCGCTCTGAGCTACGCGATCTGATCGAAGACCTCGCTTTGGGTGAAGATTCTAAAACTCTCCATCCGGCTCTGGCGGAACGCGATGAGAAAATTGCGCAACTTGAGCAACGCCTTGCAGAGCTAGAAAATCACAGATAGAACATGGATAGCGTTCAGCTCTGCTTTCCGCAGAAGCAAGCAGAGCTGTGTATCACAGAAGATAAGTGGGAGGG
>JALELI010000040.1 GCA_022768785.1 Arcanobacterium sp. | reverse complement strand
GGGCACTGGTGAAAATGTGAATTCCGCAGGAAAGCTGGGCAATATGGTGACTTCTTTTGTGGGAATAGTGCCTGCTGATCAGCCGCGAGTGGCCATTGCAGTGGCGCTCTATTTCCAGGGCTCATACGTGCCTGGCGCTGGCGTGCCCGTGTTTCAAAAAATAGGCGAATATGCGATGAGGGATCTGAAGGTGCCGCCTTCAACTAAACCGCTCTTCGAATATCCGTGGTATCCAACTGGAAACTAGTGAGGAGCAACTTGTGATTCCTACGCCGCTGAGTATGGTGGCCGAGCAGTGCGCGGGAGTACTGCTCGATGCACTCCACAGCGCCGCCGAGAGCGATGTGGCTGGGCAGAGTGCAGCCGATGAGCTGGTGAGTACCGTGGTAACTGACAACCGCCAGGTGGTTGCAGGAAGCCTCTTTGTGGCTATTAAAGGGGAGCGCGTAGATGGAAATAACTACGCCGGAGCGGCGCTTGCAGCTGGAGCAGTGGGTGTGCTCACCGACAATCCGCAGGCGGCACAAGATTCTGGAGCGGCGCCCGAGCGGATCATCGCTGTGAGTGATTCGGTGACGGCGATGGGGAATCTGGCTCGGGAGCAGCTTGTACAGGTGCGCCAGCAGGGGAGGCCGGATTTCACAGTGGTGGCCGTCACTGGTTCGGTGGGCAAAACTACCACCAAAGATTTACTAGCGGCGCTGCTCGCTGAGCGTGGCCCAATTGTGGCTCCTCCCAACTCGTTTAACAATCCGATTGGTCTGCCGCTCACAGTGCTGCGTGCCGATGCCCACACCGCCACGCTGGTGTTGGAAATGGGGGCAGATCACGTGGGGAATATCGAATACCTCACGAGAATTGCCCCTCCTGATGTGGCCATTGTGCTTATTGTGGCGCGGGCGCATTTGGGCGAGTTTGGCGGTATCGACAACGTGGCGCGGGCCAAATCAGAGCTGGTGCGCGGAGCGCGTGAAGGGGCTCCGGTGATTTTGAATGGTGACGATGTTCGAGTGGTGGCGATGAGCGAATACGCTCACGGGCCAGTGCTGTATTTTTCCACCCGTGGGCGCACTCTGGAAGCTGGCTTGAAGGCCGCCATCTACGCCAGCGATATCCAGGTGAGTGGATCAGAGCACGCAGCATTCACGCTGCACACTCCCGCCGGAGCTGCTCCGGTGCAGTTGGCGCTTGTGGGAGAGCACCATGTGGCCAATGCACTCGCGGCTGCCGCAGCGGCGTATGCAGTGGGAATTTCTGTAGATCACATCGCCCAGGTGCTCTCCACCACGGGCCCAGTGAGTGCACATCGCATGGCAATAAGCAGCGTGCGGGGAGCCACCATAATTGACGATGCTTACAATGCGAATCCAGATTCTATGCGGGCCGGAATCCGGGCGTTAGCGCGCCTGGGGCGAGGAAAACGCACGGTGGCAGTGCTGGGGAAGATGAATGAACTCGGGGAACACAGTGCGGCAGAGCACCGCGCGATCGGCCGAATAGTGGCTGAGGAGGGCGTGCAACTGCTATTCACCGTGGGAAAAGATCCTGATATGCAGGAGCTGCGTGCCGAAGCAGAGCTGGCGAGTGCGCAAGCTGGTGGCTCGCTCACCACTCAGATGTTCTCAAATGTGGACGAGATAATAGCCGAGCTTCCCACGCTGATCGCGCCCGGTGACGTAGTGTTGTTAAAAGGTTCAAATGCTTCACTGGTGTGGACGATCGCTGATGCGCTGGCCGAGCGTGATTCAGCTGCCCGCCCAGCGCAGGAAGCACTAGGAGTGGAAGGGGAGTAGATGCTCTCGATTATTGTGGCATCGGGCGTTTCGCTCTTGATCGCACTCTTTGGCACGCCTTTGCTCATTCGGTTTTTGCGAGCGAAATCATACGGGCAGTTTATCCGCGAAGATGGCCCCACATCACACTATACGAAGCGCGGCACCCCCACGATGGGTGGCTTAGTGATTGTGCTGGCCACGGTGCTGGGATATACGGCGTCAAATCTCGCTGTGGGGCGCTTGCCTGGCGCCTCCGGCGTATTGCTCATAGCGTTGATGGTGGGCTTGGGAATCATCGGGTTTCTCGATGACTTCACGAAGGTGCGCCAGGAACGTTCCCTCGGGCTCACACCCACTGCGAAAATGATTGGCCAAGGGGCTGTGGGAGTGGCTTTTTCGCTGCTAGCGCTACAATTTAAGGATTCTCTCAACCGCACCCCGGCCACGTTCCACATCTCTTTTGTGCGTGATACCAGCATCAATCTAGCTTTCGCCGGTGTGGTGATCGGAGCACTGCTGTTCATTGTGTGGGCGAATTTTTTAGTGACGGCGTGGTCAAACGCCGTCAATATCACAGATGGGCTCGACGGCCTGGCTGCCGGGGCAAGTGCTATCGCCTTTGGGGCATACACTGTGGTGGCGCTCTGGCATTCCTATCAATCGTGTGCCTCTGCTGTGGTGCCCACAGCAGGCTGTTACGATGTGCGAGATCCGCGTGATATCGCTATTATCTGCGCCGCGATTGTGGGCGCCTGCCTCGGTTTTTTGTGGCACAACACCTCGCCTGCCCGTATCTTTATGGGTGACACTGGATCCCTCGCTCTCGGCGGCGCTTTCGCAGGGGTATCTATTCTCACTCAAACAGAAATTCTCGCGATGCTCATCGGAGGGCTGTTTGTGATGGAAGTGTGCTCTGATGTGATTCAGATCGGCTATTTCAAACTCACTCACGGGCGCCGAATTTTTCGCATGGCCCCAATCCACCACCATTTTGAACTCAAAGGTTGGAAAGAAGTGACTGTGGTGGTGCGTTTCTGGCTGATCGAAATTCTGCTGGCGGCAGCAGGTATTGGGTTGTTCTATGGAGAATGGTTGGCGCAACAATGAACGGAATGATTCCAGGGGCAGCGCAGTTTGCTGGGCAGCGCGTGGCTGTATTTGGCTTGGGGATCTCCGGCCGAGCATCGGTGGCAGCTTTGCTCGAGCACACGCAAGCGGTGGTGAGCGCATGGGACGCACGGGCCGCGGCAGTGGCAGAGTATCAGGCTGACAGCCGCGTGGATCACGCTTATTCAGATGCTGACGCTGCCGCACTAGTGGCAGCGATACTCGCGTGGCAACCAGATCTCGTGGTGATCACTCCGGCTTTCCGCGAGCGGGGAATCGAATGGAAAACTCTGCGAGAAGCCGGGGTACGAGTGTGCTCTGAAATTGAATTGGCGTGGCAACTGCGGGCGGTGCGCCCCGATGGAAGTTTTGCCCCGTGGCTCGCCGTAACTGGTACAAACGGGAAAACCACCACCACTTCGATGCTGGCCGCAATGCTACGAGAAGCAGGCTTAGGGGGAGAGGCGCTAGGGAATATTGGGAAACCTGTGGTGAGCGCCGTCAGCGATACGAGTGCTTCCGCTCCGCGTGTCTTTGCCTTAGAGCTCTCGTCATTCCAACTGTTTGCCACATACTCAATGCAGCCACTGGCTTCGGTGTGTTTGAACCTCGCTCCGGATCATCTCGAATGGCATGAATCATTTGAGTCGTACCGCAATGCAAAGGCGAATGTGTATCACGACGTGCGCGGGGCGTGCATCTACCCGGTGGGAGATGCGGCGGTGCAAGCGATGGTAGATGAGGCAGATGTGCAGGAGGGAGCACGAGCCATCGGATTCACGCTCGGTATTCCCTCTGTGGGAACTATCGGAATCGTTGATGGGGCTGTGATCGACAGAGCCTTCCACCCGCAGCGGCATACGGAAGGCAGGGAGCTCTATCAACTCAGCGTGCTTGAACATCTAGCTCCTCACGGTAAAGAACTGCCGGTGCATATTGTGAAAGATGCATTGGCAGCAACGGCGCTGGCATGTGCAGCCGGAGTGCCGGCAGCGGCGATCGAACGGGCGCTTGCACAGTTTTCATCGGGGAAGCACCGCATCGAATTTGTGCGGGAGATCGCGGGCGTGAATTATGTAGATGATTCAAAAGCCACCAATCCCCATGCCACGGAGGCATCAGTGCTGGCCAATCCCGATCATTCTGTGGTGTGGATTGCCGGAGGGCAGCCGAAAGGTGTGAATTTTGCCCCGCTCGTGGAGCGCATCGCGCCAAAGCTGCAGGCCGTGGTGGTGATCGGGGTGGATCAAGATCCGCTGCGTTCAGCATTGGCCAATGTGGCTGTGCCAGTGGCCTACATCGATCCTGCTGTCAGCGATCCTATGCACGATGCCGTGCTCACAGCAGCTCAGTTTGCCCAGCCAGGCGCCACAGTGCTGCTTGCCCCGGCCTCTGCCTCCATGGATCAGTTCGATTCCTATGCGCAGCGGGGTGACGTATTCGCTGCAGAAGTGGCTGCGCTCGCGCAGAGCTGTGAGGAGTGAGCAGTGCAGGCACCCGTTTCGCACCGTGATCATAGGCACGCTAACCGCATGCGCTCTGAGCGCTCTACTGCTGCACATTCAGGGGTACAGCAGCCGCGTGTGCGTACTGCTGCACGCAAAAGTGCAGCTGCGGGGCGGTTGCCACTGTTAGCTAGCCTTGCAGATCGGGAGCTGCCACCTGCAGGTGAGCTCACAGAAGCGCAAAAGCGCCGTCGGGATAGCGTGATCCGGGCGCTGATCGTGCTGATCGCAGGTACGGCAGTGCTGATGGCCTTTGGCGTGATGATGGTGTTTTCCGCCACTTCCGCTCGTGCGATTGGATATGTGGCTATCGAGGGGGGCAGTGGGCCGGTGTTTTCCATTGCTGTGCGCCACGCTGTGTGGGTGGTGATCAGCATTGTGATGGCTGTGATTTTAGCTGCCCTGCCATATCAGTGGGTGGAGCGTTGCAGCTATTGGCTGTTGGCATTTGGCATTATGCTGCAGCTGGGAGTGCTGGTATTCGGTGTCACTATCAATGGCAACACCAACTGGCTCGCAATCGGGCCGGTGCAAGTGCAGCCCTCGGAATTTTTGAAAGCGGCGCTGGTGGTGTGGCTTGCACATGTGCTCGCTCGGCTCCAGCTCGCAGAGGTGCGTTCGCCTATCACGCTCATTGTGCCAGCTGTGGGCTTTACTGCAGCCACTGGTGCGGTGCTTCTCGGGCGGGATATGGGTACGGCATTGATCTATGTACTGATCGGCGGAGGCATGGTGTGGATGGCTGGAATGCGCAACCGCTATCTGGTGGCGGTGGGAGCTTTCGGCGCATTCGGTGCGGCGATGCTCGTGGCGGCGCAGCCGTATCGTTTGCGCCGCGTGAGTGATTTTTTCTCAAACTTTTTTGCGCTTCCCGATATTGTGGCTCCCACACAGGCAGAATTTGCACAGTTTGCATTCGGCTCTGGGGGAGTGGCCGGTGTAGGGCTCGGGGCTGGCAAAGAAAAATGGGGAGATCTTGCTGAGGCGCACACGGATTTTATCTTTGCTGTGATTGGTGAAGAGTTAGGGCTCTTTGGAACGATCACAGTGGTGTTGCTGTTTTTGATGATCGGGTGGGCTTTCCTGCAGCTCGCTCGGAATATGCACACGCGGTATGGGCAGCTTGTGGTTGTGGGTGCGGCACTGTGGATCTGCGGGCAGGCTTTTCTCAACATGTGCGTGGTGACGGGGATATTGCCAGTTTTCGGTGTGCCATTGCCATTTATCTCGCAAGGCGGATCATCGATGCTGGGAGTGATGATTATCAACGGCGTGGTGATCTCGTGTGCGCGCAGTGTGCCTGGAGTGCGGGAGGCACTGTCGATAAAATCGGGGTTCGTGCGCAAGGCACGAGCAGTGGTGAGGAGTTAATGTGAAAGCGAATGTGGTGCTTGCGGCTGGCGGCACAGCGGGGCATGTGAACCCTATGCTTGCTACGGCACGCGCTTTGCGCGAACTAGACCCAGAAATATCGGTGACGGCGGTGGGCACAGAACACGGTTTAGAAGCTCGGTTAGTACCGCAGGCCGGAGTGCCGCTGGAGTTTATTCCGCGGGTGCCGATGCCGCGTGCACTGGGCAAAGCAGCGTTTGCCTTTCCTGGGAATTTCCGCCGTGCGGTGGCACAGGCCGGGGTAATTTTGGAGCGGGTGCAGGCAAATGTGGTGATTGGCTTTGGTGGCTACGTCTCCACTCCGGTGTATCTAGCCGCGCGTAAGCGCGGCATTCCAGTGGTGGCTCACGAGGGAAATGCGCGGCCTGGATTGGCCAACAAGCTTGCGGCGCATTTCGCTGCCGCAGTGGCACTCACATTCTCTAATACGCGCTTACGAGCGCGCCGTGGCCGCACCGAGACGATTGGTTTGCCGATGCGCACTGCGATTGTGGATCTGGCGCAGGCGCCGGGAGGGCGCCGTTCGCTCGCTGTGCAGGCAGCAGCGAAATTTGGCATAGATCCGAATAAGCCGGTGCTCTTTGTGACTGGCGGTTCTCAGGGGGCCCAGCACATCAATGAAGTGGTGAGCGGCTGCAGTGCCCAGCTGCGCGACGCCGGGATTCAGGTGCTCCATCTCACGGGTGCTGGCAAAGATGAGCCGGTGCGGGCAGCTGTAGAAGGAGCTGGTGGAACCTATGTGGTGCTCGATTATCTCGAACATATTGAACAGGCTTATGCTCTGGCAGATTTGGTGATCACACGTTCCGGAGCCGGCATGGTGGCAGAGGTGTCTGCGCTGGGAATTCCCGCAGTGTTTGTGCCTTTCCCGATTGGCAATGGAGAGCAGGCGCTCAATGCGCACGATGTGGTGGCGGCAGGTGGCGCCCTGCTGGTGCGCAATGAAAATTTCACTGAAGATTGGTTGGTTGGCCAGGTGCTACCGCTTTTCCAAGGAGATCGGCTAGCGCAGATGGCAGGGGCAGCGCAGAGTGTTTCTGCACTGAATGCGGCGCAGCGTTTGGCACAGATTGCACTAGAGGTGGCACGATGAAGTTTCATTTGATCGGCGTAGGTGGCGCAGGAATGTCGGTAGTGGCAGAGCTGCTGCTAGAAGAGGGGCACCAGGTGAGCGGCTCCGATAAGGAGAGCACAGCCACCACTGCGCAGCTTGCAGCCGTTGGAGCCACTATTTTTGCAGGGCACAGTGCCCAGAATGTGCCAGATGATGCAGTGGTGGTGGTGAGTTCTGCCATTAAAGAAACTAATCCTGAGCTGGCCGTAGCACGTCAGCGTGGGCAGCGGGTGCTACATCGTTCCCAAGCTCTCGCGTTGGCTGCAGGGGATCGCAACTTTGTGGCAGTGGCAGGCACTCACGGGAAAACGAGCACCTCTGCCATGATTGCGATAGCTTTAGAAACCCTTGGCCGTGATCCGTCGAGAGCGATTGGAGGATCGCTCGTGGGCGGAGCGCCCGGAGGGAAAGTGGGTTCTGGAGATGTGTTTGTGGCCGAGGCAGACGAATCTGATGCATCGTTCTTGAACTATCGCCCGCGCGTGGCAGTGGTGACCAATGTGGAAGCGGATCACCTGGATCACTACGGTACTAAAGCGAATCTTGAGCAAGCATTCGTCGATTTCACTGAGCAGATAGTGCCAGGGGGATTGCTTGTGGCGTGTGCCGATGATCCGGGGTCTCTCGCTCTTGCTCGGGAAGCGGCGGCACGCGGAATCCGAGTGTGCACGTATGGGCGCCAGCCCGCTCCGCAGATTGCACACCCAGCCACTGCCCCGGCCCCAGCTCATGTGGAAGTGCGAGACACCTCGCCGCAGAGCGCTACTGCATTGGCAGGAGCAGAATTCCGCCGAGATACAGAAGTTGTGCACGTGGATATGCAAGTACCTGGCTCCCACATGGTGCTCAACGCTGCCGCAGCGTGGGCAGTGGGGTGCGAGCTTGGAGAGAGTGGCGGTGCAATGGCTGAGGCGCTCGGGGCCTTTCGCGGGGCCGAACGGCGTTTTGAAGTGCTCGGCTCTGCTGCCGGGGTGCGAGTGGTCGATGATTATGGCCACCACCCCACAGAAGTGGCAGCTACTATTAGCACGGCGCGCTCCGTCACCCAGGGCTCAGTGCACGTGCTTTTCCAGCCGCTCACATATGCGCGCACCAAGATTTTTGCAGCAGATTTTGCCAGGGAGCTCACCAAAGCTGATGCAGTGGTAGTCACTCATGTGTACTCTAACCGCGATACTCTCGCAGATGGTGCAGAGGGAACGGCAATCACAGATCTGATGAAAGGCACCCCATTTATTGATTCCCCACGTGCTGCAGCTCAGGCGCTGCTCAGCACCGTGAAGCCCGGGGATCTAGTGATCACACTTGGCCCCAAGATTCGGGATATGGGGTATTTTATGCTGGATCTTTTAAGTGAACGGGCAGATCAATGAGGCCTCCGCATGCTCCTCATTCTCGGCGCCCTGCCGCTGGCCCTGCGCGTGGAGCGCACCCAGAGGTGGGCGATGCTCACGGGGTGGCACAACGCTCGCAGCGCAGCGCCTTAGGAGCACCGACATCGGCATGGCAGCACAACCAACGTGACCGTGAGGAGCACCCCGATCCGGAGCGACGCATGAGATCGGGCGGGAGAATGCCCACTGCTGCACCCGCTGCACGTCCCACGCCCACCGTGCGTCCTCAGCATAAGAGGCCAGGGGCGGCTACTGCTGGGTGGCTAGCGCGTTGGCGCGCAGCGCGTTCTCGCCGGCATACGGATCAGGCGAGCGATGATGGGCGGCCTGCAGCTGGCCACCTCTCGCAGGTTATTTCTCTGGGGGAGCGCCGTGCTGAGAAGCTACACATGCAGCGCTTGCGGGTGCGGCATCGGTTGGCGATTGTAGCTGTGCTGCTGGCGGTGCTCGGAGGGCTAGTGTGGCTGCTCTTTTTCTCCCCATTTTTAGTGTTTTCGGCTGCTCGAGCGGAGATCCAGGGGGCTGGAGGCAATTCTATTGTGCCGGTGGCAGATGTGCGTCGTGCTTTGGAAGCTCACGATGGAGAACACCTGGTGTTGGTGCGGCCTGCCACTTTGGCGGCCGATGTGGAAAAAATCCCTGAGGTGGCGCACGCTGATGTGCACTTTGGCTTTCCAAGATCGGTGCAGGTGCAGATTGTGCCGCAGCAGCCGATGGCCTGTTTGGTGAATGATTCGAGTGTTTGCACTGCTGTGGCACCCGATGGGGCAAAGCTGCGTATGGGACAGGCAGCGGTGAAAACACTGCCGAAGCTCACGATAGAAGATTCGCAGGTGAAACTCACGAATGTGGCGCCGCGGTTGCACAGTGTATTGAATTCTATGGCGCCTTCCACACGGAAGCGGATTGTGGCTATCTCGGTGGGATCTGGTGCCCAGTTGTCGTTCACGTTGGATTCTCAGGCCACAGTGCGGTGGGGAACAGCCACTCTCAACGAGCAGAAGAATTTGGTGCTCAGCGTGCTGCTCAAAGAGAAGCATCAAGTGTACGACGTCTCGGTGCCCACTTTGCCCATCACTCAGTAATTGCTACAAGGCGCTGCAGCTGTGGGCTCCCACCGCTGCAGCGCCTTGCACTTGTGATTTACACTGAAATTGTGCCCCAAAATGCGCAACACACCCGCGCGGTGATTGCATTTATTCGCTGAGCTTTCTACCTTTTGTGCGAGAAAATTAACGAAAAACTTCAAGTATTACTTGAGGTTTCAGAAGGGTAGACGCGATGGATTCACTCAACAATGCGGCCAACATTAAAGTGGTCGGTGTCGGTGGCGGTGGCGTAAACGCAATTGACCGCATGATTCAAGATGGCCTTGCAGGCGTAGATTTCATCGCTGTGAATACCGATGCTCAGAGCTTGGCAAAATCCGAAGCGGAAACCAAGATTGATATTGGGCGGAATGTGAGCGAAGGCCTCGGAGCTGGTGCGGATCCCAGCGTGGGCAAACGCGCAGCAGAGGAAAATATCGATCTGGTGCGGGAGATGCTCCAGGGCTCCGATATGGTGTTTGTGACGGCGGGCGAAGGCGGTGGCACTGGCACTGGCGCTGCTCCGGTGGTGGCACAAGTGGCCCGAGATCTGGGTGCGCTCACTGTGGGTGTGGTCACGCGTCCGTTTGGTTTTGAAGGGCTGCAGCGCACGCGCAATGCCAATAGCGGCATTTCAGAGCTGCGTGATGCAGTGGATACGCTGATCGTGATTCCCAACGATCGTTTGCTGGAGCTCACGGAAAACGATATTGGCATCATTGAAGCGTTCCGGCTCGCTGATCAAGTGCTGCAGAGCGGCGTGAAAGGGATATCAGATCTCATCACTAAACCAGGGCACATCAATCTCGACTTTGCCGATGTAAAGACGATTATGAAAGACGCCGGCACTGCATTGATGGGGCTGGGCTCGGCCACCGGTTCCGATCGTTCGCTGCGCGCCACAGAAAATGCGATCTCTTCGCCGCTGCTTGAGGCTCGTATTGACGGCGCTCATGGCGTGTTGCTGGCTTTCACGGCATCTACAGATCTGGGGCTGAAAGAATATGCTGAAGCTTCGCAGCTGGTGAAAGAGCAAGTGGATCCGAATGCCAATATCATCATCGGCATCACGCTCGATGAATCCTTGGGTGACGAAGTGCGAGTGACGGTGATTGCCGCAGGCTTTGACGAGAGTGATGACTACCTTGTGCAAGCCGCAGCTCCCGCGCAGCCCAAAGCTTCAGAACAGTCTGCTGCTGAACCACGAGTGGCCGAGCTTCCAGCGCATCTTGAAGAGCCAGAAGCGCAGCCGGCGTCGTCATCGCATGGGCCGCGTATTGTGCAAGAGGCGGCTCCAACTCCGCAGACTGCACCGATGCCGAGTGCTCCAGCAGGGCTAGATGAGGCGGATCATAAACGGCCAGATTTGGATATCCCTCCGTTCTTATTCGGAGAAGAGTGAGAGGCGATGGTGCGGCGCTGTAGGCTGCACCACTCCTCTCAAAATGGCAACACACCGCTGAATATCTCCCGCCTCTTACGGCGGTTTGCATAGTGTGAGAGAAGCACAAAGAAGGGAGCACCGGCATGGGCTTTTTAGATCGTCTCAGTGGGCGTGTGGCGGCATATGATCCGGTTGATGAGGAAGATTTTGACGCCTCGAACGGCTATGAAGAATACTACGAAGATGAGGAGCAGAGCATTTCCCCGATTCGTTCTGTCGATCGTGGTGAGGTAGCTCGAATAGTCACTGTATGGGTGGCTTCTTATAAAGAGATACGGGATTTTGCTGTGGAATTCCGAGATGGAATGCCAGTGATCCTCAATCTCTCGGAAGCTCCTGATGATGAGCGCGCTCGAATTGTGGATTTCGCTTTGGGGCTGTGCTTCGGCCTTGAAGGTATGTTCTCTCGTATCTCTGAAGATGTTTTCCTACTCACCCCACACACTGTGAAATTAGATTCACATGGCTCAGATGAAAGCCATGATTTCACTCACTGAATGAGGTAATTGTTGTATTTTTTGGGCTTGGGAATCTACTGGCTGTGCCGCCTGTACATCTTTGTGCTGCTCGCTCGGGTGGTGTTTGATTTTATTCAACTCTTCAAACGCGATTGGCGCCCAGAGGGAATAGTGCTTGTAATCGGTTCGTGGGTATACCGTCTCACTGATCCGCCACTGCGCTTTCTGGCGCGGTTTATCCCTCCGCTGCGGCTTGGGGGAGTAGCTCTTGATGTGGGTTTTGTTGTGCTCTTTTTCGCTGTGAAATTGCTGCAGACGGGTGCCTATTTCATGATGATGAGCGCGCTGTTCTGAGCGTGGAAAGATCCTGTTGATGCCCAGTGATCCACGGTGGAAACGGGCTAGTTTGCGAGCCCAGGGCGTTGTTAAAAATGTGAAAATAATTGATTCTTGTGAATCAAGGTTATTTTTAGCCACCGGTGCGCTGAATGTGGTAAAAATAGTGCTGTACATAGTGCGTCATATCGGCTTTCCGCGCGAGCCTCACATGGTTTGCTCTGAGTGCCGCAGAGGGGGCACGCTCAGAAGTGCGCAGGTAGCTGTGCACTGAAAATTGAAAAACGAGGTACAACTATGGCTATGCTGACGGAACATGACGTCGTCAACATGCGCTTCAAGGAACCACAGCGCGTTGAAGATGGATACGATCAAGACGAAGTAGACGATTTCCTTGATCTTGTGGCTGAGACGATCGCCCATCTCACCAAAGAAAAGGCCGATCTAGAAGCACAGTTGCAAACGGCTCAGACGCGCTTGAAAGAGATGGAAAATGCTGCTCCGGCTGCGGCTGCCCCAGCTCAACCTGCGGCTGGAGCTCCGGTAGCTGCAGAAGCAGCTAATGCCACTGGTGTGCTAGCACTTGCTCAGAAGCTTCACGATGAATATGTGAGCAACGGCAAGGCTGAATCTGAGCGCATGATTTCTGAGGCTGAATCTGAGCGCACGCGGATCATGAATGAAACGAATGCGGAACGCGATCGGATTATGAAAGAGACCGAAGATAATAAGAATGCGGTGCTCACCAAACTCGATGAAGATCGTTCTGCACTAGAGCGCAAGATTTCTGAGCTGCGCGATTTTGAACGCGATTATCGTGGGCGTTTGAAGAGCTACCTTGAGTCGCTACTTCAGAATGTTGGCAACTCTGATAACCAAGCCTGATGGCTGCAATATAAAATAGCTGACGCTATAAAGTGGAGCGCACAGTCGAAGCTCATTCGCTGGCGCTCCACTTTTGTGCTCATTTCCTCCGCTTTCGGCGCCACCTTTTTACCAGCTGCACCAACTACTGTGATTGGGTATAGATACGTAGTACAGTATGAACATATAAGTAATCGATTAACTTATGGAGTTGCAGTGCTGACTGAGAGAATGAATGTAGTGCTGATCTGCGTGGATCAGATGCGCGGTGATGCGATGTCGCATACGGGGAATTCAGTGGTTCACACTCCATTTCTCGATAAAATGGCCGATAGCGGAGCTTCATTTCCCCATGCTTATTCGGCAACTCCTACCTGCATTCCTGCTCGAGTGGCGCTGTTTACGGGAATGAGCCAAGAATCGCACGGGCGCTACGGATATCGTGAAGGAATTCCATTCCACAAGGCTTATCCAGTCACTCTTCCAGGAGTGCTCCGAGAGGCGGGGTATCAAACTCAAGCAATTGGGAAGATGCATGTGTATCCAGAGCGCTCTCGGGTGGGGTTTGACGATGTGCGTTTGCACGATGGCTTTTTGCATTTTGCGCGGCGTGAATCAGGCCGTAACCTACAGGCGATTGACGATTACCTCCCGTGGCTTCGGCGTCAACCTGGAATGGGAAATGCCGCGGAGACTGATCACGGGGTAGGTTGTAACTCTATCCTCGCTCGCCCATGGGATAAACCAGAGCAATATCACCCCACAAATTGGGTGATTTCAGAAGCAGTGGATTGGTTGTATCGCAGAGATCCCACACAACCATTTTTCCTGTATCTTTCTTTTCACCGCCCACACGCTCCTTTGGATCCTCCGCAGTGGGCTTTCGATCAGTATCGCAGCGCAAATATTCCAGATCCTCCTGTGGGGGATTGGGTGGAGAAATTTGCGAAACATCGCCATGATTTTGATCCAGAGGGAATGTTTGGCGCGCAGCGGCCGGATGTGCGCCAGCGAGCTGTGGCCGGATATTACGGCTCGATTACTCATATTGATCACCAAATTAACCGTTTTATGGAAGCCTTGAGTGACTTCGATTTATTGAAGAACACGGCTTTCGTTTTCACTTCTGACCACGGCGATATGTTGGGAGATCACAATTTTTATCGCAAGTCGGTGGGATATGAGGGAAGTGCTCATGTGCCTTTTATCGTCTCTATCCCAGGAGAAAGATTCGTTCACCAGAGGCCGGATCAAGTGGTTGAGCTGCGAGATGTGATGCCCACGATCTTGGATATTGCGGGAGTGGATATCCCCGATACGGTTGATGGCAAAAGTGTATTGCCGCTAGTACGCGGTGAATATGAAGAGGCGCCGGCTGCTGAAACGAGCGTAAAACATGGCACTTCTGCTGCTCCAGGGGGCGAATCAGAAGAGATACGAGCTGGCGCCTGGCGGAGCGAGATACACGGGGAACATACCTACGTGATGCAAGGATTTGAATCGTTGCAGTGGGTGACGGACGGGCACCGAAAGTTTTTATGGTGGTCGGGATCTGGAATAGAGCAGTTCTTCAATCTCGATGAAGATCCACAAGAACTCCATGATCTTATCGATCATGCAGATTGCCAGGCAGAAATAGCTCAATGGCGTGAACGATTGGTGGCATACCTGGCAGGGCGCGAAGAAGAATTTGTGAAAAACGGAAAACTGAGCAAAGGCGCCTCTGTACACAGTGATGCAGCATGGGTGCGGGCGCTCGTTGATGAGCAATAGCACAGCAAGACGGGGTGGAGAGGTTGAAGTAACTGTTTTATTCAGAACTGACGATTCTCGAAACTATTATTTTCTCCTGGGATATTCCACAGGCCTTTGATGCCATCACGTTCCAGCAAAATTTTGGTGCAGGTAATCAGGTAATGGTGCTATGTCTGTAAGAGGTGCTATGTCTGTAAGAATTGAGGCTGGAGCCGTGATCTAATGTCGTCAAATGCGATGGGGCAAGGCCCCAAAAAGCGCTTGACTATCCAAGATGTTGCCCGTGAAGCAGGAGTGTCTAATGCCACTGTCTCAATTGTGCTCAGCGGTGGTGAACGAGCAGAGCGACGGGCCTCAGAGCAGACCCGTAAAAAGATTCATCAGATTGCCGAACGGCTTGGCTATGTGCCGAGCCAAGCGGCTAGAGGCCTACGGGTTGGGTCTCCTGAAACGGTGGCACTTATTATGCGGTGGCCGGAATCACCGTGGGCACAAGGAATTCTGCGCGATGTTTCTGATGTGGCACAGACGAGGGGCTACAGCACAGTCTGGGTTTCCCCTGAAGATGGGTTAAAGTATCTCGAACGGGGGAGCGCAGATATAGCAATTTTAGATTCTGCGCCGGAAAAGGAAACAGATCTAGCCCGGTTACAGGCGTTAGCTGCGCGGGGGCTGTCACTCTGTATCTTTTCTAATGCAGTTTCTCCGCATGGATTCGATGTGGTGCACACGAATGAAGTGAGTGCCTGCGAAGCAGGGGTTCGCCACCTGATAGCGGCGGGGCATCGCCGGATTGCTTGTTTGAGTAACCGTCAATCTCACTCAGCTGGAGAAGCTGATGAAGAGCGGTATCTCGCTTATGCCCGAGCACTTGAAAGATCAGGTATCGAGCTTGATCCTGAGCTGGTGCGGGCTGTGGGAGCCTCGCGGGAGCGCGCTTTCTGTGAATCCCGCGAACTTTTAAGCCTGAATGAGCCGCCCACTGCTATTTTTGCCGTGTCTGATTTGGCTGCTATTAGTGCAATTTGGGCTGCCCTGAGTTTGGGAAAGCGAGTTCCTGAAGAGGTGTCGATCATGGGAGTGGGCAACGCCGTGGAGGGCACGCTGATTTCGCCGGCTCTCACGACGATCGGGCCGATGGAACGAGACTATCGCACAATCACTCGGCGGCTATTCAAGCGGCATGATCATAGGGGAGAAGATACCGTAGGAGTAGTTTTTGAAGAGCAGTGGGAGATTATTGAGCGCGAATCTTAGGGCGTCGAGTGAGGCCGAGCTAGTTAATGCCTATCCAGCTCGGGCTTAACTAGCTCGCTGGTATGAGGGGTACTCCAGTTTTGGCCGTGGAGGAATCCTCTCGCTGTGCGTTGCACATGATTGTGTATGGTTGATTGTGCGCTGTGCAGAGCGCGCCTGCGGCTTTTGCTATTCTTAAGCAGTGGAGAAAAAAATGCATTGGCTGGTGTGGGCAGGCGGAGCGGCAGTTGCCGGAGTGGCAATTGATCAACTCACTAAATTTTGGGCAGTAAATGCACTGCAGGTGCCTCGCCCGTTGCTAGGAAATTTTCTCACACTGCAACTCACCTACAATTCTGGGGCTGCCTTTTCTCTAGGGGCGGGGAGCACCTGGATTTTCACGGTAGTGGCATTGGCCGCTTGTGTGGTGATTCCTTTTTTTCTTGTTAAAGCCAAAGGCTGGGCCGCACAGCTGGCGATTGCGATGATTTGGGCTGGAGCTGCAGGAAACCTTCTTGACAGGCTGTTTCGAGAGCCCGGTGTGGGAGTTGGGCATGTGGTGGATTTTATTAACTATGCGGGGTTATTCATCGGCAATGTGGCCGATATCGAGCTGTTCCTCGGAGTGGCAGCGCTCATAGTGATTGAAGCGCGGCAAGGGGTGGCGGGTGAGCGTGAGGCAGAGCATTCTGCAGAGCTGGAGTAGCACAGCTATGAAAGCAAATGTGTATGCTGTTCCCCCAGAGTTTGTGGGGGAACGAGTGGATATTGTGCTCTCCAGAATAACGGGTCTCTCACGTTCTGCCGCCCAGGCATTGATCGAATCAGGGGAAGTGCGAATTGATGGTGCCGTGGTGGCGAAGCCATCGTACAAAATCGGTAGTGGGGAAATACTAGAGGCGCAGCTCACCCATACTGGATCAGTGCTTGAGCCGCAGCCCACTCCGGTGCCAGGTATGAATGTGATCTATGAAGATCGCGATCTTATTGTGGTGGATAAGCCAGCAGGGGTGGCCGCTCACCCCTCGTTAAATTTTAATGGCCCCGATGTGCTGGGGGCGCTGATGGCAGCTGGCCGAAGGCTCAGCGAATATGGGCCTCCAGAGCGCAAAGGGATTGTGCATCGGCTCGATGTGGGCACGAGCGGGTGCATGGTGGTGGCTAAATCTGAGCTCGCTTATTCGGCGCTCAAACAGGCTTTTAAAGATCGTACGGTGAATAAAATCTACCACGCGCTCGTGCAGGGGCACCCGGATCCACTCAGCGGCACGATTGAAGCTCCTATTGTGCGCGATCACCGCAAGCAGTGGAAAATGGCCGTGGGAGAGGGCGGAAAATTCGCCGTCACGCATTACGACACTCTCGAAGCGATGCCAGGAGCTACGCTGCTCAGCGTGCATCTGGAAACGGGGCGCACCCACCAAATTAGAGTGCACATGGCAGCTGTCCATCACCCCTGTGTGGGAGACGATATGTATGGGGCAGATCCGGCGCTCAGCGCTCGGCTGGGTTTGGATCGGCAGTGGCTTCACGCCGTCATATTGGGTTTTGAGCACCCTCGTTCCCATGAGTATGTGGAATTTCACTCGCACTATCCGCACGATCTTGAGCAAGCTCTGGAGCGTATGCGCGCGGGAATGCTCTAAGGAATTTTGATCGAGAATTTCCCCCAGCCGCTCATTAAACTAGAGGGCATGGGTTTCAGCAACGATTTTGTGCATCTACATGTACACACAGATTATTCTCTGCTCGATGGCGCGGCCAAAATTAAAAAATTGGTGAAAGAAGTGGCTGCGCAGGGGCAGAGTGCTGTGGCAATCACGGATCATGGGTATCTCTTTGGTGCGTATGAGTTTTGGAAAGCTGCACAAGATGTTGGGGTGAAGCCGATTGTGGGGCTTGAGGCATATATGACGCCGGGCACATCGCGATTTGATCGCACGCGCGTGCAGTGGGGGAAACCGGAGCAAAAAAGCGATGACGTGTCTGCTTCGGGCGCCTATACGCATATGACCCTCTTGAGTGAGAACAACACGGGAATGCACAACCTTTTTCGCATGGGATCATTGGCTTCTCTCGATGGGCAGTTTGGCAAGTGGCCACGCATGGATCGAGATCTGTTGGAAACTTACCATGAAGGTTTGATTGGCACAGCTGGCTGCCCCTCAGGAGAGATTCAAACCCGGCTGCGGCTCGGGCAGAAAGAAGAAGCGTTGCGGGCAGCGGGGGAACTGCAAGATATCTTCGGGAAAGACAATTTTTTCGTGGAGCTCATGGATCACGGCATTGAGATCGAACGGCGAGTGCAAAAAGATCTCATTGAGCTTGCCCACAAAATCGGTGCACCTATTATTGCCACAAACGATTCGCATTATGTGCAGAAAACAGATGATCACGTGCAAGATGCCATGCTGTGTATCAACTCTGGATCCACGCTCACAGATCCCAATCGCTTTAAATTCGATGGCTCGGGGTATTATCTGCGTTCCACGGAGGAAATGCACCGGTTATTTGCTGAAATGCCAGAGGCTTGTGAGAACACCTTGCAGGTGGCGCAACGCTGCAATGTGTCGTTCCGCACCACCCACGACGGAGCCAACTATATGCCCGGGTTCCCGGTGCCTGAAGGCGAAGATGAAACCTCGTGGTTTATCCGAGAAGTAGAGCGGGGGCTGCATCGCCGCTTTGGTGATGTGATTCCTGATGATGTGCGCAAACGCGCCGATTATGAAGTGGGTGTGATCGTCCAGATGGGCTTCCCGGGATACTTCCTCGTGGTGGCAGACTATATTGATTGGGCGCGTAAAAATGGCATTCGAGTGGGGCCGGGGCGTGGCTCGGGTGCCGGTTCGATGGTGGCATACGCTCTGGGGATCACACAGCTGGATCCGATTAGGCACGAGTTGCTCTTCGAGCGCTTTCTCAATCCAGAGCGTGTGAGTATGCCTGATATCGACGTGGATTTCGATGATCGGCGGCGTCCTGAAGTGATCAAATATGTGGAGGATAAATACGGCAAAGACAAAGTTTCCCAAGTGGTTACTTTCGGTACGATTAAGGCGAAGCAGGCGCTGAAAGATTCCGCTCGAGTGCTGGGATATCCTTTTGAGATGGGGGATCGGCTCACCAAGGCAATGCCTCCCTCGGTGATGGGGAAAGATATCCCCGTAAACGAGATCTTCAATAAAGATCATGCGCGCTATGCGGAGGCAGGAGAATTCCGCTCAGTTATCGAAAGTGACGGCGATGCCAAGAAAGTGTTTGACCTTGCCACCGGGCTTGAGGGCTTGGTGCGTCAGACCGGCGTCCACGCTTGTGCTGTGATTATGAGTAGCGCTCCGCTCACTGATGTGATTCCGGTGATGCGCAATGCCAAAGATAATATCGTGCTCACCCAATTCGAATATCCGCAATGTGAAGAACTGGGCTTGATCAAGATGGATTTTTTGGGGCTTTCCAACCTCACCACGATCAATGATGCGCTTACCAATATTGAGGCAAATGGCAAGGAAGTGCCGGATATTGATGGGATTCCGCTCGACGATCAAGGCACGTTTGAGTTGCTGCAGCGGGCGGATACGCTGGGTGTGTTCCAGCTCGAAGGCTCAGGTATGCGCTCGCTGCTGAAGCAGATGAAAGCTGATGAGTTCGCCGATATTTCCGCCGTCTCTGCGCTCTATCGCCCAGGGCCGATGGGGGCTAATTCGCATATTAACTATGCGCTGCGCAAGAACGGGTTGCAGGAGATCACTCCAATTCACCCGGAGCTCGAAGAGCCGCTAAAAGATATTTTGGCCCCCACGTATGGCTTGATTGTGTTCCAAGAACAAGTGATGAAAATTGCGCAGAAAGTGGCGGGGTTCTCGCTGGGGCAAGCAGATATTTTGCGCAAAGCTATGGGTAAAAAGAAAGCTGATGTGCTCGCTAAGCAGTTTGAAGGCTTTGCCCAGGGTATGCGGGATAACGGGTATTCAGAGGATTGTATTCACACCCTGTGGGATATTTTGGTGCCGTTTGCGTCATATGCATTCAACAAGTCGCACTCTGAAGCGTATGCACTGGTGGCATATCAAACCGCATATCTCAAGGCGCACTATCCAGTGGAATTCATGGCAGCTCTGCTGGCGAGCAATATCGGGAAAACTGATAAGATTGCGGCTTATCTTGCTGATTGCCGCCGGCTTGGAATTCCAGTGCTCGTGCCTGATGTGAATGAATCTCGCTCTGGCTACTGGGCTGTGAACGATGAAATTCGTGTGGGGCTCTCCGGCATTAAAAATGTGGGGGCTGGCGTTGTGGACGGCATTATTGCGGCTCGTGAAGAAAAGGGAGCGTTCACAAGTTTTCAGGATTTCTTAGATAAAGTACCGTCTCAAGTGTGCAATAAGCGCGCTATGGAATGCATGATCAAAGCGGGGGCTTTCGATTCGTTGGGGTATTCGCGGCGAGGGCTCCTCACAGTGATGGAAGAATCTATCGATGCAGTGCTGCCGATTAAGCGCAACGAGGCTGCCGGCCAATTTGATCTGTTTGGAGGGCTAGGTGGGGGAGAGGAATCTTCATTCACTGTGAGTGTGCCGGATATCCCAGAGTGGGATAAACGCCAGAAACTCAATATCGAACGAGAAATGTTGGGGCTGTATGTGTCAGATCACCCGCTCTCTGATATGGAAGCATTCCTGGCACGCACTTCAGATACCACAGTGGTGCAGTTAATGGACGACGAAGCAATCGCAGATGGGCAGCCGGTGACGATTGCTGGGCTGATTTCTTCGGTGCAAACCAGAGTGGCGAAAAAGAGTGGAAAAGTGTGGGCCACGATCGGCTTGGAAGACCTCACAGGATCCACGTTGGTAAATGTGTTTACTAAAACCTACGAAAAAGCGGCCCCCTTGCTCACTCAAGATGCAGTGGTGATTGTGCACGCTCGAGTGTCTATTCGTGAAGGGGCAGTGAGCCTTTCTGCTCAGAGTATTGAACTCGCTCCCACAGATGTGGATCTCAATGCCCCTGTAGATGTGCAGGTGCATGAACGGCTGTGTACACCAGAGCTTATGGAGCACTTGGCCCATGTGCTTGCGCAATATCCTGGAGGAGCGCCCGTGCGGTTGCATGTGCTACAACGCGGAAAAACCAGTGTGGTGGCGTTGGCTCCGGCATTTTCAGTGGCTCCGCAGCCAGCGCTCTACTCAGATTTGAAAGTGTTGCTCGGCCGCGATGCTGTGATGCGTTAGTGGAGAAGAGAGAAATCGCTGGCAGTAGAGCGTGTCGCTGGCAGTAGAGCGTGTCGCCGGTAGTGAACGCTATTTTTCGGCTTTGGCCTGGCAAGCCGCGCAACGGCCATACAGCTCTAGAGAGTGGCTCACGTCGGCAAAACCGTAGCGATCAGCGACGGCGTGGGCCCAGGTTTCTACATCTGCAGCACTGATCTCTTGGGTGGTGCCGCAGGAACGGCAGACTAGGTGGTGGTGATGTTGATCGTTGCCGCAATATCGAAAAAGTTGCACGTCGGAATCCTCTAACCGCACCACATCAACATCGTGTGAAGCGGCGAGATCTTGCAGATTGCGGTATACAGTGGCCAGGCCAACGGTTTCGCCGGCGGCTTCGAGGCGTTCATAGAGATCTTGTGCAGAGATAAAATTTTGCCAGCTTTTCAGCGCCTCCACGATTGCGGTACGCTGACGGGTTTTGCGTTGCATATCCACTCCTCAGATCGTCTGTCTATTATCCGACTTTTTCACCTGTACGTACAGTGGTGTGCCGCTGAGAGCGTAATGCGTAGACGATTGGGCGAGCAATGCTCACGATAATGTAGAGCGCGATTGTGATCAGCACAATTGTGGCCCCCGGAGACCACGGCTGCACATACGTGGTGGTGAGGCCAGCTAGTGAAACAACCACACCGATTCCCATAGCTAAGTGCATTGTGGTGCGGAAAGAGCGCGAGATGAGCTGAGCGATTGCCACGGGAACGATCATTAGGGCAGACACCATCAGCGCTCCCACAACGCGCATTGAAATAGACACAGTGAGGGCTGCTGTCACAGAGATCAGTGCTGAGAGTAGCGGCACATTGAGGCCGGAGGCGCGGGCATTTTCTTCATCGAGGCAGAGTACGAAGAGCGGAGCGCGCAAGCCAAGACCCACAGCGAGAATAAAGACCGTGAGGCCAATTGTGAGGTAGACGTCGGATTCTCGCACAGTTGAGATCGATCCGAAAAGGTAAGCGTTGAGATTGGCTGTGGTGCCGCCGGCGATCCCGATTAATAGCACCCCGCCAGCTATTCCGCCATAAAACAGAATTGCGAGCGCCACGTCACCAGCGGTGTGCCCGCTCGATCGCATCCATTCGATGCCGAGTGCACCGAGTACCGAGGCCACCACAGCTCCAGGGATTGCCCAATTTTCCACGTTGGCAGCTTGGGTGGCGGAGGCTGCCAACCAACCCAGAGCCACGCCGGTGAGAGCGATATGGCCGATGCCATCGCCCAGCAGCGTTAAGCGGCGTTGCACAAGGTAAGTGCCGATAATTGGAGCGGTAATGCCCACGAGGATCGCCACAATAAAGGCCCGCTGCATGAGCGGAGACGACAGCATCTCAATGATCATCTGATTGCTCCTCCCATGTGTGGGGTGCGATAGTGTGGGGCGATATTGGGGTGCTCGTGAAGATGTTCATCTGTTGCGGGGGATTGATCGGTAACCGATGCTATTGCCCCACCTGCCAGCGTGAGTGTCTCATCAATGATGGATTCTAGGTTGTAGAGCTCGTGGAGCACGAGCACTATCGTTGCTCCTTGGTGATGGGCCTGTGCCAAGGTATCTACGATGTGCGCGCGGGAATCTTGATCCACGCCGGCAAAAGGCTCATCGAGCACGATGAGATCCGGGTTTTTAATGAGTGCGCGTGCAATCAATACGCGCTGTTGTTGCCCGCCAGAAAACGTCTGCACAGATTCATGGGCGCGGTGGGCGAGCCCCACAATATCCAGAGCTGCTAATGCGCGTTTTTTAGCGTTGCGACCGGGCACGAGATGTTTGCCGTAAACCAGCCCAGACATCACGGTTTCTAAGGCTGTAGACGGCACCCCTGCGGTAGTGGTTAAGCGCTGGGGAGTGTATCCGATACGGTTCCACGGCACGTGTGAACGCTGTGCGATGGAAGTGCCAAATACTTTCACATCGCCGCTTTCGATAGGGTGGATCCCCACGAGGGTTTTGATGAGAGTGGTTTTCCCAGAGCCGTTGGCCCCAAGTACTGCGAGGGTGCGGCCAGCATCGAGAGAGAAGCTGATATCTCTCAAAATCTCAGTAGTGCCAAGGCGCACCCTTAACGACGACACATCGATAGCCTGCACGGCTCCTCCTTATAAAATTCCCACGTGCCAGGGTAACCCCTGGCACGTGGGACGATAAAAGCTACTGAATGCTCACTTGCACTTCATTGCGCCCTTGAGTAGGTCGAGGTTCTGCTCCATCACAGCGATATAATCTTTCGACTTATCTTTCTGCGACACTGCAGGATCGAGAAGCATCACAGTTGCGCCCGTCTCTTTTGCCACAGCTTCGGCGCCTTTCTTCTCTGAATCGGAAGTGGCGAAGATAACGTTGGTGCCCGACTTCTTCATAATATCGGTTACTTCTTTCACGCGCGCGGGGGAGGGCTCCACATCGGGATCCAATCCTGCAATGCCCACCTGTGAGAGTTTGTTTTTATCAGCGAGATATCCAAATGCTTGGTGAGTAACTACGAAAGTGGTGCTCTGGCACTTTTGCGGATTGAGCGCGGCGGAGAATTTCTTGGCGAGTTCATCGAGCTTTGCTGTGAGTTTTTCGCCATTTGCTTTGTACGTATCGGCGTTAGCGGGATCCACCTCAGACAGAGTTTTTACAACTGGTGCCACAGCGAGTGCCATGCGGGAAGGATCGGTGAAGAAGTGCGGATCAAAATCTCCGTGGGCGTGATCGTGCCCCTCTGCCTTGTGATCATGATCGGCGTCTTTAGCGGCAGAATCATGATCGTGATCTTCGCTCTCAGCGTTCGGGCCTAGCTGCTTGGCGGTGAGTAGCTGAACGGAATCACCGATATTCACCACTGGTTTAATCGACACGTTGCTAGCGGCATCATCGATGGCAGCGGAGAAGCCTTTGATATAGATCATTGCCTGTGTTTTCTCAATTGCGGATACGTCGGCAGGCGACACCTCGGCGTCGTGAGCTGATGCTCCGGGGGCTGTGAGCTCGTTCACTGCCACTTTCCCGCCAGAAATCTCATTCACCAAATACTCGATTGGATACATGGAAGCGGTGACAGTGATTTTTGACGTGTTGCCCGTTGTGGTAGACGCCGTAGTGGGAGTAGACGAACACGCGGCAAGTGCGAGTGTAGACGCTGCGGTAACGCTGATAAGCTGCATAAGTTTATTAGTTTTCATAGGAATCATTATCATCTTTGATGAGAATAGTTTTCAACAATTATGTCTGTGGTGGTTCTCATGTGTGAGCTAACTAAATAGGGGCGAGGCGAGATATTGCCCGAGGCGGAGCGCAGCCCGTGCGTGATGAGGATAAGTTGATTAGAAACGCGCGCAAGCCCCATTAAAGGTGCAATCCATACATGATGAGGATAAGCGGATAGGCGCTGACGCTATTTGCGCCCGTCTGCGTGCTGGCGCTGCTCACGTACGATATAAATAAGCGGGTATAGCCAGGCCTGGTTGTGGCATGTTGGGGCGACCCACGTACAATATGAATAAGAGCACATCGCTCAACTGCTAACGGAGCAGATCTATGCATCACATCAGCCAGATGTGGCACAAACAAAGGAGCTAATGTCCATGGCAAAATCGGCACCATCGCGCCTTGAGAACGTGATTTCTCTTGCGAAGCGTCGCGGATTCGTTTTCCCGTCTGGAGAGATTTATGGAGGCACCCGCTCAGCGTGGGATTACGGCCCGCTCGGCGTGGAACTCAAGGAAAATATTAAACGCCAGTGGTGGCACGCCAACGTGACCAGCAAAGATAATGTGGTGGGGCTCGATTCCTCTATTGTTCTGCCCCGTGAAGTGTGGGTGGCAAGTGGGCATGTGGCCACGTTCTCTGATCCGCTCATCGAATGCCTCAACTGCCATAAGCGTCTGCGCGAAGACGAGCTGAAAGAACACTACGCAGCCAAGCACAGTGTGGCCGAGGCTGATGTGGATATGGGTGATGTGGCGTGCCCAAATTGTGGAGTGAAAGGCCAGTGGACGGAATCTAAACCGTTCTCGGGGTTGCTGAAAACCTACCTGGGCCCGGTAGACGACGAAGCTGGCTTGCACTATCTGCGCCCAGAAACGGCGCAAGGCATCTTCATCAACTTCCTGAATGTGCTCACCACATCGCGTAAAAAGCCCCCTTTCGGCATCGGCCAGGTGGGCAAGAGCTTCCGCAATGAGATCACACCAGGAAATTTCATTTTCCGCACTCGCGAATTTGAGCAGATGGAGATTGAATTCTTCGTAAAGCCTGGAGACGACGAAGAATGGCATCAGCGGTGGATCGACGATCGTTTTGCGTGGTACACCAACCTGGGAATTTCCCCAGATAATCTGCGCCTCTATGAGCACCCGAAAGAAAAGCTCTCGCACTATTCAAAGCGCACAGTGGATATCGAATATAAATTTGGTTTCCAAGGCTCTGAGTGGGGAGAGCTTGAAGGGATTGCAAACCGCACAGATTTCGATCTATCGGCTCATTCTGAGCACTCGGGCAAGCGGCTCGAATACTTCGATCAAGCCACTGGAGAGCGCTACATTCCATATGTGATTGAGCCCTCGGCGGGCCTCACTCGCTCAATGATGGCTTTCCTGGTGGAAGCCTACACCGAAGATGAAGCGCCCAACACCAAGGGCGGTGTAGATAAGCGAGTGCTGCTGAAACTCGATCCACGCCTCGCTCCGGTGAAAGCTGCCGTGCTTCCACTCTCACGTTCGGAGAAACTCTCTCCAGTGGCGCGCGAGCTGGCTGCTGAGCTGCGCCAGTATTGGAACGTAGATTTCGACGATGCCGGAGCGGTGGGACGGCGTTATCGCCGTCAAGACGAAATCGGCACTCCGTTTTGCGTCACTGTGGATTTCGATTCACTCGAAGATCATGCCGTCACTGTGCGCGATCGCGATACGATGGCGCAGGAGCGGATTCCGATGGCTGAGGTGCAGGCCTATCTAGCGGTTAAGCTCCTTGGCTGCTGAAGTAAAGAGCGCACTCGCACAGCGGGTACAGAGCACCCCGGTGCATATCGGGCCAGTAGAGCTTGACGTGCCGGTGGTGCTCTCGCCTATGGCGGGCGTGACGAATGCTCCTTTCCGGCAGCTCTGCAGGGAATTTGCACAGCAAGCGGTGTGTGATTCGGGGGCTCAGCTCCAGGATTGCGGGGTGCCGCTCCGTGCGCTGCCCATCGAGGGGTGCCCAGAGGCGCTCGCTGCTCAACGAGCTGAGCCACGCAGAACTGCTGCTCGGCGGGTGGGCAACCATGCGCAGGCGGGGCTCTTTGTGTGCGAGATGATCACCACACGCGCACTAATAGAAGAGAAACCCTCCACGCTGCAGATGGTGCAGCCAGATCTGGGGGATCCAGTACGTTCTGTGCAGCTGTACGGAGTGCAGCCAGCTGTGACGGCTGCAGCGGTGCGTAAGCTGATCGAACTAGATCTCGCTGACCACATCGATCTCAACTTCGGCTGCCCGGTGCCAAAAGTAACTCGCAAAGGAGGCGGCTCGGCTCTGCCGTGGAAAACGGATCTGTTTCGTGCGATTGTGAGCTCGGCAGTTCACGCTGCACAGTGCGCCTCAGAAGCCGTCGAACGAGCACATACAGTGCCGGTGACGGCAAAGCTGAGGATTGGCATCGACGGTGCGCACCAAACCTTCCGAGAAGCCGCAGAAATAGCCATCGAAGCAGGTGTGGCAGCGCTCACGCTGCATGCGCGCACCCTTGAGGAGCATTATTCGGGCCATGCTCATTGGGAACGTGTGGCTGAGTTAGTGCAGCTCGTGGGAGGTGCCGTACCCGTATTTGGCAATGGCGATGTGTTTGAAGTGGCAGACGCCGAACGTATGGTGCGCGAAACGGGCTGCGATGGAGTGGCAATTGGGCGCGGAGCGCAGGGGAGGCCGTGGATTTTTTATGATATGGCTGCGGCATATAGTGGCTCGCCGCTGCGTGCTCAGCCAACGCTCGCACAGGTAGCTGCCACAATTATGAGGCATGCTGAGTTGATGGTGGTGCATTGGGGAGACGAGTTCAAAGCAGTGCGTGATATGCGCAAGCACATCGGGTGGTATCTACGAGGATTCTCAGTGGGCGGAGAGCTACGCAGCAAATTAGCGGTAGCGAGTTCGCTTGTGGAGCTGCGCACGTTACTCAACGAGCTAGATTTGAGCCAGCCGTATCCGCAGGCTGCGCATGGAGCTCGGGGGAGAGCTGGTGGGGCTAAGCGGGCGCATGTGCCCGAGCACTGGCTCGATTCACGCACACTGAGTGCTTCGGAGCGCGAGATGATCCAGCACGCGGAAATCGGCGTGTCTGGAGGATAACGTTTCCCACACGCACACCAGACGCCGATGAGCCAGTGGTGATACCGCCGTCACGAATCTATTTGCGTGCTACAGAGAGCAATAATGTGATAGGCCCAGTGGGTCAAGTGATCCGCTGTACGTTTGCGCGCTCGCACTACGTGATAGATATAGAAACAGAAGTGGGCACTTTAGTGGTATGGGCTCCGCAGCCGTATCGAGTGGGCTCCTACTGTGAATTTGCTATTACCTATGCTTGGCGGTGCGCTCCCGCCCCTCGGCCCACTTCTAGCCGCTAGACTGTAAATGTGAGCAGTCTCTACAGCGAAAGCGATCAAGAGCGATGGGCGTTTGAGCCGCCTAAGAGTAAATCCCGCACAGAGTTTGAACGCGACCGGGCACGGGTGTTACATTCTTCGGCGCTGCGCCGGCTTGGAGCAAAAACCCAGGTGCTTGGCCCAGAGGCAGACGATTTTGTGCGCACACGGCTCACCCATTCGCTAGAAGTGGCTCAAATTGGCCGCTCCCTTGCAAAAAATCTCGGCTGCGATCCAGACATTGTGGAAACGGCATGCCTATGCCATGATCTTGGGCACCCGCCGTTCGGGCACAACGGAGAACGAGCTCTCAACGAGGTGGCAGCTTCTGCTGGTGGCTTTGAGGGGAATGCGCAAACGCTGCGAATCCTCACCCGTCTAGAGCCGAAACGGTTTCACTCAGACGGTGCTCCAGCCGGATTAAACCTCACACGTGCCACTCTCGATGCCACAGTGAAATACCCCTGGCGGCGTGGCCAAGGCCCGAACGGGCCGCAGGCACCAAAATTTGGAGTGTATGACGACGACGCGCTCGTTTTTGAGTGGCTTCACGGCAACCACGGGACTGCAAAGCCAATTGAGGCGCAGATTATGGATCTCGCTGACGACATTGCCTACTGTGTGCATGATGTGGAAGACAGCTTAGTGCACACTGTCACTCACCCGCGTGTGGCTGCATGGCTCGGAGCTACTCAAGGGCCAGAGGAGATTTTGCGAACTGTGGGGGCGGAACGAGATGCTGTGATAGCCGTCACCCAACAATGGTATGGCGTTGGAGTGTCTATGCAAGAACTCGAAGCCGCATTTGAGCGACTGCTGGCAATGCCATCGTGGCCGGGCGCATTTTCTGGTTCGATGCGAGATTTGGCGCGGCTCAAAGATCTCACCTCCGATCTGATTGGGCGTTTCGTGAAAGCGATCACCTCGGCCACTCGCGCCCGTTATGGCGCGGAGCCGCTATGGCGCTATCGCGGTGGAGTGGTGATTCCTGAGGCAACGCTGGCAGAGATCACTGCTCTCAAAGGATTGGCCGTCTATTTTGTGATGGCTCCACGCGAACAAGAGCCGATTTACTTCGAGCAGCGCACAATTGTGTTTGACCTAGTGGACGCTATTTCTGAGCAGCCAGAGCAGCGGCTAGAACCAGTGTTGATTGATGCGTGGCGCGATGCCGCCAACAGTAGTGAGCGACTGCGCGTGGTGATTGACCAAGTGGCGTCACTCACGGATCTCTCAGCGCGCGCATGGCACGCACGCTATTGTGGAATGCTGCGCAACTAGCAAGCTGGCGGTTGTGATCGCACAGCGCACATCGCGGGCGATGAGTGCGAAAACTTCGCTTTCGTGGTTATGCACCACGGAAGTGCTGCATAATCACCAGCTGGGAGGGCATAGCCACAAGGAGATTCCCGTTTGGAGTATGCGGAGATAGCCTCACTGTGAGAGCGAGCTTTTCGTACTGTGCCGGGTATGATAGAGCGCATGGCAGGGCGTATTCGGGATAGCGTGGTGGACGAGGTGAAACAGCGCACCCGCATTGAGGATATAGTGGGCGATTATGTGACCCTCAAACCTGCCGGAGTGGGCTCCCTCAAAGGTCTGTGCCCATTCCACGATGAGAAAACACCGTCGTTTAACGTGCGCCCACAGGTGGGCTATTTTCACTGCTTCGGGTGCGGCGAAAGCGGCGATGTGATCAGCTTTATCCAAAAGATCGAAAACATTCCTTTCGTAGAAGCCGTGGAATATCTGGCGCGCAAAGCTGGCGTGCAAGTAGAGTACGACGACGCTGCGCGAGGAAGCGGCGACGCCGGTGCCCGCGAGGTGAAGCGCTCGCGATTGATCGATGCACACCGAGTGGCTGAGGATTTCTATGTGAGCCAGCTCAGCACTGCCGAGGCGGCAGCTGGGCGAGAATTACTGGCAGGCAGAGGCTTCGACGCCCAGGCAATTGCTCATTTCCGAGTGGGGTATTCGCCGAACAGCTGGAGTGCACTGCTCGATGTGTTGCGCAAGCACGGCTTCACAGAGAAAGAGATTGCGGCGAGCGGCTTGGTGGCTGCGGGCACACGCGGGCCATACGATCGCTTTCGTGGGCGGCTTATGTGGCCAATCCGTTCAATCACGGGAGAGACGATTGGCTTTGGAGCCCGAAAAATCAACGATTCTGAGGAAGGGCCAAAATATCTCAACACTCCCGAGACGCTGATCTATAAGAAATCTCAGGTGCTCTATGGGCTGGATTTGGCGCGTAAAGCAATTGCTGAGGAACATCGCATCGTGGTGGTGGAGGGGTACACCGATGTGATGGCGGCTCATCTGGCTGGAGTGCCGCAGGCAGTGGCCACGTGTGGGACGGCGTTCGGCCACGATCATGCGAAGATCGCGCGGCGCTTGATCGGTGATTCGGCATCGGTGGCTGCAGGGGTGATTTTGCATAACGGGCGGGGATTCGGTGGCGAAGTGGTGTTTACTTTCGATGGTGATGCTGCCGGACAAAAAGCTGCTCTAAAAGTTTTCCAAGAAGATCAGAGTTTTGGGGCGCAGACTTTTGTGGCGATTTTGCCCGAGGGGCTCGATCCTTGCGAGCTGCGCATGAAATATGGCGATCTGGCTGTGAAAGAAGTGGTTGAGAAGCGTGAGCCGTTGTTCGCTTTTGTGATTCGCTCGATTTTACGCGATGTGCCGCTGCGCACGGCCGAGGGGCGAGCGGCGGGGCTCCGCGCGAGCGCTCCGGTGGTGGCCGCTATTCGAGATCGGGTGCTGCGCAGTGAATATATACGGCAGTTAGCTGGGTGGCTTGGTATGGAAGAGCACTTGGTGCGAGAGGCCGTGGTGCACGCTGAGCGGCAGCGGATAGCTGCGCCTGCGCAGATTTCGGCTGGGCGCTACTCAGATGCGGGAATTTCGCATGAGAGTGGTGGCAGCGGGCGAGGAGGAACCCGTGCCGGAGCTGAAGCAGCTTCTGTGATCGAGCGTGACGGCGGAGAGCTGGTACAGGCCACTGCGCCAGTGCTGAAGGCCCGTAACGAAATTCGAGATCCGGTGGAGCGCACCGAGCGCGCGGCGCTCAACGTGATGCTGCAGCTGCCGCGCCTAGCCTTGGCGGCCAATGCTCAGCAACTTCCAAGCCAGAGTTTTGTGGTGCCGATTCATCGCACGGTGTTCGATGCAATCCGTGCAGCCGGTGGAGTAGAAGCGGCAGATGAGCGTATGAAAGCTTTGGTGGCTGAGGGAATAGCTGAGCCAGATGCCGAGGTGGCTGGCACGAGCTGGTTTGTGGGCGAGGTGGCAAAACAGCTAGATCCAAGTGTGCGCGGGGCAGTGTTTCAGCTGAGTGTGGAGCCGGTCGCTGAGGATCGCGCTGCGGATATGTGGCGCTATGTGCGCGGGGTGATGATGGCATTAATTCGCCAAGGCTACACCCGCCAGATTGCTGATGTGCGCTCTGAGATGCAGCGTGCGGGGGCGAGTTCTCCTGATCAGGCAATGCTTTTTGAGCGGCTGATTGAGCTAGAGAAGCGCCGGCGCGCTTTCGACGAGGCGGATTCTTAGCGCCACTTTCTGCCTGTCGATCTTGCTGTGGCCGAGGTTTAGCCAGCTGTGGCGGAGGCTCCCGCTGTGGCCAGCTGACGTGTGGCACATCAGTTTGGAGCTGCTGGCTTTGTGTTCACCGCCCGAAAACAGCTACGATAGTGGGCGTTCGCTCCTGTAGCTCAGACGGTTAGAGCAGGGAACTCATAATTCTTTGGTCGCGGGTTCGAGTCCTGCCGGGGGCACAACGAGGAGCTTTTTGATCCGAAAATT
>JALELI010000083.1 GCA_022768785.1 Arcanobacterium sp. | reverse complement strand
CAGGTGCGAGCGGAGGAGCTAGCAGTGGAAAACTTTTGGAAGGCTCCGAATGGAAGCTCACGCTTTCACACGCAGCGATTGCGCAGCCTACGGGCGCAACGCCTGTTGAGTTTCGGTTGGCAGATTGTGCAGTTGCAACTTCGACGGGATCGGCCTCGGCGGGATCATCAAATGCGTGCACCGGTGCTGCCGCTCTCGATAAAGATCCCACTCCAGGGGTTATGAAGATAACGAACCTCCCCCTGGGAACCTACACTCTTCAAGAAATGAAAGCTCCGAGTGGTTATATTCTCGACCCCTCTCAGCATTCCATCACTCTTGATTCTGAAGAGCCATACACCCTCACGGGTGCTAAGGCGATTCTCAACGAGCAGCGCACTGGTCCTGCGTTGCCGCTCAGCGGAGGAGTCGGACGCGACTTCTTCCTACTAGCAGGGGGAGGCACACTTATCGCTGCTCTCACTGTATCTCTCATCATGCTTGGACGCAGGCGCACACAGAAACTCGGATGATTTTTGAAGTACATCTCAAGGATTGAAGTGCATTGCAAAAATTTTCCGAGCGCTCATTGAAAGGAAAAAACATGGTTGCAAAACCTACCGGAGTGAAGCGTATTCTCGCTCTTACTTTGGCGTTTGCGCTGACGTTTATACTGGGGAGCATGTCATTAGTGCAGAATGCCTTTGCTGCAGACTTAGGAAATATGCCTACTGGGCCAGGGTCTCTCACTATTCATAAATATGACAACAATCCACGCGCCACGCAGCCTGGCAACGGCACGAAGTTGGTTCAGCCTCCTAGCAATACACCACTGTCTGGAGTGAAATTCTCAGTGGCGAAAGTGGAAGGCTTGGATCTTACCAACAACAATGATTGGGCTAAGGTAGCTGGCCTCACATACAACGAGCAGGCGAAGAAAGTAACGAGTGGCGGCCAGGAATATCAAACTGCACCGGCCACCGAGCAAGCCACAAACGGTGGGGGTGAAACGACTTTCTCGAACCTCGCCATTGGTGCATATCTCGTGATTGAAACCGACCCCGGCGCTAACGCGGTGACGAAGAAAGTGGCACCATTCTTCGTTACAGTGCCTTTCCCGAATGCACAAGGAGATTGGATCACCGATGTGCACGTTTATCCTAAGAACGATGTGAACACACCTGGAACCAAAGAGGTGCAAGACGACTCTAACCTCAAAGCGATTGGCGATGAGATCCCATGGGTTATCACCACAACCGCAACTCAGGCAAAGCCAAGCAAATATGGCATCGTGGATCAGCTGCAAAGCTATCTCACTTACGTGAATGATTCTGCTGCTGTGAAAGTGGGTAATCAGGTTCTTGATTCTGCCGATTTTACTGTGACCACCAGCAACACTCCGGTAAAGAATGTGAAGATTGCTCTGACCCCATCTGGCTTGGCTAAGGTGAGCGCTGGAGACACCGTCGTATTTACTTTGAAGACCAAGCTCACTGCATTGCCTCCTCAAGGCGTGGTGAAAAACGCCGCATGGCCGATTGATGGTGAGTATGATCCATTTAGCGAATACAACCCAGACAATCCAAAACCGCCAATCGTTCCTACTGAAGATCCTAAGTACGGCGAGTATAAATTCAAGAAGATAGATGCGCAGACTCCGGCTAAGCCTCTCTCTGGTGCAGAGTTCAAGATCTATGCTGACCGGGAGCTTACGAAAGAACTTGCTACAGCTACTTCAAATGACCAAGGCATTGTAGTGTTCGACGGTATTTACATCGGCAAAGGCGATCAAGCCACGCAGCGCGTTGTATATCTCAAGGAAACAAAGGCTCCCGCCGGTTTCATGCTCAACGATGCTGTTAAAGAGATCACACTCGTTCCTGGTACTCACCAGTTGAGTGAACAGGAAAACGTTGTGAACACTCCGCAAAATGGCCCGAAGCTGCCGCTTACGGGTGCCGCGGGCACTGCACTACTCACCATTGCGGGTATTGCCGTGCTAGCTCTTGCTGGAGGCTTGGCGTTTGCGAATATTCGCCGCAAGAACGCTTAATCGTTATGCGTGACGAGAGATAAACAAAAACAGCAATCTATTGCTCATATAGCGCCGAGCGGAGCAGCGCCGCCGCCAATGCGCTCGTGAGTAGTAGCCCACGGTGGGGTGTGCCATGATAATCATGAATCTGCACGCCCCACCGAGCTGTTTATTGATAAATCTAGCTGGCTGCGTGAGGGCGAGTAGCTCTATCGTTGAGATACAGCTCATGAAAACAGGTTGAGGTCTGAAGCAAACTTTGAGCGTGCAGTCATCAAATGTGCACGGGAAGAACGTGTATGAAACGTTTACTTACTTCTTATTTTGTTAGCATACTGGTGCTTCTTGGCTCTGGATTGTTGCTCTATCCCACTGTGGCTAGTTGGAAATCGCAGTGGGATCAATCGCAGCTTATCAACGCATACGGAAATCGCGTTGATAGCGCGCAACCAGAAAAAAGAGAGCAGCTTGCACAGGCTCATCTCTACAATGAGGCACTCTCGGCAGGAGCAGTACTCGGAAAATATGAGCGTATTCCAGAGGGAGTGGGGGATATTGCTGCCTCGGTGAATGGGAAACGAATTGCCCCGTACGCCCAGCAGCTCACTGTAGGTAACGACAACTTAATGGCGCGGCTCAGAATTCCGAGTATTGACGTAGATTTACCGGTCTATCATGGGGCAAACGATGAAACGCTGCTCAAAGGAGCTGGACATCTGGAGGGAACGTCACTCCCAGTAGGGGGACCGTCTACCCGTACAGTGATTACTGCGCATCGAGGCTTGGCGAGCGCCACGATGTTTACCAATCTCGATAAAGTGCGCCGTGGCGATACTTTCACTATTGAAGTATTTGGCGAAGTTCTCACCTATAAAGTGGAATCAATTAAAGTGGTGAGCCCTGAAGATAGCGAAGAGGTACTCGTACAAGAGGGGCGTGATCTCGCCACGTTGATTACGTGCACTCCGCTCGGTATCAATACCCATCGGATTTTGGTGACTGGCACGCGTGTTCTTCCTACGCCAAACACAGATCTCAATAAGGCGGGGAAAAACTCTGATTTGCCCCGCTTCCCGTGGTGGGCACTTATAGCGGCTAGCATTTTGCTCTTAGCTAGTGGATATTGTGGGTACGAAACATACGTTTATGTGAAGGAGCGCCGCAGCAAAGACAACAATTCGCCAGCGCCGAATGACGCACCAGATGATCCGGCGAGCGATTTGCCGGAGAGCCAGTAGGCAGCTATTACTAGCGCGAATACGGCTAGCTGTCGAGCTGCTAATAGGGGAGTATTGTTACAGGAAGTTGCTCAGAACATACCGCGAACCTGGCTTCTACCGCTTTTCGGCCCGGCGGATCATTTTTTTTGGACGGGGATGTATCGCTGTTTGTCGGTTTTCCATGGTGGTGATGTTTATGATGCTATCGAGTGTGGTTCAGATGGTTCAGGTGACTTCGAGTGGGCGGTCACGTACTCCGATGGTGCTCGATTGAACGCGGCTTAGATTTCTGCATCGTTTGCGTGGGGCATACCACCGCCAGCCATTAACAATTGCATCACGGCAGGTGAGGCGATTACGCTAGACTATTAGCTCAAGCAGAAATAACGGCACTGTGTGCGGCTTATGCGGGGGGATTGAGGAGAAGTAATATGAGTATGAATGAATCGGTCGATATGCCAACTTCAGCAGCGCCAGATCCCACAGCTACTTCACGATTTTCAGCGATTCGCCGCAGTCCGATTGATGCCCCAGCCCAGCTGCGTGGCCTTGACGCCGATGACCTCGCAGCAATTGATGCACTACCGCCTACGAGTGCATTGCTCATTGCCCGCCGAGGGCCGAATGCCGGTGCGCGTTTCTTGCTCAATTCAGATTTGGCCACAGCAGGGCGGCACCCTAAATCGGATATTTTTCTTGACGACGTGACCGTTTCGCGGCGCCATGCACATTTTATTCGCAAAGATGGCCTGTTTTACGTGAAAGATATGGGATCGCTCAACGGCACATATGTGAACGGTGAGCTGGTGAATGAAGTGTTGCTTCAGCCCAACGATGAAGTGCGCATCGGCAAATATCAGTTCACATATTTCGCTTCCACTCAGGTGGCGTGATATGCCTCGAGATCTCGCCCAGATTCCCGAAGAATCCGGAGGTTCTCCCGCGGAGCAACTGAGCTGGCCACAAGATATTTCGCATGAGCCCACTTTGAAAATTGGGGAAGTGCGGGCGATGGTGAGTGGAGAGTTCCCGTTTCTCGCCGCCTCTAAAATCCGGCATTTTGAGAATGAAGGGCTGATAACTCCGTATCGTACGCCGTCAAACCAACGCCTTTTTTCGTTGGCAGATGTAGAGCGTTTGCGGTTTATCTTAATTGAACAGCGCGATCGCTATGCTCATCTAGCGCAGATCAAAGAGATGTTGCGGCAGCTTGATTCTGGTGCGGCAACGTATGAACACCCTGCCCGTATGCATGCTGTTGATGGGGGAGGGCTCGCAGCTGTGCGCCCTGGCACACGGTTGTCGAAAGTTGAGTTGTCTCAACTAGTGGGGGTTTCTATTCAAAAAATCGAGTCCTACATCACCGCTGGTTTGCTCACACCAGATTCTCGGGGGAGGCTCACTGCACAGGCGATCGACATTGTGCGCTATGCTGCGGCGCTTGAAGAGTTAGGAATGCCGCCGCGCCAGCTCCGTGCAGTGCACACATCTGCCCATGCGCATGCTGTGGCACTTGTGAATATGCTTGCCCTTGAGCGGGCGCGGAAAACTCCGCTAGCTCAAGAACGAGTGCTGGCGGCTACCGGGGAATTATCTGCCCTGCTCACACATTATTATCACGCTCTGTTGATGGAAAATATTGATATGGAGCTGCGTTAATAGGACGGAGGCATTCGGCCAAACGGTGTTAGAGAGATAACTTCTCCGTAGGTGACATCTAGAAAAGTTCAAGTAATATCCGAATTTACTTTAAGAAACGCCGCGCGACACGCTGAAAAAACTTAAATGATGTCGTTGTATTTCACTCGTAACAGGCTTACGCTTAGCAGTAGGTTTTCAGGGAAAGGCAAGCTCGATGATCGATCCGTCCACGCACGCAGGGCACAGCACAGAAGAGCAGCAGGTGCTATTTAGCGATGGTTTGCCGCAGTTAGACGACGATCTTGGCTATCGTGGTCCAGCTGTGTGCCGCGCTGTGGGAATTAGCTATCGGCAGCTTGATTATTGGGATCGCACGGGGCTAGTGGGGCCAACTGTGCGCACTGCTCGGGGCTCTGGTACGCAGCGGCTCTATTCGTTCCGTGATATTTTGGTGCTAAAAGTGGTAAAGCACTTGCTTGATACGGGCGTGTCTCTTCAACAGATTCGCACGGCTGTGGCTCAGCTAGAAGATTTCGGAGTAGACGATCTCGCCAAAATCACCTTGATGAGCGATGGCGCTTCGGTGTATTTGTGCACCTCGAATGATGAAGTGATCGACCTCATCAACGGCGGACAAGGTGTGTTTGGAATTGCCCTTGGAAAAGTGTGGTGCGAAGTGGAAGGCTCACTCACAGAGCTACCCGTAGAGCACACCGATTCTGCAGCGGATCAGATGGTAGATGAGCTCGCTCTACGCCGTGCTCAAAAGCGGGCTCGAGGGTAGTGCGTTCGCCGTATGCAGGTGACGGCATCAAGGCCATGAGGGTATATAAAAGTTAGGCTTCAGATCTAATCTGACATAATGTGCATTATCGGCTATACGTTAAAAGCTCTCGCTATGTAGTGACGTTGAGAATATCTACCAGCGAGAATATCTATCCACGAATAATAAGCTGATGAAAGTAGCTTGTTTTCACCCTATGTATCTGCGCCTATCTGCGTGCCCGCAGGCTTTAACTAAAAGCGCGCGCCCGTGCGTCAGACATAACACACGCGAGTACCGAGCAAAATCAAATTGGCTCTCACATCTGCGATTTCGATAGACTATGTGCGCATATGGGAACATCAGCTGCCGGCTGTGCGTTATGATAACGGAATGATCTGTACTCGAAAGAAGGAATTGAATGGTTGAGCGTTCGCTGCGCGGAATGAAAATCGGTGCAAATTCTTTGGAGTCTGATGAAGGCGTGGCATTCGTAGAACGCCGCGAAGTGAAATATCTGTGCGAGAATGGCCATGAATTTGACGTAACTCTGGCCATTGACGCCGACGCTCCAGCCACCTGGGAATGCAAATGCGGCGCAGTTGCGCACCTTGTGGGAGTGGCGGACGATGATGACGATAAACCTGCCAAATCAGTGCGTACCCACTGGGATATGCTACTGGAACGCCGCAGCGAAGATGAGCTCAAAGTGCTTCTCGACGAACGCTTAGAGCTGCTTCGCTCCGGAAAATTGTACAAGCGGCTGCGCTGAGCGCACTGCAAGTCATCATCGACGTATATTTGCGCAGGCTACTTTTACTGTTTACGGCAAAGCCCTATCACAGCCCACGTTGTGGCTATAAGGAGCCCTGCAAGCACATAGTATGGGCGAATATGGTAAGTACGCGCAGCTAGAGTTGTGTGAGCGAAAAGCGGCACACTCACCACTCGAGCGTCGCGCTCAAAGAGGCCAGTGCGATATTTGATCGCACCATCTGGAGCCACCACTCCTGAAGTGCCCATCGTAGATACCTGAATCGCTGTGCGAGCATTCTCAATCGCCCGAAATTGAGTGATAGCAAACTGCTGAAAAGCCTCGCTGGAACGCCCAAATGTCACATTGCTTGTGGGCACCACAAGCAGCTCAGATCCAGTCACTCCTTGTGAAACTATAGAAGAATACGCCACTTCAAAACAGATTGGCACTGCCACCGTGAGCGTACGCTGCGGCAGTTGCACACTCAGCTGAGCGGGGCGCTCCCCTGGCACCATATCAATTGAAATTTCATCTATTTTAGAGGTGAGCTTTTCAAAAAATCCGCGCAATGGCACATACTCCCCAAATGGAACTGGGTGTTGCTTGGAATACGTATGTGCGGCAGTTGGGAGCTGATCATTGGGATATTGCACCACATAATCATTTGTGCGCACATCGCTCCCCTGTTTGTGAAAATAACGCTGTGTGCCCAACAGCAGCGGTACGCCTGCTTTATGAGCTAAATTCATGATCAAATCGTGCGGATACTGTTCCACTCGATAGTCGTAATCAGATGTGGATTCCGGCAGCACCACAAGATCTGGGTGTGCTCTCACCACCTCTTGAGCCGCTTCCACGTGGTTGGCTGTGGTTATTGTGGCCCACATTGCATCGGAAACAGTGCCCAACTCTGGAGTATTTCCCTGCACTATCGCCACTTTCACCTGGCCAGTGGCAGGAGGAAGCAGCCCCACAGCGAGCGGAGCAACGAGCAGTGCACAGCATACAACTGCCGCTCGCACTGCACGAAAGAGATGCACAGTAAGAACATTTTCACAGGCAATTACACCGCTCACTGCGCACATCACGCCCACAGCGCCCACCAATTCTGTGGAGCCCCATGGAGCTAAGTGTACGAGTGGCGAATTTACCAGTAAATATCCCAGCAATCCCCACGGTAATCCCCCGAACGGCACGGCTGAGCGGAGCACTTCCACCCCCGCCCATGCCACTCCTGATGCCACCACAGCGCCCAATGCCACAATGCTGCTGTGGTGGCGCAGCCGCGATCGCCATATTCCTGCCCAAAGCACTGCCACAAATCCGATAAACGTGGCTTCAATCCCGGCGAGCACCACCCGTGCTGCCACTAATCCAGTGGCAGCCAGAGCCCAATCAAAATGCAGATAGAAGAAAACGAATCCTCCAACAAATCCCCAGAGGAAGGCTCTGGGCGCAGTGAGACGGCGCACGACGAGCCATAGCAGCGCCACACCTAGCAGAGCTGCCGGCCACCAGGAGCGCGGAGCTCCAGCCGCCCACAAGCTCACTCCTGCTAGCCCGGCTAACAGCAGATGCAAGAGGAATGCAAACGGCCCACTCACTATGCGAACTCTTGGCATCACAACCACTCCCACCGCTTAATGAGCTGCATCGCCTGCACAGCGAGGCTTCCCACAGGTGTGCCTTCAGTGGCATTGGCAATCTGGCTGAGCAGATCGATGAGCCGCCGGTTAGCGGCCATAAAATCCCCCACTTCCAGCTTAAAACTTCTGAGAACGGAGGCTAACGGAGTTCCCGAAGCCCACGCCATAAACGGCGCGATTCCGCCTCCAAGCGGTTCGGGGGTTCGCACAATCCCCCGCTGTAGCTCTAGCTTGTTAAGAAACTCAAAATTGCGCAGCACAGCATTCCAAGCAGCTGTAGGCCGCGTGCTGAGCCGCCCTGGCCGTTCCCCTAATCGACGTTCTGCAAGAAAAGCGGTGCACAATCCAGCGAATTCCGCAGCGGTGAGCTCGCTCAAGGCGCTCTCTTGCAAACACAGCGTGATGAGTAAATCGCCCTCGTTGTGAATCCGTGCCAACACCGGAGCTCCGCCAGAGAGTTTTACTGGTGTATTGGCCGCAGTGGCCGGATTTTCTGGAACTCCTTGCAAAAACCCCAAGTAGGCGAGCACCCCTGCGGTAATATCAAATTCTCGCGCCACTGAATCAACAGCAGAGGTGATCGTGGCCTCTAGGCTAGCAAGTTGTTGATCGAGCGTGAGTAGCTCCCGAGTGTGCTCTAAATGGCTGAGCACACTCGGGCACCCATGCACTGGGTGTGCACTCACCCGTGGATCACGTGGTGCCGCATCATGTGCCCACGAACCGGTGAGATCGGCGTCAGAGCCCAAATCGATGCGCTCCGCAGCGAGCTCAAAAATCTCATCGGCTATCTGGCTGCGCACTCGTGCATCTTTCATACTCATGCCAAATGGCATCAGAAATGTGCCGAGTTCCCGCAGCTCGCTGCTCACTTCTTGGCGCCTGATCCAACGTATGTGGCTGTTGATTGTGATTACGTGTATACGGTCTTTATGAATGGATAGCACCCCGAAATACTCCAGCTCACCACTGAGCGAACACACATACGTATGCCCTATCGTTGCGCGCTTCCAGGAGCGCTCAATCTGCTCTCGATATGCCGCCTTAGCGCGTTTCCGCTCAGCTTTTGAAGCTCGGTGTGCCTGCGCACGCAATCGAGCATAGTCAACAACGCTGCCACGCTGGCACTCACTCTCCAAAGCAGTTTCAAGCTTTTGAATTCGAGCGCGGATTCTACGCGCCCGAACTTGAGCATGCCCGAGCCGGGCATTAGCTTGGAACTGAGCGAACGACGTTCCCATCACTGCACGCGCCGCCGTATAATCCGAAAACTTTAACAGATTCACCACGGTGTTGTACGACGGGAAAAATGCACTCTTTAATGGCTCAGCCCCACCAGCAGCCAGTTCCAGAAGCTGCTCAGCGGAGGGCTCCGGGCGTGCAAGCACCACCGCATGCCCCACAGAATCTTTTCCTCTTCGGCCAGCCCGGCCAATGAGCTGTGTGTATTCCGTGGCAGAGAGATCTATAAAATCAGTACCGTCAAATCGGCGCAGATCTTCCACCACCACAGTGCGCACCGGCATATCAATCCCCAATGCGAGTGTGCCTGTGGCGTATACCAGCGATAGCAAACCTGCGCTCATGAGTTCTTCTGTGAGTTCTTTTAGCGCTGGGAACATTCCTGCATGGTGTGCGCTGAATCCTCGCCGCAGTGCCCGAGCCCAGAAAGCGAACCTCACAGTGTGCGCATCGGCATCGCTCAACTGCGCCCGCAGCGCGCTGAGCGCTTCTTCAATCTGCCGTTCTTGGTTGGAGTTCGTAAAGCGAATACCACTATCGAGCAGATCGCTCACTGCCCGATCGCAGCCTTTGCGGGAAAAAATGAACTCAATTGCGGGCAGCATTCTACTGCGTTCTAATGTCCCGATAATTCTTCGGCGCTCTGCGCTAGCAACTGAGCCCCGCCCACGTATCTGCGAACCGTGAGGTGCGTTTACGCTGGTGAGTAGCGTGCGCGCCGGCTGTGCTATTTTCCCCTTGCTCGTGAGTAAAGTGGTGAGCTCTCCCCCAGCATAAACGTATTGGATAAGGGGCACTGGGCGATGGGTAGAAATCACCGATGTGGTGGTTCCCCGCACAGATTCTAGCCACGATGTGAGCTCTGCCGTGTTGGCCACAGTGGCGGATAGGCTCACTAACCGCACCTGCGTTGGGAGCTGCACAATGATCTCTTCCCACACGGGCCCACGCACTGGATCAGCTAGATAGTGCACTTCATCAAGTACCACATATCCAATATCTCCCACCCCGCTATCGTGGGCATACAACATATTGCGCAGTACCTCGGTGGTGACCACGAGAATCTGGGCATCGCGACGAATCGTCTCATCACCAGTGAGCAGCCCAATATGCTCCGCGCCATAGCGAGCGCAGAGCTCTTTATATTTTTGGTTAGAAAGAGCTTTGATTGGAGCTGTATACACGCAGCGCAACCGGCGCGCAAAAGCCAATTCCACCGCTCCGAGAGCCACCATCGTTTTACCGGAGCCGGTGGGAGCACACAACAACACATCTGTGCCATTTCCCAGGGCATATAAGGCTTCTCGCTGGATTGTATCGAGCACTAAGCCGCGTGCAGCCTCTTGATCAATGAAATTATCGATCACGGCCCGAGCGGTGCGGCGGGCACTGCTCACAGTGTTTCGCGCTGTGTGGGTATCGCTCATAGTGCCATCCGAATTCTTCCTGGAAGCACTCGGATTCGAGCAGGTAGCTCACAGATGTATTCGCCGTCAGCCATCACTGGAGGTGGTGCGATGCCCACACTTAAATCTGGCTCTATGGAGAGCTCACGCGCTGAGAATTCGTGCACTCGAGGGTCGTACACGTGCCGAGCAATAGCCAATTTCCCCAGTAGGCTGGGGAACTCATGCGCTTTTAGCCCGCGGCATAACACCACAGAGAGCGCATGATCTGCCGGATCTGCATGCGGCGCGAGATTGAATCCGCCACCTGCAAAACGCGTATTCGCTGCGAGCAACAGCACCATTGATCCGCTCGTCTGCACCCCATCTACCGAAATCCGCACTCCATAGGGCTGGTAGTGAGTGAGTGCCCCAAGCAGCCCTCGCACATAGCGGAGATTCCCTTTCGGCCAATGCAGCTGATTAGTGCGGAAATTAGCGTCAGAATCAAGCCCCATATTCACCATGGCTAAGGCTCGCTCTGTTTTCCCTGCACTCTCAATTTCGATCACATCGATGGTGTGGAATTTACGAGTGAAGAGCGCGCTCATCACTTGGTGGAGCCCCAGATCAGGGCGATGTGTGGGCAAGCCAAATTCTCGCGCAATATCATTTCCAGATCCGGTGGCCACAATCCCTAAAGGAATCTGTGAATCCCCGAGAGCGTTCACAGCGAGGTGGATCATGCCATCTCCTCCAGCCACAATCAAAGCATCGATCATGCCAGTTTCTGCAGCACCAAACATATCTCCTTTCACCACAGCTGGATCAGCATCATGAAACCACACCACTTCCACTGGGTATGCAGCTAGCAGCGAAGCTATCTCTTCTTGATAGGTGCGCCCTCTCCCCTTCCCAGAATCGGGATTCACGGCCACTCCAACTATCATGCTCGCCTCTCCTTAGCGCTCCAGCCCGTTACGCTGACCCGTATTAGCATTTGCCGATTTCTCATATGCTTCGCTTTTCTAGCTTCTAGCCCCGCAAGCACCGCCATGCCGGTGTTGATGCCAGGCACATGTTGTCACACTTTCTATGCACCGCCGCGCTCGCTCCGCTGCTCACAGCGTTTCATAAATATCCACCCTAGCCTACCTATATCTCAACGTTCACGCGCTGCGCGGCATTGCCGCTCACTCGCTGTGGTTCTCCAATGGCTCATCAGCTGCGTTAGCGAAAGCGAGCCCGTAGGCACTTTGTATGGCATGAAATGCCTCAGCCAGCTGCGCGCTCACTGCAGATGGCTCAATTGCCACACAGTCTCGGCCAAGGCGCAACAGCAGACTGCGCAACCACTGCAGATTGCGCACCACCAGCGACAATATTAAAACATTTTGTTCACTATCCATACGCACATTAACATCGGGAAGCTCTTCTGCCGCCCACCGAGCACCGGGTAAACATATGAGCTGCACGGGTACTCCCGTAAAACTTCGATGGCTCAAACGATAGGTTTTCGCCCAATTACGAGCTGGCATCTTGGCAAAGTGAGCGCCTGTGGGCTCCACAGAAGAGATTCTATCCAGCCGGAAAGTGCGCACTTCACCGGCTTCATTAGCAGCTACGAGCAGTGGATTGAGCTGCGGATCCACTGCAAAAGGTTGAATCTTTTCGAGCTGCGGCTGTGCCCTGCCAGCAGCCGTGGCATGCCAATAGCGCATCGTGATTTCGGCACGCTCATCAATTGCTTGCGCCACAGCGCGCACAATGCCAGGGGCAAAACGAGAGTTTGGTGGCTCCCACAACGCTGTGCCATAGCCCGAAGCAGTGGCAGCGTGCACAAATCTTGCTCGCATATCGAGAAGTGTGCGCTGATGGTCGCCGATAGCAACTGTGAGAAGCGAATCGATAGCTCCCACAAGCGCTATTATTTCCGCAAGAGTGAAGCTCATTATTGGTTGTGCACTTATGCCATCAGCGTTCGGTGTACTGTTAGCATTCAGCGAAGGGGGAGGCACCGCTTCAATCTGCCACTTCTCATCGATGGGCTCGCCTTCTTCCCACTCAGGCATCACTAAATCGTAGAGAGCTTGCGGCTGGCCGGCGATCATTATTTCAGTGGTGAATAAATCGCGCAGTTCGCGGCGCACCGTGAGCGGATCTACCGAGAAATGTGCAGCGATTTCTCCTAAACTCGTAGGCCCGTGACGCAGTAAATATGTGTAATAAGATTCTCGGCGCGGCACCGTGAGATCCACGGATTTAGCTGTGCGCGCGGTAGATCGCATCGCACCGTTCATTCCTCGGGCATGCGTGGGCCATTCGTTCAACTCAGCGCTCGGAATAGCCTCGCTTGCCACAGTGCGTGGGGCCGGGCTGTGTAAACCTGCATCAGAGGTGGCCGTAGTTTTTGCCTGTGAAGTGCCAACCAGATGGGCTACGTATGCAATGCGTTGGCGCACCTCGTGGGCATACTCGCGCGGAGTGAGCACCTGCAGATCGGCACCATACAGAGCGCAATCTTCTAAAAATGCAAAACGATTTACGCCGTGCAGCACATATATTTCGCTGTTATGAAGAAAATGCGATGAGCGGCCGACAGCATTTGCCGCAATATCTGTGCGATACTGCTCCGCAGTAAGCCGTTCACTGCGGGCGACGAGTGGCCTACAGGTGCCGGGCTGCACTGCAAACACCACTGTGATGGGGGCAAACCACGAAGCTGTATTCCCCTCTTCTCGCACACCCAAAGTGGCGCTAGGCTCTCGCGCAATTGAGGCACCGAACGCAGTTGAGGCGCCGAAGCTTGAAATATCGGCGGCTGAGGCACCGGCAACACGCTCAGTGCATACGCCGGAATCAGCGTGCTCTGCCCCAGCACTGTGAGGAGGCAGAGCGTGGTGGGCGCCATGCGAAGTGTGGTGCTCTAAAACAGCTGGAAAAGCAGTGGTGTGGAGCACCTCACACGAGCGCATTCGCGCCACTTTATAAGTTCGGAGCCGATCTTCTCCCCATGCATTTTCTGAGCTTTCCCACTGTTCTGGATTTTCTCGCTGTTCTGGGTTTTGCGCCCCTTCCGGAGCTCCCCGTTTGTGCCCACTGCTCTTGTGCCAGTGCTGCCACTCAGCAGCCGTACATTTCCAAGCTCGCACATAAAATTCTCCGCCGTGCACTTCCAGCGCTGCAGGAAATGCAATCCGCACAGTTGGGTGGGGTTCTTGTAAGCTCTGATATTCAAAACGAATAAAATCTCGGTGTTGTATAGCAATAGCTACTGTGGGAGCGAAGCGCCCGTGTGGGATAGTGAGAATCAAAGGTTCACGGCCTGCGGCCAAGCGAGCACCGCGTTCCCCTGCCGCCAGGGCTTTCCGCACTCCAATCTGGGCAAACGATTCGGGCTCCTCGCGCCCTTTGAAATCTAAAAGAGGCACCAACAGCCCCATATTGAGCCCACTAGTATCTACAGCGATATTGGAAGAATCATCGAGATGATAGGCTGGCTCTTCTTGCGGGCGCCGCTGCCGATAGTCGATCACCTCTCCTGAAGCACGCAACGTGGCGATATCGTTGCTCACCAGCTCTTTGAGAGCATCAGTGCTCAGCTGTTCCCCGAGATGGCGATACACCGGCACCGTATTCACGATTTCCGTGAGCGTGAGGGAACCGTGCCGCAGCGCCATTTTTAGGCTAAAGCGGCGGTGGCCGGGCCGATCTCGCTCTTCACTCCGGTGCACTGGTGCAGCTCCGCCCGGCTGCGCCAGCGGCGGGCGCGCGCTGGCGCGCTGCGGGGTGCTGCTCGATCGTGCCATAGCTGTAATTTTAGCGAGCTATGAGTTTTCACAACACTTGGTAGCGGCGTCACCATGCTTGCACCAGCTCGAGGCTACCGCCGGCACCTGTAGCTCGATCTTCCGGCTAGATTCGAGAGGTGAGAATCGGCGTCACAATAATGCCACGTGCCCCCAGTGCATGGAGCTCGTCCATCACAGCATTCATCTTTGAGCGTTCCACCATAGTGCGCACTGCAAACCACCCTGGTTCGTGCAGTGGCGAAATTGTGGGGCTCTGATATCCAGGAGCCACATCAACTGCCCTTGTGAGAAGCTCTTCGTGGCAGTCGTAATCCATCACCACGTACGAGCGTGCCATAATCACGCCTTCTAAGCGTCCGTCAAGAATTTGCAGCTCAGGCGTCACAGCAGCACCAGAACGCCGAATGAGCACTGCCTCAGATTTCAGCAGCGGATCACCAAACACTTCGAGGCCAGCTGCACGCAGTGTGGTTCCAGTTTCCACTACATCTGCGATAGCATCAGCAATCCCCAAGCGTACTGAGGATTCCACAGCGCCGTCGAGATGCACCACCTGCGCCCGCACTCCTTGACGCTCAAGATAATCAGCCAGCAGGTGATCATACGATGTGGCAATTCGTTTGCCCGCCAAATCACTCACACTGTGAGCAGTGCCGATAGGAGCTGCGAAGCGGAATGTGGAGCGGGCAAAGTTGAGCGGTCGATGCTCGACGGCGTGCGCTCCAGAATCGAGGAGTAGATCACGGCCGGTGATCCCCACATCTACTGTGCCTGCCCCCACATATACAGCCACATCTCGGGGGCGAATATAGAAGAATTCCACGCCGTTTTCCGGGTCCTCAAAAGAGAGTTCGCGGGTAGATCTCCGCTGGTGGTAGCCAGCCTCTGTGAGCATCGAAATAGCAGGTTCAGAGAGCGAACCTTTATTGGGCACTGCGATACGCAACATGTTGTTTCTCCCCTATTTCCTATGCGTATAAGGCACACCAATTATTGGGCATACCAATGCTCTTCAGAGAGTAGCGAGAGATCCTGGCCCACCCCGAGCCCATCGAGATTCTCGCAATCTCTCCCCTCTCTACAGGTATCGATATACGTCGGCCACAGTGAGGCCTTTAGCTAGCAGCATCACCTGCAGGTGATATATCAGCTGTGACACTTCTTGTGCGAGTTCGGCGTCAGTTTGATATTCTGCAGCAATCCACACCTCACCGGCTTCTTCTACGATCTTCTTTCCAATTGCGTGAATCCCCGCATCGAGCTCTCGCACTGTGCCAGAAGCTTCGGGGCGCTGGGCGGCTTTTTCTGAGAGCTCTTCAAAAAGTTGATCAAACGTTTTCATATTTGCCAGTGTACAAGAATTCCAGATCAACTAGCTGCCACCACTGCTGTGGTGAACGCATCGGCGGCTGGCACAGCTTTCTTAATCAGACCTTGATCGAGCATAAATTTCGCCATCGATTCCCACTTTGCAGCGTCTTGCTGGCCAAAAGTTCCATCACCTTCATAGAGGGCTAGAGTTGCCTCAAGCACTTTTTTCGCCACTGCACGTTTTGCGGGGTCAGCGAGCGAGGGAACTTGCTTTTCCGTGATAGCGAGAGCGGCTTGTGGATCTTTCTTCGCTGCCTGCACTCCCTCGTTCACTGCTGCCAAAAACTCGCGATATACTTTCGGGCGAATATTGGAGCTCAAGGAGCCAAAGCCCACGCCTATCAGTGGCAGCTCTCCTTTCATAAGGGGGATTGAATTCACTTTTACGCCAGCGTTTTCAATGGCAATCACATCGTTGTTCGAGAAGCCGATCACCGCGTCTACCTGCTTGTTATGCAAGGCTGCGGCTTGGGTGTAGCCAATGGATTTCACCGTCACTTTCCCCGATAGCCCATGTGCTTTCAGTGCCGCCAATAGGCCATAGTAGTTTTCGCCATACTCTCCGGGGATTCCCACAGTTTTCCCTGTGAGTTCTGCCCATGAGGTGACGCCGGAATCTTGGGCCGCGATGAGCACCACCGGATATTGTTGATACATCGTGGCCCAGTTCACCACATCAATGCCGGTGGATCTTCCCTGGAGCATCTCGTCTCCCCCGGCGAATACCACATCTTCTGTGCCCGCGGCGAGCGCTCCAAGCAGCGCTTCTTGAGCTCCGTGATGGCGGAGTTTCACGGTGAGCCCATGCTGAGCGAAATATCCGTTAGCCTGCGCCACATAGAGCGGGGCGAATTGAATATCTGGCACGTAGGTGAGCCCCACTGTGAATGTAGAATCTTGCGATGTTGCTGGAGCTGATGCGCTCCCCGCTCCAGCTGGAGTGCTAGATTGTGCTCCGGCTCCAGCGCAGCCTGTGAGAGCGAGCAGCCCTGCCCCAACTGTAGCTAGATATATGCGCAACCGATGTTTCATAGGAATGATCTCCTCATATATGTGTTCTTTGAATACCGCAAAAGCGGCACCCCGCGTGCTGTATTCCCTC
>JALELI010000019.1 GCA_022768785.1 Arcanobacterium sp. | reverse complement strand
CTGCTTCAATAGCTGGTGCCTCGCCGTCACTGCTGCTAGCTGCAGCCGCTGTGCCAGCCACGATGAGCCGCGCACACAATAATTCCAGCTGCATTCGCGGGGCAGTGGCTCCCACCATCGCAGTGAGCGCATCGTTCACTAAATCTGCACACCGAGAAGCCCGCGCCGCCCCAAGTGTTTCAGCTTGCTGCACCATCAACGCATATTGGTCATCGGGCACCGAAAGAAACACATCTTTCACAGAATCGCCCGCTAAGGCGATAATCACCACATCGCGCAGACGCTGCAGCAGATCCTCCACAAAGCGGCGTGGATCGTGCCCACTCTTCACCACAGAATCCACCACCGTAAACAGCGCAGCTCCATCACGAGCGGCGATAGCCGCCACCGCTTCGTCTAACAGATGGGCAGAGGTATAGCCCAGCAGCGCCACTGCTCGATCGTAATCCAGCACATTGCCTTCAGAGCCCCCAATAATCTGATCGAGCACCGAGAGAGTATCACGCACCGAACCTGTGCCAGCGCGCACCACCAAAGACAGCACATCTCTGCCCACGCGCACTCCCTCATTCTCACAGAGCTGCGCGAGATAATTCTCCAATGTGGCCGGCGGCACGAGCCGGAATGGATAGTGATGCGTGCGGGAGCGAATAGTGCCAATCACTTTTTCTGGCTCGGTGGTGGCAAAGATAAATTTCACGTGGGGCGGCGGCTCTTCCACTAGTTTGAGTAGCGCATTAAACCCTTGATTACTCACCATGTGGGCTTCGTCGATGATATAGATCTTGAAACGATCGCGCACCGGAGCGAATCCTGCCTGCTCGCGCAGCTCGCGCGCATCGTCTACACCACCGTGTGAAGCAGCGTCTAACTCCACCACATCGAGCGAACCCGAGCCCTCGCGCGCCAGCTCCCGGCAGGAATCACATTTCCCGCACGGGGTGTCGGTGGGATACTCCGCGCAGTTTAAGCACCGCGCCAAAATGCGCGCAGATGTGGTTTTCCCACAGCCACGTGGCCCCGAAAAGAGATAGGCATGCGTGGTGTTTCCAGCGGCAAGCGCAGCCATCAACGGCTTGATCACATGCTCCTGGCCAATCACTTCTTGAAAAGTTTCAGGCCGATAGCGGCGGTAGAGAGCTTTAGTCACAATCTCTATCTTACGCGAGTATCACACGCAAGCGCCGCTTGGGCAATATGTACTGTGGCATTATGAGATAGTGCTTTAAAGCGCCGCATGCAGCTCTGCCACACTCGGCTGGCCTGGCGCTGAGCCAGCACCCACGGTGGCAAAAGTAGCCATTGAGCCATATTTCCACCCCTCGAGGCGCGAACGCCGCCCAATTTCTCCCATAGCAATTGCAATAATTGCCCGCCCTGAACTGTGCGCCACTCGAGCCGTCACGTCTAACAGCCTTTGCACATCGCCGTCATCATGCGCCATCACAGCAAGTTTAGCCACCGCTCCAGGGAGTTCGAGCATATCCTCATACACAATCTGCATGATGTCTGAATCCGGGGTTTCCTGCCAATCGTGATGCGAAAGCACCACTGTGAATCCGCGCTCTTGAGCGCGCTGCACCAGTGCCGGAGTGCCATCAAACCAGTGCTCCAAATCGATGGCAATACGCTCTGGAGGCACATCAATGTGTACCAATGTATCGAGCATCTCCGCCAACAGCAGCCGGTATCTACCAGTGCTGAGCTTTGCCTCGCCCCCTTGATCGCTCGTGCGAATCGTGAGAAGCAGCGGCAAACTCGTGGCCTCCACAATCGGATTCACCACTTCTCTACCGAGCGGAGCAAACGAAAGTTGCTTATGTGTGGCCAGCATAAAATCCACACGCCATTCCAGCACATCTGCACCAGCAGCTTCCGCAGCCTGCGCCTCTTCCACCAGCATCTGAGCAGTGGTGCCGGTGAGCGGCACAATCACAGTGGGAGCCCGCCGCACCAGCTCCCCACCCGGCCGATCAAAGGCAGGAGCAAAGGCCCCTGCCATCGTGCCCACAAGCTTTTCTTCCGTTGCCGCCAGGGGATTCTCTCTCGCTGCCGCACTGCTCGCGTGTATATCTCGTGCATCACTCATTGTGTACCCACTCCTCATAGGCAGCAATCAAGCGCCGTTGTGCCTCTGGCTCTGCCACAGTCACTCGCACACCCTCTCCCGCAAAGGTGCGCACCACCAGCCCATGCTTCAGGCACATATCGTTAAATGCATTCGCTTTCTCGCCCAGCTCAAACCACACGAAATTAGCTTGTGAACTCGGCCCGCTCCAGCCCAATTCACGCAGTGCCACCTGCAATTTTTCACGTTCGTCCACCACATGTTGCACTCGCACATTCACCTCTGGGCGCGCCTGGAGCGCCGCGAGCGCAGCCACTTGCGCAAGCTTATTCACTCCGAACGGCGTATTGGCAGCGGTCAGTGCGGCGATCACACTGGGCTCTGCCAGCGCATAACCACAGCGCAACCCCGCTAAACCATATGCTTTAGAAAAAGTGCGCAGCGAGATCACATTGGCAAATTCCTGCACAAGCTCCACGCCGCGCACGGCATCATTCATGACGACGAAATCCAGGTACGCCTCATCGAGCACCACCGGAATTGTGGCCGGCACGCGGGCTAAGAAATCGCGTAGCTCTGAATGCGTGAGCGCACTGCCGCTAGGGTTGTTGGGGGTGCACACCATCACGGCGCGCGTTTTTTCCGTGATTGCAGCGAGCATGGCTTCTAAATCACAATTGCCATCGGAGCGCAGTGGCACCGCCACGGGCTGGGCGCCAGCCATGCGGATAGCAATCGGGTATGCCTCAAAGGAGCGCCACGGCATCACCACTTCCGCTCCTTCACCGGCCATACTCGCCACGAGCTTCTCTATCAGCGATGCCGAACCGTTGCCCACACCCACCTGCTCTGGAGCCACACCGTGATAATCGGCAAGAGCGTGAATAAGAGCGCTCGCTCCCATATCGGGATATATCTGCAAATCTGCAAGATGCTCTGCAAGCGCTTGCTGCACCGATGGAAGTGTGGGGAATGGGATCTCATTGCTCGCCACCTTAATCACCTCTGGATTAGGGCTGGGCTTTCCGGCCACATACGCCCGCAAACTGAGGATATACGGGCGGAAAAACTGCGCCGCCACAGAGCCTGCAGGCGCAGATGCTGCGGCTGCAGATCCCGTAGGTGCCGTTGTAGATGGTGCAGGTGCTGGTGCAGACGCCGCTGGAGCTGCTTTGTGTGCACTCACACGATGCGATCCTGCCAGCTGCATTCCGGCATCGGTGTTGCCCTGCACCGCTGAATCATGTGTGCTTGCCATAGCTTTCTCCTTTCGCCTGCCACACCTGCGTGCCACGCCCGTGCGACTTTTCCTCACCACTCTTATATTATGCGCCGGCTAGCAGCACTCGGCTCTCCCAGCTCAGAAATGGGTTCAAATTCAGAAACAGGCTTAGCCACATTCTGCTTAGCTCATCTAGCTTTTCCTGGCTCTGCCCTCACTGAGATCTGGCCTCACCGGGATCTCATCACCTGAATCCCAACTTTGCCTCACTCACACCTGAAATTTATCTGTATTTCACAAACTTGTGGTCACTAACTTTTCCTCGCAACCTCTCGCCTTCCGCAGCTCACTTTCCGCAGCTCACTTTCCGCAGCGCGCTCTCTACCTCTCACCCTCCGCAGCGCGCTCTCTACCTCTCACCAGCCCATCATCTACGTCTTACTCGCCTCCACCCGTTACATTTCAGTATTCTGTTTCCACGCTCGCGGCGAAACCCACCGTGGCAATGGTGATGGAGTGGTATAGGATACCCGTAGATCTAAATATATGGGAGGCTTCTATGAGAATTTTGCGCACAGCCCTGGTGCTCGGTGCTGGATACGTGCTTGGTGCACGCGCCGGTCGGGAACGCTATGAGCAGATTGCGGCAACGGCACAAAAGCTGTGGGAATCAGCTCCGTTCAAGCATGGCCGCGAAACGGCGAGAGATACTGCCGCTTCCACTTTTGAACAGGCGAAGCAAGCTGCCGCTAGCAAAGCGAAAGAGGCTGCCGAAGCCGTAAAGAGCAAGGTGGCAAGCACCCAAAATAACCTCGATGAAGCTGTGATCGAAGTAGACCCTATCGAATAGCTAGTAGATCCTAGCGAATCGCTATGAAGAGCTCTGCTATGCCAGCCTAAGCGCATAGCAGCTCTTTTTCATGGGAACTTTCGGCTCGATCGGGATAATTATCTCAATCGAGCCGATTAAGGGTTAAAGGCCAGATTGTGTGTTACAGGCTAAACGCGAGCTCGGCCACGGTATCAACGGCGATCCCAGGCTCGATTGTGCACCTGCAGGCGGAACCCCATGTGCACGCACCTACAGGCTGAACTCCATTTGTTCAAAGCTAGTTCTTAGTTGTTGAATCGGTAGGTTGCCAAGCTGGTTTGCAGTTTATTGAGGATCGTTCGTTGCTCCACCACACGATGTAGTTTGTGGGCCTGCTGTGTATGCGCAGCTGTAAAGCCCTATTTTTATATTGCAAATAGTTACAAATCTTGGCCTCGCGCACGTATGAGCAACGCTGAGGGATACGGTGCTAGGCAATCAGCACCCCGGCATTACACACCGTCTCACCACCCAGCACTTGCCTCATCACTAAGCATTCGTCTCATCACCCAGCACCGCACGCAGCTTTTGCAGCAGAGCCAACCCATCGGGCGCACGCACCACTGGCGTGCCATGCCGCTCGGTGTCGCTATCCTTTCGGGTAGTTTCTACCGGTTCAGCAGTGCCGTGCGAAAGCACCTGCTCGATCGGGTTGAGCTCGCGCAATGCGATAGCACGCACTCGAGAAGGGTGCTCCCGAGCCAGATCGTCGTAGATAATTGGATCGTGCTGCCCGTTATCTCCCACCAATATCCACTCGATATTCGGAAACATGATTAAGAGATTGCGCAGCTGAGTTTTTTTATGAGCCTCACTGTTGCGGAAAAGGCCAGTGGGGGTAGGCCCCCAATCAGTCATCAGCATTGGGCCAATTGGGAAACCATGCTTCTGCAGAAACATGAGGATCGTGCCATATGTGTTCCAGGCTCCGCTGGAAAGGTAGAAAACTGGTGCTTTAGGCGCATCTGCCAGCAGTTCTCGATACATAGTGGCCATTCCCGGCACGGGCTGGCGAGCATTGGTGTGCACCACCAGTGCATTCCAGGCCGCAATAAACACCCGCGGCATCCATGTGACTACTACGGTGTCGTCAATATCAGACACCAACCCCCGGCGCACATCTGGCGACACAATCATCACCGGTGCTTTCACCGGCTCGCCCGCCGCCGGAATCAATTCCACATCATGCCACCCTGGGGTAAGCCCATGGTCTTCTACGAGCAGATCGAGATAGCCGCCACGATCCGTGCGGGTGTGAATCTCGCGATCTCCAATCCGCACCGTCACTGGCAAAAATCCCACTTGGGTGGTGAAAAATTGGCGCCACCCACGCTGCGCTTCAGCCCCCTTATCGGCCACTAACTGCGCAAACTCACCCACCACAGAAGCGGCGAGCGAATGCACTGTGCCCGGCCGAAATGCGAGCGTTGGGCTCGGCGTGCCATCAAGCGGATCCGCCATGATGGCACGCGCCAACACTTTCACAGCATGAGTGGAACCGTAGCCCATATAAGGGGTGAGCCGCGGGAGCCACCCCTGCCTCCGCCGGCGCACAATCCCCCGGCGGTTAGCGCCATCATCGAGCGCTCGCGCAAAGTCAGCAAGTGCCATTGTGCCTATTCACGCCGCTTTCTCAGCGCTCAAGCGCCGAATCCACCACACGCTTCGCTTCCTCTTGCACCTGCGCCAGATGCTCTGGGCCTTTGAACGATTCAGCGTAGATTTTATAGACATCTTCTGTGCCACTGGGGCGTGCCGCAAACCACGCATTCTCTGTAGTCACTTTTAACCCACCGATGGGAGCGTTGTTGCCTGGAGCATTCACCAGCCGTGCAGTGATCGGCTCACCAGCGAGTTCAGTGGCGGTGACGGCGCTTGGCGAGAGTGCAGCCAACTTCGCTTTCTGCTCTTTTGTGGCTGGAGCATCGATACGCACATACGAACTCGCCCCATATTTCTCCACCAATTCACAGTGCAACTGGCTTGGAGATTTTCCAGTGACGGCGGTGATCTCCGAAGCTAGCAAAGCCATAACGAGACCATCTTTATCAGTTGTCCATACCGTGCCATTAGTGCGTAAGAAGCTGGCTCCGGCGCTCTCTTCTCCACCAAAACCAGCGGTGCCCGCTAGCAAACCAGGCACAAACCATTTGAATCCTACTGGCACTTCTACAAGTTCTTTGCCCATGCCAGCCACCACGCGGTCAATCAACGAACTCGATACTAAAGTTTTGCCCACCGAATTCGTGTGCCACTGCGGCCGGTGAGTGAAGAGGTAGTTGATTGCCACAGCGAGATAGTGATTAGGATTCATCAAGCCGGCATCTGGCGTTACGATTCCATGCCGATCCGAATCGGCGTCATTGCCAGTGGCGATATCAAATGGCGTGGTGCCATCTGGGCCAGGCTGCATGCGCGCTCTCAAACTCGCCATCGCTGAGGGGGACGAGCAATCCATGCGGATCTTTCCGTCCCAATCGAGGGTCATAAAATACCACGTAGGATCCACCACCGTATTCACCACAGTGAGATCCAAGCCATAACGCGCACCGATTTCACTCCAATACTCCACACTGGCGCCGCCCATCGGGTCTGCGCCGATGCGCACACCAGCACTGCGAATGGCATCAAAATCAATAATCGAAGAGAGATCTTCCACATATGCTGAAAGATAATCATGCCGACGGGTGGTTTCCGCTGCAAGTGCCTGCTCATACGGTATGCGCTTCACAGATTTCCACCCCGTGCGCAGGATTTCATTAGCTCGCGCTGCGATCACTTTAGTGGCATCAGTATCGGCTGGGCCGCCATGCGGAGGATTGTATTTGAATCCACCATCGCGCGGAGGATTGTGGCTCGGCGTGATCACAATGCCATCAGCTAAGCCCGGCCCGCTGGTGCGTACCCCCGCCTGTGTGCCAGCTCCATTCGCCGTCAAAATCGCGAGGGAGACCGCCGGCGTGGGAGTCCACGAATCGCGCGCGTCAATACGAACTTCCACGCCATTGGCTGCCAACACTTCCAATGCTGTTTTCTGTGCTGGCTCTGAAAGCGCATGGGTATCTCGGCCAATGTACAAGGGGCCATCAAAGCCTTGGCTGCGCCGATATTCCACAATAGCTTGCGTGATAGCCACAATATGCGCCTCGTTAAAAGCGGCGTCAAAAGCGCTTCCGCGATGGCCTGAGGTGCCAAACACCACCATCTGATTGGGGTTCTCTGGATCAGGCTCGAGATTGTAGTAAGCATCAAGCAAACTACTCACGTTAATGAGATCTTCTGGTTGGGCAGGAGTGCCGGCTCTTTCGTTCATAGGTTCATCATCTCACCTTTCGGGGCAAAGGCACGAGTTTTTTCCGCGCTAAATCACTGCCCTCCACTATGTATGCGGGCAGCAAAAGCGTTAGCGCCCGCTATTTGCTGCCATTTTAAGCTCTCAGTGGAAGTTTTGTTTGCTTACCCTCCAGTTAGTTGGGCACATTTAGTTGGGCACATTTTCGGTTCAATGAGCCGCGCCTGTTTCACGCTCTCCACTCACTTCGCACTTTCGCTGCTTACTTCGCTGAGCGTAAGCGAAGCGAATTCCCCACCACAATCACCGAGCTGCTCGCCATCGCCGCAGCAGCAAGGCCCGGCGCTATGATGCCTGCAACCGCCAACGGAATTGCAATGAGATTATAGCCAAACGCCCATGCGAGGTTTTCTTTGATAATCCGTAGTGTGCGATGAGAAATCCGAAGTGCCGCAGGAATGAGCCGCGGATCCGAATTCATAATAGTGATATCTGCAGCCGCTTTAGCCACATCGGTGCCAGCCCCCATAGCAATAGAGAGATCTGCTGCCGCAAGCGCGGCAGCGTCGTTCACCCCGTCTCCTGCCATCAGCACTCGATCACCGCGCTCTTGAGCCGCTTGCACAGCGGCCATTTTCCCACTCGGCAGCACCCCGCCAAGTGCCTCGATCCCCAACCGACGTGCCACAGCAGTGGCTGCCACAGGAGAATCTCCCGAGATCATTGTGGGGGCTACTCCTAGCTCCTTTAGCTCAGCCATAGCTTGAGCCGATTCTGGCCGGATAGTGTCTGCCACTGCAATCACACCCAACACGCTTCCATCGGCCACCACCACTACGGCGCTAGATCCACTCTGCTGTGCTGCCGCCACAGCTGGCTCAGCCGCGCTTGGATCTATTCCTAGCTCTGCAATCCACTGAGCTGTGCCGGCATACACCGTGTGCGAGAGAATCTCAGGTATAGCCGCAGCGGAAACAGAAGCTGACGGAGCACCTGCCGAACTGCTATCGCGCCTATCATGCGGCTCTATTTCTGCGAAGTCCGCGCCGGCCACCGGATCTGCACTCGCTACTGCACTCGCCACCGTGCCCAACTTAGCCATCTCATCTGAGCCCGGAAGCACATTCACCGTGCCCTGCACTCCCTTGCCTGGAACTGCCCGAAAATCGCTCACTGCCGGCAAGGTTATCCCCAACTCCTGTGCCCGCTTCACAATCGCTTGGGCAATAGGGTGTTCCGAGCGAGCCTCAAGGGCGGCCGCAAATTTCACAAGAGTGAGCTCTCGTTGATTCGGCACCTTAGCGCCAGGCAGTTGATGCGCCGTATCTGCGCTCATCGGCGTCACCGATTCGTTAGCACCTTCTGAAAATACCACACCACGCATACGCTCCGGCGCTGCAGGCGTTCCAGACCCCACCGATGTCATCAGCATTTCTGGGCTCGCAGGCTCCAGCGGCGTCACTGGATCTCCTGGGCTCACAGAATCCACCGGCGTCACACTCGCTACGCTCATCACTCCTCGCGTTAGTGTGCCTGTTTTATCCAGCAATGCCACGGAAACAGTGTGCGCCGTTTCCAACACCTCCGGCCCTGCAATGAGAATTCCCCGCTTGCTCGCGGCACCAGAGCCCACGAGCAACGCCGTGGGAGTGGCTAACCCAAGCGCACATGGGCACGCCACCACCAGCACGGTAATAGCGCTTGTGAGCGCCATTTCGAGTGGATTTCCCAAAGCTAACCGCAATGCAAAATCAAGCGCCGCAATAATCAATACCGCCGGCACAAACACTGCCGAAATTCGATCTGCTAAGCGCTGCACTGGCGCCTTTCCCGTCTGCGCTTCAGTGAGCAACCGCCCCATCTGAGCAAGAGTAGTTTCCTCGCCCACACGTGTAGCACGCACAGCGAGCTGACCATATGTGTTGAGCGTAGCTCCAGTCACGGCACTGCCCGTGGCCACTTCCACCGGCGCCGATTCCCCAGTGAGAAGCGAAGCGTCCACGGCCGAAGCGCCGTCGATCACCACGCCATCTGTGGCGATTTTTTCTCCAGGTTTCACAAGAAAAACGTCGCCTACATGTAGGCTATCTGCATCGAATACGGCATTTTCCTCTGTGCCATCTGCACGGCTAAGCACGTATACGCTCTGCACTCCCAGCTCGAGCAATTCCTGCAGAGCATCTCCAGCACTGCGGCGCGACCGTGCCTCTAGCCATCGGCCGAGCAGCAAAAATGAAACGATCATAGCCGCTGATTCAAAATAGATATGGGGAGCAGCGTCGTGCATGCCTAAGCTCTGCAGCCCACTCATGTGCATCACATATCCAATACGGCCAGCACCTCCGAAGCCCAGCGCCCAGATGCTCCACCCCATAGAGGCAATAACGCCGAGTGACACCAATGTATCCATCGTGGAGCTTCCGTGCCGCCCGGCGCGGAACGCCGCGCGGTGGAACGGCCAACCGCCATAAACAGCAATCACCAGTGCCGGCACTGCTATCACCCATTGCCACCCCGGAAATTGCATAGCCGGAACCATGGAAATAGCTACCACCGGAATAGCGAGGATCAGCGATACCCAAAACCGCCGCCAGAGATCAGCTACGCGAGCCGCACTAGCGGCTTTGGCACGCGCCTCTACTGCATGCGCAGCCTCAGCTGCTGTCACCGCAGAGCGAGTGCCGTCTGCGGCGATATCCACCCGCCGCAGAAAATCTGCTCCGTAGCCGGCTTTTTCCACCACTGAAATTAACTCTTCGTTAGTGATACTGCCCGCTTCCGGTGCCAACTCAACATGAGCTTTCTCGGTGGCTAGATTCACCACGGCTTTCACGCCTGGCACTTTGTTGAGCTTTTTCTCTACCCGGGCCACGCAGGAGGCACAGGTCATGCCTGAAATTGCTAAATCAATCTCAGCCACACACTGTGGAGCTTCCTCTTTTAAGCTATCTTTTAGATCAGCCAGATCAGCTCGACCAGCCACTTTTTGAACCCCAACTGCCGCTGTTACCACCATTACCCTCCTGCGTTTGGCGTTGCCCATAGAGCGATAGCGCAAGTTATAAGCCGTTATACTCTGATGCTCTCTCCAGCAGAGCCTCTCTAGCAGAGCTTCACCGTCTGCCGCGGTTGGGAGCGCACGGTTGGGAGAGCCCTGAAAATGACGGTTGGCACGCCCTAAGAATGCCAGCCAGCACTTGTCTCGCAGATTCCATGCGCTCTCCTGCACACTTCACCGCTATCAATCTCAGCAGGGCCTCACCACTGCCAGCACTCCCGACACCAGGCTGAGCCCGCAATATAGACGCTTGGCGTGAGCGAGCTAAATACCTCTCCCGCACCGCCTAGGTTGACCCGCAGCCTCGAGCTCTACAGCCAATAGCCTCTGTCTCTGACCTATGGTTGGATCTATATTTGGATTTATGCTTCTCCAGCTTCCAAGCTCTATAGGCCCCTTAGATCTCTCTTGGCTCCTTAAGCCTAAAGCTCACAAGCGTTTATCGGCATTGCCCGCTTTATCAGCGCACAATGCTCTCCACCGTATACCCACCTGCTTCGTCTACTGCCTCGCGCAGCGCGGCGTCACTCACGGTAGCGCCATTTTCAAGCCCCACATGCACCACACTTTCCGCGCCAGGATTGAGCTCTACAGCCACATTATTCACTCCATCAAGAGCGCTCAATTCCTCTTTCACATGCATTTCACAATGCATACACGTCATTCCGCTCACTTTGAGATCCACATTTGCCATGGGCTTCCTCTTCTCTTTTTGCATTCATTGCGCATCTCTATTGCACATTCCTAATGCATCTATCTTTACCCAACTTAGATAACCGTTTCCACCGCTGAGCTATTCCCACCTCTGAGCTGGGCTCTGCCGCCGGCAAGGCTCGCCATTAGCACTGAGCCGACTGGCATTTTCCATCACTCTGGTGGATAGAGTTACATGAATGGCGCAGCCCGATGCATGAGCGGCGCATCGCTTGAAGTCCCCAAAAGCACCCACCGCTCTAACCTGCACAAACCTTATACGAACAAAAATCAGCCTGAAAAATTGTGAATAGTGTGAATCATATCCGCCATTCGTGCACCCACACGCGCCGCCCATGCAACGTTGGGCAACACCAGCGCCATCTCTCTTAGCGAAATCAACGCCAGAGCAGCGCTAGGCTAAGAGCGTGAGTGGGATTGCAAATTTAGTAGCTAGCCCACCGGCTTTGCCGGTGGTTGCCGGACTAGAGCAGATGCGCGCCGCCACTCAAAATTTCGTGGTGAGCGCTCCACCCGGCTCAGGGAAAACTACACTCGTACCACCACTACTCGCCACTCTAACGCCCGGGAAAGTGCTCGTTGTTTCCCCACGGCGCATCGTAGCTCGTGCAAATGCTCAAAGAGTAGCTTCACTAGCCGGCGAACGCGTGGGAGAATCCGTTGGGTTTCGAATACGCGGCGAAAGCCGCATAGGCAGCCGTATTGATTTTGTCACTCCAGGAGTGCTGCTTCGCACGATGCTACGCGATCCAGCTCTCGAAGGAGTGGGTGCCGTGGTAATTGACGAATTCCATGAGCGCAATTTGGAAACTGATCTAGCCACCGCTTTTGTTTTGGATACGCAGAGCGTATTGCGCCCAGATCTGCGCGTGGTGCTAATGTCGGCCACACTAGATGCCGAAAGCACAGCTGAGTTGATCGATGGAAAAGTTGTGGCTGTGCCTGGCGTATTACACACAGTGCATATCGAGGAGCGAGTGGGCCCGATGGCGCTCGGCGCCACGCGCAGCGGCGCTATCGTGGTGAAGAATGATTTTTTAAAGCACGTGGCACAGGTGACGCGGGAGGCCGCTGCCGCACTAGCCAACTCCGCAGAAACCACCGATGCATCAATTTTGGTGTTTGTGCCTGGGGTACGTGAAGTAGCCGAAGTGGCTGGCATGCTGCGAGGTGCGCCAGCAATCGGGCCAAGCGGAGCGCTGCCAGTGCTAGAACTACACGGGCGGCTAAACGCACGTGAACAAGACCGTGCATTAGCAGGAGGGGCAGCGCGCATCATCGTGGCCACCGCAATTGCAGAATCTGCTCTCACCGTTCCCGGTGTGCGAGCCGTGGTAGATTCGGGGCTCTCCCGAGAGCCCCGATTCGACGCCGCAACTGGAATTGGCGGGCTCGTCACTGTGCATGCAAATCGAGCAGCAATGATTCAACGAGCAGGCCGCGCTGGCCGTGAAAGCACTGGAATAGCGTATCGATGCCTATCCTTTGCACGCGCTACAGAATTTGGAGAGCCAGAAATTCGGATTGCAGACGTAACAGGAGCTGCGCTGTTCGCTGCCTGTTGGGGTGCGCCGCGATTTGCAGGCCTACGCCTGCTCAGCCTGCCGCCCACGGCAAATATGCAGGCAGCCACAGCCACACTCCAAGCTCTGGGCGCCATCGATTCACATAGCCAAGCTACAAAACGCGGCCACATTCTCGCTGAAATTCCGGCCGAACCAGCGATCGCCAGAGCGCTGGTTGACGGCGCTCAACAGTTTGGGGCACGCACAGCAGCACATGTAGCCGCTGCACTCAGCCTCGATCTGCGCCCAGATGGAGCCGACCTCCTCACAGCGCTCCACTCCCTACGCCGCGCAGGAAAGAATGCACAGGTGGCCGGAGTAAATGCAGGAGAATTTGCGCGCGAGGCCAGGCGCTTAGAGAAATTTGCACTGCGTTTTATCGGCGAAAATGCAACGAGCAACAATAGCGAGAGTGCTCTGAGCAGCACTTCTAGCGACATCGATGAGCACTTGGCCGGCATACTTTCCCTAGCATATCCCCGATGGATTGCACGCAAACGTGGCACTGGCTACCTGACGGCGGGAGGAGTAGGCGCCGTGTTACCACAGCTCTCTCCGTTGGAAGGGCAGGAATGGCTGGCGGTTGGCAAACTGCAACGAGGGCAGGGCCGGAGCGATGCCATGATTCAAGCTGCAGCACCAATTTCCGCAGCGCTGGCGTCTACAACTGCTGCTGCACTACTCAGCACTCACATTGAAACATCACGCAACGGGCAATCGCAGATAAATGGAGGGGTGCGCGCCTGGGAGGTTCATACCCTTGGCGCTATAGAATTGGAGCGGCGCAGTGTGCCAGTTTCCCCCGAGATTGTGCGCACAGCATGGCTAGCTGATATTCAGCGCGCTGGCCTCGCTGCTTTGCCGTGGACGGACGCCGCTCGGGAACTGCGCGCCCGATTGGCTTTCTTGCACGCAACACTAGGGAATCCGTGGCCAGATGTGAGCGATAAAGCGCTGTTGGCTCGGCTGGAAGAATGGCTCAATATAGCGGCTGCCGCTCCAGATGTGGCCACAAGCCTGCGGAATCTGCTGCCCTGGCCGGAGGCAAATGAATTTAATGAATTGGCACCAGAGCAGATAAAAACTCCTATCGGACACGCACGAGTGCACTATAGCTCTGGCCGCCCGATTGCTCGTATGAAGCTGCAGGAAGCATTCGGCTGGGTGGATACACCACGTGTCGGTGGGAGAGCACAGGTGCCTATCACACTCGAACTACTCTCACCTGCGGGCAGGCCGCTTGCCGTCACCTCAGACTTAGCCTCATTCTGGAGCGGCCCATACGCGCAGGTGCGAGCTGAAATGCGCGGCCGTTACCCCCGCCACCCGTGGCCAGAAAATCCGCTCGATGCCCAGCCCACCCGAAAGGCGAAACCAAAAAGATAGTGCATATAAGCCGGGTTGGGTAGGTGTTTTACAGTTGTAACACCTGTTCTATTTACGCTTTCTATTTCGTTTGCCCCTAGCTTCCCCTCCCCGTTTCGCTGGGCGCCCTATATACCTCTACCTATGGGCCGTGTGCACGCTAGAGGCGCTGGATTCTCTATAGACATACCGTGCGGCGGCAAGGGGTAGTAGTTTTGGCTAGCTAGCTAGCACACATAGTGCGACCCGCTAATGCGATGTTGTGGCCTGCCGTAATGCATGCTAGCTAGCACGCATAGCGCGATCCTGTGCCGCAAGATTGTCGCGCTAGCGGTAGGCACCTGCTCGAGAAAGCCGAGCACCCAGCTGTAGGGATCCATTCGAGTGGCAGAGTTCCACCCATACCCATGCGTATTTAGCCACATGCACACTCTCCAGCCCAGCGCCGCTAGGGAATTAAGCTAGTGGCTCAAGTTAAGCGAGCAGTTCTGAGGGGAGCCGTGTCGGGAATTCTGTCCAATAGAGTTCAGCCACTTCGCGCACATTATTCTGCAGCGCCTCACTGTGTGAATCAGCGATAGCCACTGTGTGGAAACCGTTTTCTTTCGTCACCGTGATAGCGTAGAGAGCATCTTCAAAAACCCATGTATCGCGCGGCTGAGCACCTATTGATTCAGCTGCTCGCAGCCAGAGCGTGGGCTCTCGCTTCGAAATCCCCTCATTAGAGGCCGCATAGATGTGCTCGAAATAATCGAGAATCCCAAATTTTACAAACACCTCTTTAATCAGGCCTGCTTCACCAGATGTGAGCACCACCATTGGCACACTAGCTACCTTCAACGCCTCTAAAAATTCACGCACATGCGGCTTGAGATCAGCCTTTGTAAAGTAGAGTTCCCGCGCAATTGCAGCAACCTCACTGCACACTTCCTCGGCGCTCTGCTGCAACCCTAGCTCACGCTTAAGATACTCTGCTCCTTCTAGCAAAGAAAGTGTAAAAATCTCGCTGCCAGCACCAAAATCTGGAGTGACGCCGTGTTCTTCTACAAATCGCACGAAGGCTTGCTCCCACACCCACATAGAATCCATGAGAGTGCCATCAACATCAAAGATTGCGCCGCGAATCATGTTTTTATCCTAGAGTGTACAAGAGTAAATAACTGTGGATTACCAATAACAACTCTGAGAATTTTGAGAGCCACCGCAATTGTTTATCGTTCGGCTCGAGTGCTACCATAAGTGGGCACGGGGCATTGGCGCAGTTGGTAGCGCGTTTCGTTCGCAATGAAAAGGTCAGGGGTTCGAATCCCCTATGCTCCACAATGGCGAAGACCGAGCGAAATGTCACGCCACAGGCGTGAGCATTTCCGAGGTCAAGGAAGTTGTTTGAGCAGGAAATGTGCAACACATTTAGGA
>JALELI010000003.1 GCA_022768785.1 Arcanobacterium sp. | reverse complement strand
CACGGGAGAGGGAACCTCGGTGTCTACTTTGTCGGTAGACACCTCCACGATAGGCTCGTCCAACTCCACGGTGTCTCCCACAGCCTTGAGCCACGTAGTAATCGTACCCTCGGTGACTGATTCACCCAACGCTGGCATCTTAATTGCTTCAGACATGCTGCTTCTTTCTTTAGCGCTCTTCTTGCCGCGTCACTGCGGGCAATGCTGTGCGTCTAGCTCAGTATTTTCAGTGTAACCGTCTTTGCTTAATTGTGGGTGTGAAGGGGCTTGCCTGCAAGGGCGAGCACAGCTTCTCCCACGGATTCATTCTGGGTGGGGTGCGCATGAATGAGCCCGTCGAAATCCTCTGGTTGTGCTTCCCACGCCACCATCAGCTCGCCTTCGCCCACTTGCTCACCCATGCGTGCGCCGATAGCTGTGAAGCCTACAATTGGGCCGTTCTTACGGCGAATGAGCTTCACAAATCCCTGTGTGCCGAGCATCTGGCTCTTGCCGTTGCCGGCGAGATTGAACTCCACCGCCTCCACAGCTTCAGCGCCAAACTTTTCCTCTGCGGCTTTCTGGCTCAGCCCCACAGTGGCGATCTCAGGGTTGCAGAATGTTACTTTTGGAATGAGATTATCGCTCACTGGCTTCGGATTTAATCCTGCGATATCTTCTGCCACAAAAATCCCATGCAAGAAACCACGGTGGGCGAGTTGCACACCTGGCACGATGTCGCCTACTGCATACACATGCCCACCAGCTGGTGTGGAAACACCAGTGCGCAGACGCTCATCAGTGAGGACGAATCCGCGCTCGAGTTTCACGCCATTTTCTTCGTACCCGAGATCTGCAGTGTTGGGGCCACGCCCAATTGCAATCAGAAGATATTCGGCGTCAAACTGCTGGCCATCTGCTGTGAACACGTGCACGCCAGTGGCATCTTCTTCCACCCGATCGAACATCGTTTTAGTTTTGAACGCAATTTTGCGCTTGCGGAAAGCACGCTCCAACATCTTTGAGATGTCTTCATCTTCGTTGGGCACGAGGTGATCGAGCCCCTCAATCACCGTCACTTGAGCCCCGTAGCTCGCCCAGATTGATGCAAACTCCACGCCGATCACGCCGCCACCGAGCACCACCACGGATTGCGGCACAGTATCGAGCTGCAGCGCCTGCTCAGAGGTGATCACTCGCTCGGTGATAGTCTGCCCAATCGTCTTGGAATACGATCCCGAAGCCAGCACCACGTGCTTCCCTTTCAGGAGGCGGCCGGCCACTTCCACGGTGTCTGGAGCGACGAGTTTGCCCCAGCCATGCACCGTTTCTACACCACGAGAACCCACCAAGCCAGTGAGGCCTTTAAACATCTTGGCCACCACGCCATCTTTATAAGCATTGAGCGCGGCCATATCAAGGCCATTGAAAGTGCCGCGTACCCCAATGCTGGCAGCTTCGCGCATCTCATCAGCCACCTCTGCGGCATGCAATAGCGCTTTCGTAGGAATACAGCCACGGTGTAAGCAGGTGCCACCCACTTTATCGCCCTCCACGAGAGCCACCTTTAGGCCGAGCTGCCCGGCGCGGAGTGCCGTTGCATACCCACCGGAGCCAGCTCCGAGAATCACCACATCATATTCTTGAGTTTCAGCCACGAATATCTCCCTCAGAGTTGTGCGCGCTGCTGCTGCGCTGAGCGGCTGGCGCAGTATGTTGCTATCGAGTTCTAGCGGTGTGCAAGAGCGGATCTGCTGGTGCTGCATTGGCAAGTGCTACGCTAGCGAGATCTAGCTCTTTCTGGACCTTAGTCCTAATCATAATCATAGTTGTACATCAATTGCGCGCTATGGCGCCCGTGGCTATAAAAATATGCACATCTCGGCGCAGCAGATTAAGCACAGCAAACTGGTATACGCGGTTCGAAGCGCTGGCGTGGTGCGCATTGGCATACGTTAATTACACCCCTTGGTGCTTGCGCTCGGCACGCTTGCGCTTATTGTTTGCGCGTAGTGCAGCCAAATCAGCCTTTGTGCCGCCCTGGGGGAACTCTCCGCGTGCTACCTGCGGTTTCGGTAGCCTCCAACGCCGAATATAGAAGCACCGGCCTAGCATTTGCCACACGAAGCCACGGGGGATAGCGGCGTCACCAAATTTGGCGCGAGCGAGCTGCTTGGCGCGGAATACTACGAAGAGAGCATGCGCCAGCATAAGGAGAAATATCGAATAGAACACGAGCGTGGCCACAAACCCGAAACGGGGGAATCTCGCGGAAAAGAACATCAGCGGAATCAGCAGAACTGCCAGCGGCATAAACCACGCAGAGATCACGCTAGAAGCATCGATATAATCGCGCGCGAAACGGCGCACTTTGCCGCGATGTTGATAAGGCATATGGGCTTCATCGCCGGTGCGCATTGCCTCTTGCTGGCGGCGCCACGCCGCATCAGATTGCCGACGAGCTTCGGCCTTGCGCTCCCTTTTCTCTTCGCGGGTGAGCTTGGTTTTGTCTGCCACGAGTGGGTGGCGGCGGCTCGCCTCTACCTCTCGGCGCTTCGGAGTGGCGCTCCCTTTTTTGGGGGTGTATCCCTTGGGCAGCGGCGCCTGTGCAGCTGTTTCAGTGGAAGTGGTGGCGCTTTCGCGTTTTTTCAGACCGAACACAAAGCTCCCTTTCGGATTAGACGTGAGCACAATATCTATGTGCATAGTGTAGCTTTCGTGGCCAGATGCGCGAAACATAGCTGCTCATCTGACAGCTGCTACAAAGAATCTGGGTTGCCTGCAGTGAATTAGATTGCTCCTGTGGTGAGAGCTTGTGCGCTATTCTATAAAGCATGAGTGAACAAGAGATTCTCGAGCGCGTGCACGCGCATTTTGAAGCTGCAAAAGCAGCACTCACTGAGCTAGTGGCTATTCCTTCAGTTTCAGCGAGTTCATTTGATCAGAGCACTTTAGAGCGCTCAGGCCACTGGATTGCCGATCATGCTAGAGAGCTGGGGCTCACTGCTGATGTGATTCAACTACACACCGAAGCTGGCCTCGTGGGGAGGCCCGCTGTGCTGGCTACGCGCCCGGCAGAGCCCGGTAAACCCACTGTGCTGCTCTATGCACACCACGATGTGCAGCCGCAGGGCCCCGAAGAAAAGTGGAATACGCCCCCGTTTGAGGCCACAGAGGTGGGGGAGCGGCTCTACGGCCGCGGTGCTGCGGACGATAAAGCCGGGGTAGTGCTGCATTTGGAAGCGATTCGCGCCGCTGATCCAGGCGTGGGCATTGTGCTGTTTGTGGAGGGTGAAGAAGAAGTGGGTTCACCCACCTTTGAGGATTTTCTGCACGCCTATAAAGAGCAGCTGAAAGCCGATGTGATGGTGGTAGCGGATTCTAATAACTGGATGGTTGGCACGCCGAGCCTCACCACTTCACTGCGTGGAGTGGTGAGCATCGATGTGAAACTCTCGGTGCTCGATCACGCGTTGCATTCAGGTGCCTACTCTGGGCCGGTGATAGACGCCGTCACCTTAGCGGCTCGTTTGATTGCCACGTTGCATGACGACGCTGGCGATGTGGCTGTAGAAGGGTTGCGTGCCTACGATCACGCGGCAGTGGATTATCCAGAAGAGCAATTCCGCGCTGACGCCGGGCTGCTCGATGGAGTGCAGCTCACTGGCACTGGTTCGATCACTTCGCGACTGTGGACGAAACCCACAATTTCAGTGATTGGAATGGACGTAACTCCTGTGGCTGTGGCGTCAAATACGCTGCTTCCCAGTGTGAAATTTGTGCTGTCACTGCGAGTGGCTCCAGGCCAGAATTCCCAAGAAGCCGGAGAGATCCTCAAAAATTATTTGGAGAGTAATGCCCCCTTCGGAGCGCATGTGCAGGCCACAATTCGCGAGGCAGGGCCTGGCTATGAGGCGCCAGACGATACGCCAGTGACGGTGATGGCGCAGGAGGCGTTGCGCACAGCGTTTGGCTCAGAACCTGTGAATATTGGGATTGGCGGCTCTATCCCGTTTATCTCAGTGCTGCATGATTTGTTCCCTGAAGCCAATATTTTGGTGACGGGTGTGGAAGATCCCGACACCCGCGCCCATTCGGAAAACGAATCGCTCCATCTGGGGGATTGGAAGAAAGCAATTGGGGCAGAGGCGCTGCTGCTGAGTAAATTAGGAGAATAAGAGTTCGCCACGGGCGTGACTTTCGCCCCATGATGCAGGTTATGGTGCCTCGAATGGCGGGCGAGCGTGCAGCTCGCTAGGGTTAAGAGTGACAGTTAAATAATTAGCTCAGTGATAGAGGACGACATGACTGAAACTGTGGAAGCTCCGGCACATGGGGTGTTGCTCACCGATGCTGCAGCGGCGAAAGTAAAGAGCCTAATCGAGCAAGAGGGGCGCGATGATCTGCGGCTGCGGGTAGCTGTGCAGCCGGGTGGCTGCTCCGGGCTGATGTATCAGCTTTACTTTGACGAGCGCAATCTCGAAGGAGATGCTGTGCGCGCTTTCGGTGATGTGGAAGTGGTGGTAGATCGCATGAGCGTGCCATACCTCGATGGTGCCACCATCGATTTTGCAGATACCATCGAACGCCAGGGATTTACAATTGACAACCCGAACGCCGTGGGCACTTGCGCTTGCGGAGAATCATTTCACTGATAACACGGTTAGATAAGATTTAGCTGATGGCTTATTAGCGATGAGATAAATGAGAGGCTCCTGGCAAGTTCACATTTGCCAGGAGCCTCTCTCCAAGCCTTTAGAATAAGTTCTGGGCGGGCGGCTGAGCTGGTAGGCTCTGATGGTTGGGCCATACAAACAAAACGTGAGGATAAGTGTATGAAGATTCGGCAACTAATAGCCGGTATGGGTACATTGGCACTTGCTGTGTCGCTAGCGGCATGCGGTGGGCAGGGAGCGAAAGCTGGCGGCTCTGGAGACAAAGCGGGTGCTAGCACACAGCAGAGTGGCGCCGTCACTCCCGATTCCAGCGGGCCGCAGCCGAAAGTGAGTGGATCAGGAGCAGCTCTTCATCTCACGTTCCCCAATGCTGAGGCTCCTAAGAATTTGAAAGTGTGGGTGCAGCAGCAAGGAACTGGCCGTAAATTAGAGGCCACCGATCTGGTGATAGCTCACTATGTGGGGCAAGTGTGGAAGAACGACAAGCCATTTGATTCCTCATTCTCGCGTGGAGCCCCTACTCCTTTCTCTTTGCAAAATGTGATCCCCGGCTGGACTCAAGCTCTCACAGGGCTGCCGGTGGGCACAAAAGTGATTGTGAGCGTGCCCCCAGAGCTTGGCTACGGCCCGAACGGAGGCAATAAAGACGCGGGCATTGGCGCTAACGACGTGATTGATTTTTACGTGGAGATCGTGAATGCTTTTGGAGCAAACCAAAGTGGTGAAAAATCAGCTAAGGTGGAAACCGATGTAGCTGCATTGCCCGTGGAACTGACGGGAGCTGTAGGGGAGCCTGTTTCTCTCAAAGTGAAAGCGGGGGCTGCGGAGCCTACGAAGCTCACACACACTGTGATTGCTCGAGGCTCTGGGCCAGTGGTAGCCAAAAAAGACGTGACGGTGTACGTGCAGTATGCGGCGAACTTTTGGGACAACTCCCGCACAGAAACCACATATGGCCAAGGTGGCCCGAGAGCACTGCCGATTGGCCACGGAGCTATTTTTGATAGCTTAATCGGGATCCCTGTGGGATCGCGGGTGCTGATTATGAGCCCGTCGGCTGCTGGGGGCAATTCAGGGCAACGAGTACCGAGCATGGCTGTGGTGGTGGACATCTTAGGCCAGATGCCAACCCCTCCAGCGGCGAACCAACTGAATAAGTGAGCCAGTGGCTGGTGTGAGCCAGTGGCTGGTTGTACACCGGCAGTGAGGAGATCAGAGCTGCAGCCAAATCGCGCTATGGCATGTGCTATATGCTGTAGCGTGAACCGTGGTGGTGATAGATAAGAGAGGGAGCTGGCAATATGGGAAAGATCGGAACCATCATCAAAGTGGCGACGGTGGCTGGCCCAGCTGTGCTAAAAGTGGTGCAAAAATACGGGCCGCAACTCAGGCAGCTCGCTCGTGAAAATCCTGAGGTGCTGAGCTCCCTTAAAAAACGCATCACAGCAACCACCCATCTCAATAGTCGCGGGAATTCCTTATCGGCCATTACGGGCAGAATTGAGGTGCTGCGCGATCAAGTGACGTATCTTTTTGCTTCAGCTAATACACCGATGATTGCACGCCAAGCGAGTGCGTGGCGCGGTGAGCTCGATGCGCTGGAAAGCCTCATTCCGGTGGTCGGCACGATGAGCCGGCCGGCTCAGAAAACGGAGTTAAAGGCTCTGCAGAAGCGGATAGATACCCTTTCTTCTGCTATCCTCGCTGCCACTCTCGGAGACGAGATCGAAGATGCTGAAACTGTGGTGGAATATCATCAACCGAGTGCTGAGAATGGCGCTCGTTCAGAGACTGATGATTCAGAGCACCGAGCTGAGGGCGGTGTCACTGGATACTGAGCTTCCTCTACGCACAGCGAGATTTGTTTAGTGGATATCACGCACAGCTAGTGGGCAGGGAAATCCCTTTGTGCAATAGCGCAACGTGGGTAATGAAAAATGTGGGCAGACAACTGGGGGTGCAGCCATACTATCTGGCTGCACCCCCAGAGTGCTTGTGAAGCCCCGCAGTGCTTGTGAAGCCGAAGTCGTTATCTTTTCGGGCTAGCTAGTGTGCCTAGTGATGAGGCAGCGTCTAATTGGCCGCGGCGTCGTTGAACTGGTTATGCATTATCTAAACCGAGTGCACGGCGGATATTTGGCTGGAAAAATCCAGGACCCTTTAACACCTTGCCATCTTCGCGGTAGATTGGTTTACCGTCTGCGCCAAGCTTAGAGAGATTTGAAGCCTGGATCTCTCCGAGCACTTTTTCCATCGGAATACCCATTTCCAGGGCCATTCCGTACACCACATAGGTGATGTCGCCTAGTGCATCGGCCGTTTCCACCACATCGCGGGTGCCGTCATCAGCGCTCACGGCTTGCTGAAATGCCTGCTCAATTGCCGCGCGAGCAGCTTTGCCGTAGACGGCTCCCACCAGCTCAGAAAACTCTTCAGCGATGAGCGCCATGCGCATATGCACCCGCTCCCGATCTACGCTTGGAGCATCAGTCGCCACTGGCAGATCGTAGACGGCGTGGAACTCGCGCACTAAAGCCTCAGGATCGCGTGCCGATGCAGATGAGGCTCGGGCAGAAGTGGGGACTGCCGGAGAAGCTGAAGAAGTTGGTGTGGGCTGTGATTCGTGATTCATAACTATTTTTCTCCAAAGGCGCCATGTGGCGGCGCTGTTGCGATTGAGTTCCCAATCCGTTGGGTTCCTAATCCAGAATAGCGCACAAGCACTAGGCTGTGATCCGCGAAACCATCACAGCGCCGGCGTGTGCTACAGCGAAACCGGCGTGTGCTATAGAAAGTGCGCTATAGAAGAAAAAAGAGGACAATGCGTGCGCGTGTTTTTAGCGCATTAACGATATAAATAGAGCACGCTCGATGTGAATAGAGCACGGTGCTCAACAAGGTGCGGGAAAGAAAGATACCGAGAACGCGCTACCTATCGTCCTCATCATCATCTTTTTCATCGGCGTCATGAAAATTCTCATAAACATCAAAATCGTCATCAAAATCTTCATCGGCATCGTCAAAATCTTCGATGTCATCGATGTCGTCATCTTCGTCAAATGTGTCGAACGGAGCTTCCACGCCATAGCTAGTGAACAACACGTCGTCGTACACCGTATAAGCATCGGAAAGCCGATCAGCTGCGCGCAACACCCGTGGGGCCTCGCCGTCTTCGGTTTCCATCACGGCAGCATGAAATTCTTGCCATGCTTCGATGAGCGCTTCAAATGCACTGTGTGGATCAATAGCCATGCCATGAGCCTATCCCAGCTTGAGAATATTTTCTATCCTTAGTTTGCACTTTCTCACATAAAATTGCTGCTTCTGAAATTGGCCTGTGCTGAGTGAAGGTGATATCTTTTTCTGTGTCGCTGATCGACGCCTTGCGCGGGTGGCGGAATAGGCAGACGCGCTAGCTTGAGGTGCTAGTCCCCATTATACGGGGGTGGGGGTTCAAGTCCCCCTCCGCGCACACAAGGAAACGCTGGTATATCACTGAAAAATGGTTGCCAGCGTTTTTCGTTCCCACCCGTAGGGTTTAATTCGGGTGTAAGAATCTCGAAAACGCGGGCATGTTGGGTTCGCATATATTTTTATGGAAGGGAAAACATCATGCCAACCACACCCATTGAATCAACACCCACTGCGAGTGCGGGTTAATGGCCAAAAATGGGGTCAATGGCCAAAACGAGCGCGTTGCTTAACAACAAATCGGTTGCTTAACAACGAATCGAAAGAAAACGATATGTGCTCCGCGTCTACTAGACCCAGGCTTATAGGGTTCTAGAACACAGCGGCTTATTGAAGCTCTTGGTACATGTGGATCGCAGATGAGGCTTTCACCGCATTCTTGATTCGCTCTCAGTTCTGCACCGGGAATCTGTATATTCTGAATCCGTGAATATTCTTGAAGCTATCGTATTGGGGGCCGTGCAAGGGCTCACGGAATTTCTCCCTATATCTTCTTCCGCTCACTTGCGCATCGTGGGAGATCTCTTTCCAACGCTTGGCGATCCAGGCGTCACGTTCACCGCCGTCACCCAAATTGGCACGGAGACTGCGGTGTTGCTTTATTTCTGGAAAGATATCGTGCGTATCATTTGTAAATGGTTTTCCTCGATGCCGTGGGTGAAACCCGAGAAGCGCCTCGCTTCATCTGACCCTGATGTGCGCCTTGGGTGGATTGTTATCATTGGCACAATACCTATTGTGGTGTTAGGGCTGTTACTGCAAGATGCGATCGATTCCGTGTTCCGCAATCTCTATCTCACCGCAGCAATGCTCGCGATTTTTGCAGTGGTGATTGGCATAGCAGATCGTATCGGAAAGCGGCGGATTCCGCTCAACGAGATGAGCATGCGTGACGGCGTGATTCTTGGTTTTGCGCAGAGCCTTGCGTTGATCCCGGGGGTGAGCCGCTCCGGTGGCACGATCGCTGTGGGAATGTTTTTGGGCTACACCCGAGCTGCGGCAGCGCGTATTTCGTTCCTGCTCGCTGTGCCTGCCGTATTCGGATCGGGATTTTATCGCCTCTTTTCAGATAACGGCACTACAGGCCCACAGGCGGGAGCACTGCCCACTCTCGTAGCCACGCTCGTTGCCTTTGGCGTGGGCTATGGTGTGATTGTGTGGTTCCTCAAACTGGTGGAAACTAAGTCTTTTATGCCGTTTGTGATTTACCGGTTGTGCCTTGCTGCCGCTGTGGTGTTGCTATTGGGTGTGGGCGTGCTCCACGCTG
>JALELI010000002.1 GCA_022768785.1 Arcanobacterium sp. | reverse complement strand
CAAACAAAGCTGCTTGAGGGCATTCTTCCGTGGCTCGCTGCGATGGGCACGCGCGTGACGTTCCTGACGGCAACGATGCCAAGTTGGCAACGAGATGTGCTGATTCGTGCTTACTCGGGCGGCAGCAGTAAGCAGGAGTTGCCAGCGCCGCTCTTTCCTTCAGCGGAGACTGTGGCGCCTGCTTCTGGAGATGTTCCGGTGGTAACGCCGATCGCTATGGAGCCAGAAACTGTTGAGTTTCGTGTGGAGTATGCGCCAGCGGAAGCGGTGGTGGAGCGGCATGTTTCGTGGGTTCACGAAGCTCGCCAGCGGTGGCCTTTGGCTCGTATCGGAGTGATGTGCAATACGGTGGGGCGTGCCCGAGCTGTGGCGCGAGAGCTTGCTAGCACCGGAGAACAGCCGCTGCTCCTGCATTCACAGATGACGGCTCGGCACCGCCAGCTTATGGCGGATCGACTGTTGCGAGAGATCGGAAAAGGTGGCGCGGGAGCAGGGCTCACCGTGGTGGGCACACAAATCATTGAGGCCTCTCTCGATATTGATCTCGATCTGCTCGACACAGAGATTTGCCCAGCTCCGGCGCGTATCCAACGGGCAGGGCGAGTGTGGCGGCGTAGCGATCCGAGGCGGAGCATGCGGGTGCCTCAGCTCGATGCCAAACAGATTCAGGTGCTGAACTTCGTAGATTCTGGAAACAACGCCGCCGTGCTGCCGTATTTGTTGGCAGAGCTGCGAAATACAGCGCAATTTCTCGAGCGCTCACGTACGTTGCGCTTCCCGAACGAGGTGCAAGATTTTGTGGATTCAGCAGCCGTTTCCATCGCTGATATAGCAGATGATGCCGATCTGGAGGCCATGGCAGATTATGTGCAACAACTCCAGCACGCCACTGATCGCCGCGTGAACCTCAAAGAGATATTTTCTGATGACGCCGATACCTTTCATTTCTCACAACTGACAGACGGTGGGGTGCCCGAGGAATCTGCAACTCGGCTTATAGAAGAGGCTCGCTCATGGCGGGTGATTGCAGGAGGTGATCCAACTGTGATCCCAGGAGGGTGGAGCGGAACGCTACGAGATTTAGAGCAAATAGCATCATGCGACACTGAAAGTCTGCGTGCGGCATTGCTAGCGTCTGCACCGTTATCAGGCACTCTCCAAAGTGCGCTTCTCGCAGCCGGAGCACAGCAGATTAGGGCAAAAACAGTATTAGGAAGATACTGGTATCTGCCCGAGGCAGAGCGGTTTTACGATCCGTTGCTGGGATTTGATGTGGCTGCATTGAAAGCGGCGAGCAAATCATGAGTTACTCTTCCGAGGCGATAGCTTTTAGTACGATTCCGCCGAATCAACAGGTGCGGATAGAAGATCGCATTTCTTTTCTCTATCTTGAGCGGTGCATTATCCGGCAGTCGAAAACAGGAGTGGTCGCCGTCAGAGATAATGAGTATGCGGAATTGGGTAGGGGATCCAGAACCTTGCAGCTGCAGCTTCCGGTGGCGGGAACTGCAGTGTTGTGCCTTGGGCCTGGCACGAGTATCTCGCATGCGGCGATCACTTCGTGCGCACGGGCAGGGTGTACAGTGATTTTCTCTGGGGCAGACGGCGTCAATTGCTATGCCCACGCCACTCCGCTCACTAGCTCGGCGAAATGGGCACTTGCACAGGCAGCGATTATCTCGGATTCTAAGGCGCAGGTGGCGGCTGCTATTGAGCTGTATAAAAAGCAGTTTGGGATTGACGCAATGCCTGGAGGCACTATTAAAGCGTTGCGCGGGCTAGAAGGGCGCATGATGCGCAACGCCTATAGAGACAGCGCCAAGAGAGCCAAAATTTCCGGATTCAAACGCGATACGGGTGCTATAGATCCAGTGAATACTGGATTAAATGTAGCTAATTCCATCATGTATGGTGTGGCGGCTACCGTGTGTGCGGCAATCGGTGTTAATCCCGCACTGGGCATTATCCATCGTGGAGACGCGAGAGCACTGCTTTTCGATTTAGCGGATCTATACAAAGCTTCAATTGTGATCCCTCTAGTGTTTTCACATGCGCACGATGCGGAGCCGCTCCCTGTAATTCGCCGTGATCTTAGAGCCGTGATATTCCGTAAAAAGCTCATGATCGATATGCTCGGCACTCTTATGGAAGTGCTTACGCCGTATCTTCCGAATCGTGATGACGATCGGCTTATAGGAGACGACGGAGCCGAAGTAGTGGGGCATGTTCAGTATGGCGGGGAATAGAGGATGAGCATGTTTGCAGTTGTGTCTGTGGTCGCTTTGCCGGATCATGTGTGTGGTTATATCAGCAGATTCCTCACCGAGGCGCATGTTGGATTGTATGCGGGCGTGCTATCCCGGCGAGTGGCCGATGAAATGTGGGAGAGAATCGTTTCTGCCGTGCACGAGGGGAGCGCGGTGATGGTCTGCTCAGATCCCACCGTTGAGCAGGGATTTACTATTCGCACGGCTGGCCGCGAAAAACGAAGTGTTGTGGATTGTGATGGAATCGCACTAATCGGTGCATAGGATTGATCGGTGCATAGGATTGTATAGATGCGTTGAGCGTGCGCACATGGATTGTTGGGCGTGCACTCACTGTTAGTTGGCAACTAAATTGCGTGTTATTTGTAACTGATGTTGGCGGCAGATTGCTGCGAAGAATTTGGTTGCTGCGAAGAATTTGGTTGCTGCGAAGCAACACTCCAAAGTGGCGCTAAACGAGATCAGCTGTAGAGGCCAGTGTTGTTGCTAGGGCCGTGTGGCGTGATGGCAATGCATGGGAACTCTCCTAGCGGTGTTAAAATCCAATTAACGCGATTGTGAAAGTGGCGGATTTAAGCCAATTTTTTAGTGCTTTCCCCGCGTATGCGGGGGTATTTCCTGCGGGAGCTCATCAAAATCGCTGAACGGTTTGCTTTCCCCGCGTATGCGGGGGTATTTCCTGTTTGGTGTAGCCCATTTTGGCGTAGGAGGAGCTTTCCCCGCGTATGCGGGGGTATTTCCCCTTACGGGTGGTGGTTTGCGCTAGTGGTTAGGCTTTCCCCGCGTATGCGGGGGTATTTCCTA
>JALELI010000120.1 GCA_022768785.1 Arcanobacterium sp. | reverse complement strand
CGCCAAGCTCGGCGAGCGCATCGGGCTCACGCTGTTCTTGTGGGAGCAGATCTGAAAAAGCTGCCACAATGCGGCCAGCGAGTGAGATATCACGGGTGTGCACAGCTACCCCCGCCGTATGCGCGAAAGTTTTTACAATCGGCAGAAATGATGCGGTGGCAAGCATCGGTGCTTCGTCGGTATGAGTGTAGATAATAGCTGCCATCTGTGAACTCCAATGTTCTCGAATATTTATTCGGGGCCTTCGCCTCGAGATGAAGATGAATACGTATGGTTTCAGCTTAGTGCACCGAGGAGTGCTCGTGAGGTGCAATCTCGCTATAGGAGGAAAGTCCCACTTTCAGTGGTGCGTCATTCTGGTGTGACGCCGGTATTAGGGCACGCTGAGGGGGCGGAAACGAAATGCGAGCTGGGGGGGGGAGAGAGAAGCGAATGCTGTGAGGGGAGGGGGAGGAAGGTAGCGCAGTTCCAATGGGGAGGGGGATATTGGAGAGCCGGAATGCGCGGCTGATGGGGCTAAGATCACGCACTGATGGGGCTAATATCACGCTCAGCTAAGTTGAATCGTGGTCAACATGCATGTTTACAATCGAAGTGTCGCACAGCAGCGATAGTGCTCAATGGTGCGCTAGCAAGGGGATATAAATGGCCGCATGGGATTTAGGTGAGGGCGTGGTGGAGTTTCCATCGGGCCGGCGGATCCGTGGCCGCTCTTGGAACCAGCCCATCTCGGAATATGCAGACGTTTCTGCTGTGCTCACCACGGCAAGCCCGGAAGAATTCGCCGCTCGGCACGCAGTGGGAATGGGGCGAGAACTGGTGTATATCTCTTGGCCAGATTATCGGATCCCGCGCCGCCCACAGCAGGCCATTGAGCAATTGGCGGAACTGTTAGAGCGGGCGAGCTCCGAGCGTGTGGAAATCACATGTGGCGGAGGCGTGGGGCGCACGGGTACGGCGCTCGCAATGATGGCCATCATTGATGGTATGAAAGCCAGCGATGCCATTGATTTAGTGCAGGCGCATTACAATCCCGAATCGGCAACTAGCCATGCCCAGCGCGGATTCCTCATGGATATGGAACCGCCGCGTAAATAACCGCTACGTAAATACGCGTAAATAACCGCTACGTAAATAATTGTGCTTCTGGGGATCAGCTGAGTGGCGTGCATTATGCTTTCACTCAATAGGTTATAGTTATGCCTATGGCAGAAGAACCGCTAGAGCAGAACCGTGCACGTCAAGCTGCGGTTGAGGCGCAAGTGATGAATAATCTGCGATCTCTTGATGTTGCTAGCGAGCAAGTGGAGCGCTACGGCGTACACCCAGATCAGTTTATTGAGTGGTATGGGCCTGCTGATGGCGCTGTAGTGGTGATGATTCACGACGGTTATTTTCATGAAGATGGCACTCTCACGTATCTTCGGCCAGCTGCTCTCGCATTAGGAGAGAGCGGGTATCGTGTGGCACTCGCAGAATATCGGCGGGAATCTGGAAATCCGCAAGTGTCTTTTGCTGATATTGAGGTACTCGCTCGGCACCCGCAGCTGGGGAATGCCGTGTGGGTTGGGCATTCGGCAGGTGCGATTTTTGTGCTCTCCGCGCTATTTAACGATGCCACAGCAGTCAATCGTGCTGTGGTGCTTGCGCCGATTCTCGAACTGGCACGAGCTGCGGCAGAAGATGCTCACGAACTCGATACCAACCCTATCGCTCACTGGATACGAGGCCTGCCAGCAGAGGTTCCACAGGAATACGCTCAGTGGGAGCCCCTCGCAGGCTACTATGCGATGGGTGCTGCGGGTTTTCAGCAGCGCGGCCTCCATCTCGACGTGATCCACGGCACCGAAGATTACACTGTGCCGGTGGCCCGCACTCGAGATTTCTTGGGTGAGCCTTTTAATATTGCGCTTGTTTCAGGGGAGGGGCACTACGATGGTATTCGCCCTGGTTCTGATTCATGGTTGCTATTGCTTGGGGCACTTGGCTAAATTCCTAGGGGTGTGAGGTGCACCAACCACACCAACAGTGGGCGAGACCTGCCTTCCCCGAACGCAGGGACGTGTGGAATGAATTGTGCCTTTACCTAGGCTCACTGGCGCAGATCACTGTGGGCTAGTGAGTCTAGATAAAGCTCAGATAAACGATGGGTTAGCGGGCCCCCAGAGCTCGGCTCCGGCATAGATCTTCTCGATCAGCTCGGCATATTTTTCTATCACTAGCCTGCGCTTCACTTTCGACGTGGGCGTAGCAGTGCCGTCTTCTGCCGTCATTTCTCCAGGCAAGAAAGCAAAGCGCTTCACCTGCTCCCAGCGGGAGAGCTTTTTATTGGCTTGCTGCACTTCTTCTTGGAGTGTGCGGCGCAGCTCGGGCATTGTGAGGGCCTCTGAATAACTCACGGCAAACCCGTTGAGCTTTGCCCACTGCGCCACCCAATCTGGATCAAGTGCGATGAGCGCCGCCACGAATTTGCGCCCTTCGCCCACCGCCACTGCTTGTGAAATTGCGGCACTTGAGCTGGTGAGAGCTCCTTCCACCGCGGCAGGAGAAATGAATTTCCCGTTTGAAGATTTCATTACGTCTTTGATGCGATCTGTGATACGCACGTACCCTTCGTCGTCAATTGATCCCACATCTCCGGTGTGGAACCAGCCGCCTTCGGTCATCACTGCAGTGAGCTCGGGATCGTGGTGATATGCGCGCATCACGCCGCCGCCACGCAGGAGTATTTCCCCATTTTCAGCGATTCGGGCAGTGGTGCCCGGAGCGAGCTTTCCCACTGTGCCGAAGTTGAAATCTTGTGGGCGGTTATAGGTGGTAACTGCGCACGTTTCCGTCACTCCGTAGCCTTCGAGCAGCTTGATCCCAATATTGAAGAACCATTTTTGCAGATCGGGATCAAGGCGGGCAGATCCGCTCACGAGGAAACGCAGTCGGCCGCCGAGAAGGTTGCGAATAGTTGAGTAAGCAAGTTTGTCGAACAGCTTGTACTGCGCAGCGAGCAACGCTGGCATGGGCTTGCCTTGTGAGCGATAGGGGAAGCTCTTTTCGGCCACTTTCATGGCGTGTTTCAGCAGGGCCGCTTTGGGGGTGCCGGGCTTGGCCGCATTTTCTGTGCCAGCTCGCACTTTCTCAAACACTCGCGGCACGCCGCACATCAACGTTGGCTTCACTTTAGCCATATTTTCCACGATCTTTGCCACTCGGCCGTCGAGCGCCGTCACACAGCCGGTATAAATATCAACCAGCAGCATGGCCTTGCCGAAAGCGTGAGTGAGGGGAAGCCAAATATAGTGGATATCGGTGGGGTAGAGCGTATCGTTGGCTCCCCAAGCAGTGCCCTCATAGATCCAGTTGTCGTGTGTGAGCTCCACGCCTTTAGGGCGCCCGGTGGTGCCTGAGGTGTAGATAATGGTGGCGAGATCATCGCGTTGGGTGGAGTTGATGAGCTCTCGCACTCGGCCCGGATTGTCAGCTTGGAAACGCTCGCCAGCTGCAATGAGAGAATCCCACGTCACTATGCGCTCATCGTGTGCGTATTCTCCGCTCACGCCGCCATTGAGTATGATGATTCGCTTCACATTGTGTTCGATAGCTGGGATATGAATCATCTTTTCCAGCAGCTGCTGAGATTCCACCACGAGCGCAGAGGCTTCAGAATCGCTCACGATAAATTGCACATCGTTGGCGTGAGTGTTGGGGTAGATGGCACAGGTGACGGCGGCGATACAGTTTACGGCGAAATCTGTGAGCACCCACCGAATTGAGGTGTTGGCACTAATGGCCACCGTAGAGCGGGGTTCAATTCCGATGCCGAGCAAACCGGCAGCTACGAGATGCGTGCGGTCGCGGAAATCCTTCCAGCTGAGCTCTTGCCATTCGTCATTTTCATCGGGATACATCCACCCCACCACATCGGGAGTAGCCTCAGCGCGAGTGTCGAGCGCGGAACCCACATTAGGCCAGCGGTTTTCCAGTGCCTCACGGAGTTGGGGAGATAGTGATTCGAGATCGAGTTGCTGATAGTCCAGTGCCATATCCAGTATTTTACTGTATTTACAGAAATGAGATGTGTTGCTTGGGGAATAGGCGTGGCACGGAGTGGGAAAGTGGCTGTTTGCGGTGCCCGTCCAGGGAGTTGCGATGCGCGGTGAAGAGCAGCCGCCGTACACTGTGGGAATGAACAACAACCATGTGGGAGTAAATGGTCACGATGCTGCCGCTCCCTATTTCAATCCTGCTCACAGCCTTGATCGCGCTGCGGCAGCGCACCCGCAGCGGGTGAGTATCTGGTATGGCGAACGGGTGTGGAGCGTGGAGCAGGCGGCACAGGCCACTAGGAGTATTGCGCGGCTGTTGGAGAGCCTGGGTGTGCAGCGTGGAGACCGGGTGATGATGGTGGCGCGCAATTCTCCGCAGCACCTTTTGTTCTACGTAGCTTGTGCTCGAATTGGGGCAGTATTTGCGCCGATCTCCTACCGTTTCACAGAGCGGGAGCTTAACCGAATCTTTGCACAGCTCACGCCGAGCGTGATCGTGGCAGATCCCGAAACGGCCGCTGGGGCGTTGAGCGCGCTGCCGGTGCAGGGCACATCGCAACCGTTTACAGGAGCTACAAAAGAAGTGGCGTGCTTCGTGATCGACGACGACGTTCAAGCACAGCTGGCACCTGAGTTGGTGGTAGATCCAGGGCTGTTAGAGCAGGCGCTCGCAACAGGGTGGCGAGGGCTGACGGCCAGTGTGGAAATGGCGGATAGGCAGGGCGATGACGGTAAGGAGGCGGCTCACGGGCTCCGTTCTCGCGCCGCTGAGGCGCTCAATTCCGTATGGTATCCAGAGGGTGTGGGGGCGATTATTCTCACGAGCGGTTCGGCGGGAGAGCCGAAGCTTGTGCCACTCACCTATGAAAATTTGTGGTGGGGCTCGCGTAATTTCCGCGAGGGCTTTGAATATTCAAATGCCGATGTGGAATTAGTGGTGGCTCCGCTCACGCATATCGGTGGTTTCAATGGCACTACTGTGGATCTCTTTTCTCACGGAGGCACAGTGGTGGTGGTGCGGGAATTTCGGCCGGCAACCGTGCTGCGGGAGCTGGAGCGCCGCCGCGTGGCAATGATGTTTGGGGTGCCCACGATGTATGCGGCACTGTTGCGAGATCCGCATTTTGCGGGCGCAGATCTCTCAGCATTTCGGCTGCCACTCACGGGTGGATCGGTGGCTCCGATGCAACTGCTGCGGGAACTCGATGCGGCAGGGTTACACATGGTGAATGTGTGGGGAATGACGGAAACTTCTGCTTCCGGCTGCTACCTTCCGGCAGAGCACCTCGCTAGCCGTGCCGGCTCTATTGGTAGGCCGTTTGCGCATGTGCAGGCTCGAATTGTGGATCTGGAAACTGGTGCAGATGCCGCTGGCCCTGAGCCGCGTGGTGAGCTGTGGTTGCGCGGTCCGAGCGTTGTGGCGGGCTATTGGGAGAGTGCGGAAACTGCCAACGGGAGCCTCAATGCTGATGGTGGCACCAATGATGCTGCTCAAGCAGGTGCTGCTGCGTGGCTGCACACCGGGGATCTTGTGCGCATGGATCCAGATGGTTATCTGTGGGTGATTGGGCGAGTGCATGAGCTGATCAACACTGGTGGGGAAAAAGTGGCTCCCAGTGAGGTGATGCATGTGCTCGCTGGATATCCCGGCGTTTCCGATGTGGCCGTGGTGGGAGTGCCCGATCCGGTGTGGGGAGAAGCGGTGGCTGTGGCGCTGATTATGGATCAGGGGGCGGTTGTGCCAAGTCTGGCTCAGGTGCGTGCGTTTGCTGCGCATAGCTTGGCTGATTTTAAACTTCCTCGCGCTATTCGTGGTGTCGATCACTTTCCACTCAATAGCAATGGGAAACTCGATCGCGCAGCGTTGGTGCGGCTGCTGTGTGAATGATGTAGTGGAGGCCGGGAAGCGGCGTGAATACGGCGTATAGGAGAGGGATTCTGTGTGGCTACGGTGGAATTTGGGCTGCGCTCGCCGGCTGTCGCATAGGAACGAAGTAGCAACACACCCCAATATCTTGTGTCATGCTTGATGTACATCGCTATATATTGGGCTTCGGCGCAATTTTGCGGGCCGCTCATTTCTCCGGAGATTTGCGTGGGTATGTGAGTGGCACTGGCATTATTGCAAAGCTTAAACGCACTGACGTGTGGGGGAGATATCCCGCAGCGTCGCTGCGAGGGGCAGCGCTTATTGGAGACGGAAGGAACGAACATGACCTCATACCTCGAACACCTGGAAGCCGAAATGGGAGAGGAAGTGGAGCGCGCAGCGCACTTGATCGATCCGATTTCTACGCTCGATGAATACATTGAACGCTCCGATTGGCGTGTGAATGCAAATGCTAATCAGGATTATTCGCTCGGTGGCATGATTTTGAACACCTCTGGCAAGGTGGTGGCCAACTACTGGCTCGATAAGGTGTTTTCCAAAGAGGCGGGGGCAGCGCACCGCGAGGGCGCTATTCATATTCACGATCTCGATATGCTCTCTGGATACTGTGCGGGCTGGAGCCTGCGGCAGCTGCTAGAGCAGGGCTTTGGTGGAGTGGCGGGCACAGTGAGCTCTGCTGCCCCGAAGCATTTCTCATCTGCGCTGGGCCAGATGGTGAACTTCCTTGGCACCCTGCAAAATGAATGGGCCGGTGCACAAGCATTTTCCAGTTTCGATACGTACATGGCTCCTTTTGTGCGTCTCGATCAGCTCAGCTACGACGACGTGAAGCAAGCTCTGCAGGAGTTTGTGTTTAACATGAATGTGCCGAGCCGCTGGGGAATGCAGACGCCGTTCACTAATCTCACATTCGATTGGACGTGTCCTGCGGATCTAGCTGATCAGTATCCCTATATTGGTGAAGAAGTATGCGACTTCACCTACGGGGAACTCGAAGCGGAGATGGGCATTATCAACCGCGCGTTTATGGAAGTGATGACGGCGGGCGATGCCAACGGCCGCCCCTTCACGTTCCCGATTCCCACCTACAACATCACAAAAGATTTTCCGTGGGATTCCGAAAATGCCAAGGCGCTTTTTGAAATGACGGCGAAATACGGTTTGCCGTACTTCCAGAATTTCATTAACTCGGATCTCGATCCTTCGATGATTCGTTCAATGTGCTGCCGGCTGCAGCTAGATCTGCGCGAGCTGATGAAGCGCGGTAATGGCCTCTTTGGCTCGGCTGAGCTCACCGGATCAATCGGCGTGGTGACGGTGAACCTTGCGCGCCTGGGTTATCTGCACGCAGATGATGAAGCGGGCTTAGTGGCTGAGCTCGATCATCTCATCGACCTGGGAATCGACACCCTCGAGCGCCGCCGCGCCACGGTGAGTGCGCTGATCGACAAAGGCCTCTATCCGTTCACAAAGCGGTGGTTGCCATCGCTCGACAACCACTTCTCCACAATCGGGGTGAATGGCGCCAACGAGATGGTGCGTAACTTCACGCACGATGCTATGGATATCACCAACCCTGAGGGGCACCAGCTGGCTGCTCGGATTCTCGATCATGTGAACGCACGCCTGGTGGAGGCGCAGGAGAGCACAGGGCACCTGTACAATCTGGAGGCCACTCCAGCTGAGGGCACCACGTATCGCTTCGCTCGTGAAGATCGCAAGCGCTACGCCGATATCATTCAAGCCGGCACCCCAGAAGAGCCTTACTACACGAATTCTTCACAGCTGCCCGTGAGTTACACTCCCGACCCCTTCCAGGCGCTTTCTGAGCAGGAAGATCTGCAGAGCAAATACACAGGTGGCACTGTGTTGCACCTCTATATGGGAGCTGCCATGAGTAACGGCGAAGCCTGCGCCAAGCTGGTGCGCCGTGCGCTCGAGGGCTATCACTTGCCCTATATCACTGTGACGCCAACGTTCTCGATTTGCGAGGATCATGGCTACTTCTCGGGAGAGCATTTCGAATGCCCGAAGTGCGGAGCGGAAACCGAAGTGTGGACTCGTGTGATGGGGTACTTCCGCCCGATGAAGAGCTTCAACACCGGTAAGAAGGGGGAGTTCCGCGAGCGTCAGTATTTCCAAGAGGCACTCGTTTGATAGCGCACAATGCGGGGGTATGCAGCCGTGGGGCTGCACACCCCCGCGGTGGCTCGCACTGAAAGTGAGTGAGCGGCAGCTGCCAGTTCGTGCTGGCGGAATCTATGTGTTTGTGGAGGAAAGGTGCTAAAAGGGAATGAGTATCGGCCTGAAGATCGCAGGGATTATTCCTTTTTCAGCCACCGATTGGCCAGGCAAACTCACCGCTACGGCATTTGTGCAAGGGTGCCCGTGGCGGTGCGTGTATTGCCACAACTTCCAGCTCCAGCCTTTTGGTGAGGGCGAGGCCACATTTGAGGAACTGCTAGAGCTGATGCGCTCGCGTCGGGGGCTACTCGATGGGGCTGTGATTAGTGGGGGAGAGCCCACGGCGCAGCAAGAGCTAGGTGCTGCTATTGCCGCGCTGCATGCAGAAGGCTTTCCGGTGGGGCTGCACACGTGTGGATATCAGCCGAAGCGCTTGGAAAAGTTACTTGCAGATCCTGCCACTCGGCCAGAGTGGATTGGGATTGATGTAAAAGGGTTGCCGGAGGATATGCCGGCGGTTGTGGGGGGCACGCTCGCGCGAGCGTACGCAGCGTGGGAATCGCTTGACCTCGCCACGGCAGCAGCTCGGCGCGGGGAGATTGATATCGAGGTGCGCACCACGATATGGCCTGGCTCTACGCTCGCTGCTCACTTGCCCGCCGTCACTGAGCGAGTGGCGGCCCTCGGCTTTCCACTAGTGGTGCACCAGGCGCATGGTGTGGATCGCGACGGGCATTACATCGAAAATTCAGAGCGCTAGTGGTTCACTAGATTGCTGCTGCGGTAGCCCAAAGTAGGTGGCTGCAGCGCAGCTGGCGCACTAATGTGCGCTGATAGCAGAGCGGCTCACCTTGCCGCCGATACGGCAAACTCCTTGTGCTACACTAAAAAAGCCGCTGGAGTATACTTTTTAACCGCTGAAACTATGCTTTTTAAAGGATTTTTATGCCCTCAATCGCCACTCGCACAGCCACACATGTGATCCGCAAATGGCCATATTTTTGGCCGGTGCTCGCACTAGTTGCTTTAGCGCTCTCGTGGAAAATGCATGTGGCGATAGTGGGGAGCGTGGTGCTCACTGTGGTGCTGGCTGGAGCGGTGATGGCTGCAGTGGAGCACGCCGAAGTAGTGGCCCATAAAGTGGGGGAGCCTTTCGGCTCACTCATACTGGCGCTCGCCGTCACCGTGATTGAAGTGGGCATGATCGTGATGCTGATGCTCTCGGGAGCATCGGGCGCCACCACCCTCGCTCGCGACACAGTGTTTGCAGCCACAATGTTTACCGTCAATATGATCGTTGGAATGTCGTTAGTGGTGGCCACCAGCACGCAATCAGGGGCGCTCGCGTATTTCAACAAAGAGGGGGCAGGCACAGCGCTCGCGGCAGTGTTGGTGATTGCCACTGGCACAATGGTGCTTCCGAGCGTCACCACAACCGCTCCAGAGGGGCGTTTTTCCACCAGTCAATTGGTGTTTATTGCAGCGGTTGCCCTACTTGTGTGGGTGTTTTTTGTGCTCACACAAACTCGTGGGCACCGAGATTTCTTTCTTCCAATCTCGAAGAAAGGTGAAATTATTCGGCCCAGTGAGCACGCACAGCGGCCGAGCACTCGCCGCACTATGGCATCACTCGCACTGCTCGGCGTGAGCCTGGTGGCAGTGGTAGGGCTATCGAAGGTGCTCTCATATCCGATTGAAGACGCCGTCACAGCTCTCGGCCTTCCAGAGGCAGTGGTGGGGCTGATGATCGCTATGGTGGTGCTACTGCCAGAAACCATTGCGGCGTATAAGAATGCTCGTATAGGGCGTACTCAGATTGCTATTAATCTTGGGTATGGCTCGGCTTTGGCCTCCATCGGGCTCACGATTCCGGTGGTGGGAGGCCTCTCTATCTTCTGGAATATGCCGATTGTGCTCGGGCTAGAACCAGTACATCTGGTGTTGTTTGCACTCACTGGAGTGCTGAGTATTTTAACGATTGTGCAAGGGCGGGCAGTGCGGCTCCAGGGCGGAATGCACCTGGTGGTGGCTGCTGCGTATGTATTTCTCGTGGCCGTGCCGTGATGGCGCTATAGAGTGCGCAGCTTTACGGAGGGGCCTGCTGATTTTACGTTGTTCTTTCACGCTCTAACTGGTGCGTTAATACGCGCCTGTTAGGTTCGATATGTGGCTGGGAAAGCCGCATATATGAAAGGACATCACATAATGCGATTATTCACGCACCAACAGTTTCGCACGGGTGCACGCAGTGTCGGCGCTGCGGCAATGGGGATAGCTTTCATAGGTGTGCCGAGCGCGGCCTACGCTGCGGAAGCTGGCACTCCTGTGGCACTGGGCACTTTGAACACGGCGAGCACTCAAGCTGCGCACACGGAATTAGATTTTGCCATTAACAATCCCTACGCTGCTGTGGATTGGGCTAAATACGGCCAGTATAAAGCTGATTTCCACAGTCATTCCAACGAGAGTGATGGAAGCCCAGAGCCAAAAGATCAGATTGAAGAACACTATAAATTAGGATTCGATGTGATGGCTCTTACCGATCACAATATGCTCTCGAGCACGATGGATCGCACCGATGATTCTAACCCAAACAACGCTGTTGATAGCCAATACCTCACTCCAGAGCGGGCGCTGCAGATCAAAAACGGAGTGGGGCGCAATGGCCGCGGAATGACGTATATCCCATACGCTACAGAGCAATCCCGAGCTGATCACCTCAACACTTTCTGGGTGGATTATCAAAACCAACCCGGGGCGACGCTTGAGGAAAATGTGGCTATGGCGGAGCGGCTCGGCGGAATTTCGCATATCAATCATCCCGGGCGCTATACCGGAGCCGATACGATGGCCAATGGCGGCGCCGATGGCGCGGCGATTGCACGGGATCCGGCTGTGGTGAAGAAATACACGGATCTATTCGACAGATACAATTCGCTCGTAGGTATGGAAATCATCAACAAGAAAGACGGCGATTCATATTCCGATCGCATCATGTGGGACGAAATCTTGAAAAAGGAGATGCCAAAGCGGCCCGTATGGGGCTTCTCTAATGACGACACGCACTCTATCGCTGATACCGGTTATAGCTACAACATGATGCTGATGCCCACCAACAACGAGCAAGAAGTTCGCAAAGCGATGGTGAGCGGATCGTTCTATGCAGTGGCGCTCGTTGCGAAGCGAGAACTCGGCAATGCTTTCCAGGGCAATCGTCTTATCCCTGCCCCTAGCATCACTGCAGTGGTGGTGAAAGATGGAAGTGACGATTCCATCACTGTGGAAGGGAAGAATTACTCGAAAATCCAGTGGAATATAGACGGGAAAGTGGTGGCTGAGGGAAATACTCTCGACCTCAATAACTACGAGAGTGTGGTACACAATTACGTGCGAGTGCAGCTGATCGGAGAAAACGGCATCGCGTTCTCGCAGCCATTTGGAATTTCTGTGTTAGGGAAGCGATCTGTGGCTCCAGCAGTTGATGGCTCATCCCTGCCAAATGGTGGTGCAGCAGTGCCGGGAACCACTACTAAAGGGGCAGGAACGGGAGCCCAAGCGCAGCCTACAAACAATGTGAAGGTAGCTCCTGTGGCGCAGAAGAAGCCAGGGAAGCTAGCTCAGCCCAGGGTTGGGACGGATAACGATACGCTTCCACAGACAGGCATATCGGGAGCACCGCTTGCAGAATTGGGATGGGGGATGTTGAGCCTTATTACGGGAGCAGTGCTAGTATATCGGGTGCGTTCTCGCGCTGCGGCTCGTGACGTGTGATATAGGAATCGAGGCCTAGGCTGCGGGCGGCCCGCACTATCGCTTAGCGGGCGGCCCGCAGTATCGCTCAATTTAATGGATTGATTTTCTGCGAGTGGGGGAAACTGTTTAGCCAGTTTCCCGCGTGATCGATCTGTTGATTCTTCTGGGGGGGGGGGAGCAACGCCAGCCGCTCCCTCCCCAGGCCTATGTGTTTTCCCTGTGCAGAGTGTGTTGCCCTCACCGATGCGATTTTTCTCTCCCCCCCCCCGAAGTTTTAGTGGGTACCCGGCAGAATCTAGGGATCGTTGCAACGCCTGATTGTGGAAAGGAGTTTTCAGGTGTTGTGGGAGTATCAGGGCGTGGCCTATGAGTCTCGTTCTCAAATGTGTTTGGCTCGCCGTGAACATTACATACAGTTGTTGAATCAGGGGCTGAATTTCACTCAGGCCGCGCGTGCTGTGGGAGTGTCGAAACGTACTGGGAAAGTCTGGCGTAACGGGCGTACCCGTGCCAGTGGACGTAACGAGAAACCAAGCGTTGATTGGTACCATTCGCACA
>JALELI010000084.1 GCA_022768785.1 Arcanobacterium sp. | reverse complement strand
GAATACGCCCCGTGAAAAATTGGAGCAGTTGGCCGCAGCTCACGGAGTGAAAGTGAAAGATTATGCGGTGAATGGCAAAATTGTGGAAGATATTTGGGAAGAGCTGGTGGGCAGCAAGCTCTACGCTCCCACATTTGTGCGCGATTTTCCCGAAGATACCTCTCCGCTCACGCGCTATCATCGCTCGAAGCCAGGGCTCACGGAAAAGTGGGATCTCTATATTCGCGGCACTGAGACTGCTACTGCATATTCAGAGTTGGCAGATCCAGTGGTGCAGCGCGAGCGGCTCACCGCGCAGAGTTTGGAAGCTGCGAATGGGGATCCAGAGGCGATGCAGCTCGAGGAAGATTTCATTGAGGCGATGGAGCAGGGCTTTCCACCCTCGGGAGGCATGGGCATGGGTATTGACCGGCTGCTCATGGCGCTCACGGGCCTTGGGATTCGTGAAACTATCGCTTTTCCTTTTGTGAAGCCCACTGCATGAGGGATGCGCCGCGCGAGTAGCGTGCGAACAAACACCAACTATGTCGGGGCCTTATGCGTGAGGGTTCCAAACTCCCGCACGCGTTTCACACAGCGCTCGAACAATGCCCCTTCCTTTTTTAAGCCTACTAGTTAATTCTGTTGGCTCTTAGGAGGGGGCATATGGTGCCTAAAGAGGGGCCAGTGCGGCATTAATCAAAACGATGCAGATCTGTGTGGGAGATGTTCACCTCATCTTCAATACGAAGAGCTTGAGCCACAATGTGTTTAATCTCTTCATTGGAGAAATCTGGGTGAGTGCGCATCAGCTCGTTCACCCCGATAATCAGCGAAAAGAGGGTTTCATATACGTGGCTGATGGGCTTTTCCATACGATTAGTGAAAGTTGGCACCACTGATTCTGTGAGGAAACGGGCAAAACGATCACCAGTCTGGATCATAAATGACATATACATTGCAGTGTTGCCCTCGCTGGCAAGCTGCGCTGCAAATACGGAGTTTTCGTCGTGGGTGGTGCGCCAGAGGGCGATGATGGTGTCGAGTGATTCGTCAATGCTCTCATTTGATGAGTGAGCATGCCATCTCTCTAGACGGCGGATAAAAGAGTTTACAATCTCGTCGAGCATCTTTTCAGCAAGCTCATCGAGATTGCTGAAATAGTGATAAAACAGCGGCCGCGGAATCCCAACAGCCGCAGCCACAGTGGCGGCAGTGGTGGCTTTTAAGCCATTTTCGGTGATCTGCCGGCGGGCTTCTTCAATAATTTTTGTGCGGGTAGAGATTCCGCGGCCATTCATTCCGGTGCTGCGCTGCTTTTCTGGGGAAACATTCTGTGCAGGAGCTGAATTCTCGGCCATCATGGTGCGTTCCTTTCTTCCAGCCAGAGATACCCTGTACCCCAAAAACTATCTGTTCTCAGGTGCGGAAGCAACACCTAATAGATCTTGAAACGGCGTCAATATCGGCATTGTAGTGCGAGAATGGCACACAGTGAGAACGTGTGGAATTGCGCAGGGGCTGCTGTGCTACACGCCACAAATACGCAGCTTCGCCAGAAACGATGGACACAGAGCACTATGCTCAACGCCGCGCAGGCGGAGTTTCAGCGGGGAAGAGCGAGCTTCCCAGAGCGCGTTTCATCAGCTAAACCATCGTGGATCAGTGCGGCAAGGGCCGGAGTAAAACGTTCTTCAGGTAAGCCGCTCGCACTGAGAAGCTGAGCTCGGGTGAAAGAAGATCCTAATTTTGAGCGCAATACGCGCATAATTTTTCCGCGCGCCTCACGCTGAGTGCCAATGAATTTCTGTGGCGCTGGCCCAGTTCCGGAGGCAGCTTGAGGGAAGCCTCGCGCACGCCAACCGCAGAGCTCAGCCACTGGGCAGTGGGTGCATTGCGGCCGAACGGCGGTGCATACCACCGCCCCAAATTCCATAATGGCCTGGTTCCACAGGGCAGCTTTATGGCCGTCATGTGGCACAAACTGAGCTGCAGTGGTGCGATCGGCAGCGGTTGGGTGTGCGGAGGGCAGAGCTGCGCCGTGCCACCGTGCTAGCACTCTGCGGATATTTGTATCGAGCACCACCGAATATTGATGGAAAGCAAAAGCCAGCAGAGCATCGGCTGTATACTGCCCAATTCCAGGGAGGGAGAGAAGTTCGGCGCGTTCTTGAGGAAGGTGCCCATCGTAGTGCGCAACTACCTCTTGAGCACATTCGAGCAAACGCAGTGCACGGCGAGGATACCCAAGCCGATCCCAGGCGATTAACACTTCTGCGGGTGAGGCTTGTGCCATGGCGTGCGGGGTAGGCCATCTGTGTATCCAAGAAGTCCAGATGGGGGCCACGCGAGCCACCGGCGTCTGCTGGCTCATCACTTCGCACACTAATACACCCCACGGAGTGAGCTCTCCCTGCCGCCACGGTAGCTCACGGGCATTGTGCTCATACCACTGTGTGAGTGCTTCATATGCGGTTGCGGCATCTTCGACAGTGGGGAATTCGTGATTCACAACGGAGCTTTCTATGTGTGGCCAGAGTTTCTGTGTGCGGCCTGGTGAGCGGTGACGGCACGCAGACGGAATCTTATCTGATAATTATCCGAGATTCTTTCCGTACCCTGATCCGCATGGAGTTCTGGGCTCATGTATGGGGTTCTAGGGCTCACTGTGAGGGCTAGTAATTCCAAAATCGTGAGGGCTAGTAGTTCCAAAATCGTGCCTTGATCTGAGCAAGTCCGAGCAGGGAGAGGGTATTGATTGTTCGTCTGCATTGTGTGCGGTGGGGAGGTATCCATTCTGTATGGCAGAAAGCCTTGCAGCTGCGGAGTTTTAATGATACGCATATGCGCTGTTCTCCGTTGGTGTGCATGATCCGGCTCACGGCGATGTGGTGATTTTGCGGTGCGTGGGGTGAGCAGATTTGCTCCGATTTGCGATACGGTTTTGTCTGTGGCAGATGGCAGTGGCAATTCTGGAGGAGCGCGAGCCGGGCGTGGTGGCGGGCGGCAGCGCATTTTACGCGCTGTGCCAAATCCGCAGGAATCGCTGCGAGCTCAAGAGGCACCGCGAGTTGATACCGCAGCCGGTTCGCAGCATGGGGCTACACGGCGTTCCGGGAATTTTGCTGCCCACCCGCGCTCTGAGGCAGGCCGCGGCAGAATGCAGGAGCGGCATGGGGAGCGGGTGCGCCGAGTAGGCGCTGCTCGCTCACAGGTGCGCCAGGGTGCACCAGCTGCTACAGAGCGGGCTGCGCACCGCCGCATGGCGCAGCGCAGTGGGGGAGAAGCCCATTCGACTAGGTTGCGAGGTGGGCGGAGTACTCAAGACCGAAGAGCACCCCTGAATCCTCAGCGCAGCCACCAGCAACGCTCTGAGCGCCAGCAGCGAACTGAGGGAAAGCTGCGCTCGGCGGCTCCGCACGGAGCGAATTCGGCGGCTGCACAGGCAGCCATGCAACGGCGTAACCGGCTCATACGGGCAGTGGCGCTGTGGGTGGTGGTGATTGCAGCAGTCTGCGGCGCCGTCTTTGCCGCGGTACATGCTATTCGCGGATCGATAGACGATATCGAAGCAAGCACGGCTGCTCCAGATCCTAAAGATGCATTTCGGGAGGTTCCCTGCACCCCGGAATTATTGAATACTGCTTTCAAGCAGAGCGCTACTTATGCCGGGAAGCCGGTGGATTTTTCAGTGGCACTTGCCAATAAAGGCGCGAAGCGCGCGTGCTATCTCAATGCTGGCTATGCCGATATGCATGTGCGAGTGACTTCTGGCACCGAGCTGATCTGGGATTCCCAAGTGTGCGCGGCGGGGGACAAAACGAATCAGCTGCTCATCAATGCTGGGAGTACAGCGACTTTTGCTGTGCAGTGGCCGGGAGTAGCTGCAGGAGCAAAGTGCGCTGGCACGGCTCCAGCTCAGCCGGGCACGTACCACGCTCAGTTCTTATGGCACGGCAAGCCAGTAGGTTCGGAGCTCACGTTTGAATTAAAAGCGGAGCCTGCGAAAGTGCAACCTGCCAAACCCGCTCAGCCTCAATCGGCTGCTGGCGCTAAGCAGCAACCTCGTACGGCCAAGCCAACTGCTACCACACCGGCACAGCCGTCAGCTGCTACCCCTGCTAAACCATAAGTTTGTTCCAGCTATCGCAGCGGAGGCAAGATACTCTTCACCGCTTCTTGCACATTACGCACCGCCCGCAACTCTAAGCCTGCTGGCGCTTTGAGCCCTGTGGCGCTGCTGGGGATCACCGCGATTCGGAAGCCGAGCCGCGCTGCTTCGTTGAGCCGCTGCTGCAATCCCACTACTGGCCGCAGCTCGCCTGTGAGTGCAACCTCTCCAATAGCTACGACCCCGGGAGCTAACGGCATATCTACAGCAGACGATGTGAGTGCTAGTGCGATAGCAACATCTGCTGCAGGCTCGTTCGCTTTCGCTCCGGCTATTGTGGAGACGAAGATTTCTCTTTTTTCAAATTCAATATGGAGCCGAGATTGTAGTACTGCAAGCATCATGGCCACACGTGATGAATCCACTCCAGAGGTGGTGCGTCGCGGAGGCCCAGCGGCCGGAACGGAAAGCCCCTGCACTTCCACTGGGAGTGGGCGCCTTCCCTCCAGCGCAACGGTGACGCAGGTGCCAGGAACCGTGAGATTCCGCGCGGAAAGGAATACTCCTGAAGGATCTGGAAGCCCTCGAATTCCGTTGTCTACCAGTTCAAAGCATCCGACTTCGTCGGTGGCTCCATAGCGATTTTTTACAGCGCGCACGAGCCGGAGCCGGGAATGCTTATCCCCCTCAAACTGACAGACCACATCGACGAGGTGCTCGAGCACCCGCGGGCCAGCGATTGAACCATCTTTGGTGACGTGCCCCACTATCAGCACTGGCACATCGTGTGATTTAGCCAAATTTACCAGCGCACTTGCCACTGCGCGCACTTGAGCCACCCCACCGGCGGCGCCTTCGATATTCGGATCGGCCACAGTTTGCACCGAATCAACGATGAGCAAAGACGGCTTATTGGCTTCCACGTGGCCTAGGATTCTAGCCACATCAGATTCGGCTGCTAGGAGCAAATGTGGGTGTAACGCGCCAATACGCTCGGCTCTGGCGCGCACTTGCGAAGCTGATTCTTCTCCCGTCACATACAACACGGGAGCGCTGCCACGCTCCGCAGCTGTGCCAGCAGCACGTGCAGCCACATCGAGCAATAGTGTGGATTTCCCAACTCCTGGTTCTCCGGCTAGCAACACCACCACACCGGGAACGAGGCCGCCACCGAGCACGCGATCAAATTCGCTCACCCCGGTAGGCGCTTTCTCAGACGCGTGGGCAGACACCGTGGTGATTGGCTGCGCTGGAGAATGCGGAGTGAGCGTAGCAGTACGCGTGATGCTCCCGCTACTTTCTGCGGGAAGCACCTCTTCCACGGTGCCCCACGCTTGGCACTGTGCGCAGCGCCCTACCCATTTCAGCGAGACCCACCCGCATTCTGTGCACACGTATGAGGCTGTTTTTGATTTCGTTGCCATGCTTCTACTCTATAAACCCGCAACCGGAAATTTTCAGAAAATTTTATCGCGCAGATGCTCCGATTGGGGAGGGAAGCTCTTGCTCCGATTGGGGAGGGGAGCTAGTTTAGCTTTGGTGGTGCGTCACTAGCTTCGGTTGGCAAATTGCTCCACGAGTGTTGGCTCTCCGGATACGATCATCACATCTCCTTGGCCGATCTTCGTTTCGGCGCTGGCATATTCAAATGGTTGGCCAGGAGATTTAACCCCGATCACCGTCACTCCATAGCGCTGCCGCACTTTCGATTCGCCAAGCGTGAACCCCACCAGTTCTTTCGGCGGCACCATTTTCACAATCGTGAATTGGTCTTCCATCTCGATGTAGTCGAGCATTTTTCCCGAGAGCATGTGTGCCACGCGCTGCCCGGCGTCATTTTCTGGATACACCACGTGATGCGCCCCGATACGTTTCAAGATGGTGCCGTGTTCGCGCGATGTGGCCTTAGCCCAAATTTCGCGCACGCCTAGATCCACCAAATTCGCCGTGATCAGCACGGAGGCTTCGAGAGATGTGCCCACGCCCACCACGGCGATATTGAAATCTGCAGCCCCGAGCTGATCGAGAGCCTCTGGAGAGCTGGCATCGGCTTCTACCACCCGGAATCTGTGGCTCCAGTTTTGTGCCCGTGCGGCGTTAGATTCCACCGCCAGCACATCTTTTCCAAGGTGATCGAGAGTGACGGCGATCGCGGAGCCAAAGCGCCCTAGGCCAATCACTAAAATGGCTTCTCCGGCGTCTTCCATTCTCGCCATGTGCTCCCTTTCCTCACTTTTGCTTTTAAGGATAGCGCGCTTTGGGAGACGGCGGGCGCAATATATGTCCTCGCTGCCACCGTTAGCCGATGATTGGGCGCTCTTGTGGCAGCCGCACCACCCGGCGGCGGTGCCGGAGTGCGAGAGCGGCGGCAAACGTCATAGTGCCCACACGCCCAAGATACATCAGCACAATAATCACGCCTTTTCCTAGCGCGGGGAGCTCTGACGTGATTCCTGTGGAGAGGCCGCAGGTGCCAAAAGCCGATACCGTTTCAAAGAGCACTTGAGAGAGCGAAAAATCGCTAATCTGCAAAATAATAAGAGTGGAAAACCCCACCATCACTGCTCCGAGGAATGTGGCGGAGATAGCCAGGCGAATCACGGAAGAGCCCACGCGTTTGCCGAATGCTTCGGCATCTCGATCCCCGCGAGCTTCGGCGATGATGGCGAGAATCAATACTGCGAAAGTGGAAACTTTGATCCCACCGCCGGTGGAAGCGGAACCGCCGCCCACAAACATCAGGCCATCGAGGAGCCACCAGGTGGATTCGTTCATCGCACCAACGTCTACTGTGGATAAACCGCTGGATCGTGCAGTGGTGCTATGCGTGAGTGCCACCAGGAGCTTTGAGCCGAAATCTAGCTGTCCAATCGTGTTGGTGTTGGCCCATTCGAGCAGGAGCACTCCGAAACTTCCGAGCACCAGCAGAGTGGCGTAAGTGATGAGCGTGAGTTTGGCATGTAGGCTCCACTTTCGGGGGTGACGCCAGTGAGAGGTGATGTTGAGCACCACCGGGAACCCCACTGCTCCGATAATGGTGCCCAAGATCACCGGTAAGCAGAACCCCCAGTTGCCTAAGTATCCATGGATTCCTTCTGGGATTGCCACAAATCCGCCGTTGTTAAAGGTTGAAATTGCCATAAACAGAGATTGCCCCACGGCCTCAATGAGCCCGCGGTGCCGCTGCAGCAAAGTTGGCAAAAACACGATGGTGAGTATGCTTTCCACACTGGCGGAGGTGATCACTACCGCGCGCAGCAGGCCGCCTACCTCTCCTAAGCTGCTTTTCGTTTCACTCGCAGTGAGAATTCGTTGTGTGAGGCCGATGTGGCGAGAAACGGCCAAACCGAGCACTGATGCGATAGTCATCACGCCCAAGCCGCCGATTTGCATGCCAATTGCAATGAAAGCTTGGCCGAGTGGGCTCCAGAAAGTGGCAGTGTTGACCACGGTGAGGCCGGTGACGCACACAGCGCTAGTGGCGGTGAACAGCGCTTCGAGCAGGTGTGCTGATCCAGCTCCACGGCGCGCTCCGGGAATGAGTAGGAGCGCCGTAATGATAAGAATAATGAGCGCAAACACCACTAGGGCAAAGAAAGCGGGAGAGCGCTGGGCCACTTCATCGATGCGATCACGCCATTTGAGACGGCGCGCGTGAGAGGGGAGGAGCTCGACGATTTGCGTGGTATTTTCAGATGGCACAGCAATATCTTACGAGGGATTTGCATAAAACTGTGGCTCTTGTTAGCAAAAGGTTACAAAGTGGCTGCGTGTTATTTATGTGAAACTGTTGACGCTTCGCTAAACTATGCGTTGTAGAGACGTGCGATTCCACGCATTTGTACGCTTTTTGATGAGGACGGATTTTAATGGTGCAGTTCACTCATGGATCCCCGCAGTTCTTCACTGTGGCTGAGGTGGCCGATATTATGCGTGTTTCGCGTATGACGATTTACCGTATGGTGCACTCCGGTGAGTTGCCCGCTATTCGAGTGGGTAAAAACTCTTATCGAGTGCCGCGATCTGCTCTCGATCAGCTCTTCTCTACAGGAATTCAGGATATGGGAGATACCGATCGCCAGGTGATGAACGGCTAGCGGGTTTCTCTCACCCCTGTGGGGCGGCGCGCTGAGCTGAGCTACAGATGGGCTGCGACAGCTACAGTCTGCATTCTGCTTTTGGCTGGAAACGCCTTTGAGCTATGATTAAGCGCGTGAATACGGGCGGCGCGTGCTGCCATTCCAAATACTACGAGTCGGAGGTAACCTGTGGGTTCCGTGATTAAGAAGCGCCGCAAGCGCATGTCGAAGAAGAAGCATCGTAAACTTTTGCGCAAGACGCGCCATCAGCGCCGTAATAAGAAGTGAGTGCTTTGTGCGCATGTGCAGAGTGGGCCTGGATTTATGCCAGGCCCTTTCTCATATGCTCATCGGCGTGAGCCGCATGCCCAACCCGCGGATCCGCTGTGGTGGCAAGTCCCAGATGAAACCTTTTAAACTGTGCAGTAAAGCGGGAGGTGTAGCGTGGCGGCACTAAAAAAAGATGTCAAAGCAGAATCGGGCATGCTCACGCAGAGAGAGCAACTTGCGTGGCGCTCTTTCTTACGGGGCACATCGCTGCTGCAAGAGCAGCTTAACCAGGATATGGAGCGCTCCTGCGATCTGGCCTTGAATGAGTTCGAAGTGCTCGCTGCTCTCAGTGAGGCTCCCACTCACCGCGTGCGGATGTCTAAATTAGCAGATGACCTCGTGCATTCGCGTTCGCGGCTCACGCACACCGTGCGGCGTTTAGAGGCTAAAGGGTTTGTGAAGCGAATACGGTGCCAAGAAGACGGGCGTGGAATTTTTTGTAAGCTCACTGACGCCGGCCTTGCGAAATTCGCTGATTCAGCTCCGTGCCAGGCGGCTTCTGTGAAAGATCGGTTTTTGAGCCGAATGAGCACTGCGGAGTTTGTGGAGCTCGGGAGGATCTATCGGAAAGTGCTCGGGTGGGGAAACTCTGGGCCAGAACCTCCAAAGCCAGCAGATCTCTGTTGTAAAGCGGACGAATGAAGGGTGTGTGATAGCTGTGGCTGCACCGATCACCACTATCCATCTTGTGCGCCATGGAGAAGTGGATAACCCCACAGGGGTGCTCTATGGGCGCAGCGCTGGATTCCATCTCACAGAGCTGGGGCAGGAAATGGCTGCTGGGCTGGCTCAAACGTTCTCCTCAGATCACGATATTCGCGCAGTGATCACTTCGCCCTTAGAGCGCGCAATAGAAACGGGTGCACCTACGGCACAGGCGTGTGGCCTACAGCTCGCCACCACCTCAGATTTGATCGAGGCAGACAATAAATTCGCAGGGCTTCCTATCAACGATAATCATCTCAAGGTGCTCTCCCCACGATTTTGGCCGTGGTATAAGAATCCATTTGAGCCGTCTTGGGGTGAGCCGTATGTGCGCATTGTGGATCGCATGAGCCGTGCTATCCGGAGCGCTCTCACAGCGGCAGTGGGAGGAGAGGCGGTGCTCGTGAGCCATCAACTCCCGATCTGGACGCTTCGGCGCTTTATCGAGGGAAAGAGTTTAGCTCACGATCCACGACGGCGAGAGTGCTCGCTATGTTCGGTGACGTCGCTCACATTTGTGGGGAGGCAGCTGCTCAGCCTCGATTATTGGGAGCCAGTGGGGGAGCTGCTCAAGCGAGCGCACGATATGGTGCCGGGAACATCGGTGGCTGCAGAAAAAACATCACGCTAACGGGCACAATATGCAGAGGTATCGAAGCGAGTATGCTCCTGCGGAAAGAGCGAAGTAGCTGGCAAAAGAACGGAGCAGGTGGCATTAGTGATCTTCTGCACGGCAGCACTGACGATCCTCTTTATCGGCCGCAACGACGGCTGTAGCCCCGTTGCGGCTAGAGGGCGCTTCCTAGGAGCTTAAGAATAGAGCCCTTTGGGTTCGTCGTCATCAGGATCTTCGGCGTTGTGCTGGTGCTTTTTAGCTCTCTTGCCTTTTTTCTTCTCTTCTTCTGCCTTGCGCTGCTCGTATGCTTTCCGGCGGTTCGCAGCTTCGAGGCGTGCAAGAAAATCTGGATCGTCATCTGGAGCCACTGGGCCAGTGGGCGCATTTTTCTTTCCCCGAAGCCTATCGGCGATATCTGAAGCGCTCATCGGAGAATCGGACGTGATTGTAGCCTGGTATTTAAAGTACAACCAGATCGCGGGCCCAATCACGGGCACCAAGAATATGAGAGCGAGCCACGCTGGTTTAGAAATGCGCGCTGGAGTTGCGCTCGCGGGCGTACGTGCACAATCGATGAGCGTATACACCGTGAGCGAAACGATCAATAAAGCAATAATTATTCTGGCCACGCCCTTATGCTATCTCGCTTATTCTGCTTCTGGCAGTAGGCAAATAGCCTTATTCGCTCGTTGCGGAATCGGCGAGCCTTATTCGCTCGTGGCACTCGCCTCAGAATCAACGGCCAACTGAGCGGAATCAGCGGTATGCTGGTGGTGCCGATTCCGCAGTAGGAGTTTTCCTGCCTCAACCGCTAGCCACACGAGCCACACAAGCAACAGCAGCGCCCACCCGATGGTTCCCCACGCCCAGTGGGGAAATAGCGTGGTGAACACGAGAGCTCCGGCCACGAGGATTGCATAGCTCAGCTCAAACAGCCCTGTATTTCGCAGCACTCCGAGTAGATCGTGGCCAGTTGCTCCAGAGATCACCGGGCGAGAAAGTGCCACCACCCATACGAGTAGCCCCAGAAAAGCAGGCGCCACTGCGTATCCCCAGAGATAGAGCAAAGTGGCCAGCACTACAGCTGCAGCGAGCATGGCATAGTAGCTCCAGCGTGCTTTGCGCTGCCCAAGGCGCACGGCAAGAGTGCGTTTTCCAGCTTGTTTATCGGTGGGGATATCTCGGATATTGTTTACCATCAGCAAGGCGCAGGCGATGAGCCCGATTCCGGTGGCCAGTGCCCACGCTAAGAGCGGCGCCCTGCCGGTCTGGGTGTACACAGTGCCCACAGTGGCCATATATCCGAAGAAGAGCATCACAAAAATTTCACCCAGCCCGATGTAACCATAGGGATTTTTCCCGCCGGTGTAGAACCATGCGGCAAGAACGGCAGCCACTCCGGTGAGCAGCAGCCACCAAAAGCCGCTCAGGGCCACCAGTGCGAGCCCAAACCCACAGGCAATGGCGAAACTCACAAAAGCGGCCCACTTCACCATCGCTGGATCGGTTTTCCCGCCGCCAGTGAGGCGGGGTGGACCCTGGCGAAATTCGTCTGTGCCACGAATTCCATCGGAGTAATCATTGGCAAAGTTGGCGCCGATTTGAAAGAAGAGCGCCACACCAGCTGCGAGGAGCGTGAGTGGCAGCGAGAATTGGTGCATAGCCGTGGTGATGCCGGCCCCTAAAATTACCGGAGCTAGAGAAGCCGGGAGAGTGCGCACGCGCGCTCCCTCTATCCAATCGCTGAAATTAGCCATGATCCACCTTATCGGCGCCCAGTGCGGGGCGAGTAACTGCGTGCGCAGCGTGACTGCGCACGCATCTAAATGTTCGTTCCAACTGTAGCGCCGTAACGTAGGAGATGAATAGATGTGCCGTTTTCAGGAAACATTCAGCTAATCTCCAAGAAGAGATGAGCGCGCGTTCTTACACTGAGAAGCGGATTCGCCGCGGCATAGCCGAGGGGCTTTCGCTCATCGGCGAGAAAAAGCGCTGCTTGCTCTGGAACGTATTCACAGCGTGAACGTTCACAGAACGGTCGAGCTTCTCGCATATTCTGCGGAATTTTTTGCCTGAGCGATTGTTAGTTTTAATAGAGATAATGCAGCTATGTGCTGTGCGTGGGAGCGCTCAGCTAGAGCGGTGAGATGCTCGCTGACGGCGAGCGTAAAGAGAAGAATAGGTGCCGTATGAATGAGGATACGTTAGAACCAGAGAATCGAGACTATCGAGAAGGCCTCCGCAAAGAGCACACCGAGCCGCGAGAGCCTCAGCAGCCTGCTGTGCAATCCGATGTGCCGCACCCACACCACGCTACTTCCTTATGGGAATCAGCAGGAGATTCGAATGCTACTCAGCCGCTCCCACAATCGAATGAGCCGCGCTTGCAGTCAGGCGTCTCCGAGTATGCGTATGTTGAAAAACCGGCCAGTGGGGGCGGCATGCCGAGCTCTGGCGCTTCTGCTGCTCATGCCACTGCTTTCCCCACCGCCGAGCAACAATTTGTGGGCGGTGGTGCTCAGCCGCCGAGTTTTACGGTTCCAACTGCTCCGATCAACGCGGCTCCATTTCAGGTAGATGCTGCTCCGGCTCCTAAAAAATCGAAGGGTGGCCCCGGGTGGGTGGCAGTGATCTCGATGAGTGTGGCAGCGGCTCTGATCGGCGGGGTGATTGGAATGAGTGGGAGCCAAGCTCTGCAGCCATCGGCCTCTGGATTGGTGAGTGCTCCACAGGCTGGAACGCAGGTGGCTCCGGTGGTGGAATCCAAAGGAGACGCTCCAAACTGGCAGGCAGTACAGCGCGCTGTGGGGAATGCTGTGGTGGCAATCGACACTCAGATGACGCGTGGCTCTTCGGCAGGTTCCGGAGTGATTGTGGATTCACAAGGGCATGTGCTCACGAATAATCACGTGATCGCAGGTGGCACCAACATCTATGTGACACTCGCTGATGGGCGATTGTTTAAAGCCAAGGTGGCAGGTGCCGATGCAGCCACTGATCTGGCAGTGCTCACTATCGACAACCCGCCGAAAAATCTCACAGTAGCCACCCTTGGCGATTCCTCGAATCTGCACGTGGGGCAAGATGTGGCTGCAATCGGAAACCCGTTGGGTTTGTCGTCTACGATGACGACCGGTATTATCTCAGCACTCAATCGGCCGGTTTCCACCCGGGAGAGCCAGGGGCAGCAAGGCCAACAGCTGCCCTTTGGGCAGGCCCAGCAAAGCCCTCAAGTGGTGACGAATGCGATTCAGATAGATGCGGCGGTGAACCCAGGGAATTCTGGGGGGCCGGTATTTGATTCAGCAGGGCGAGTGATTGGGATTGCGTCATCTATTGCTTCGCTTTCTGGAGCTTCAGGAGAAGCGGGATCTATTGGCTTGGGTTTTGCGATCCCAATCAATCTCGCCAAACAAATCTCGCAGCAACTGATTAAAAATGGCGTGGCAGAGCATGCTTTTCTCGGGGTGACGATCTCAGATGGAGCAGCGCAGTACAACGGGGAAAACCGTCTAGGAGCCGAGGTGCAGTCGGTCTCAGCTGGCACGCCAGCTGCTCAAGCTGGTATTCAAAAAGGTGATGTGATCATTCGCATTGCTGGTAACGACGTCCCCAATGCCAGGTCGCTCACAGGCTTTGTACGCCAATACCAATCGGGCGACAAAGTGAAGCTTACGCTGGAGCGCGATGGCAAGCTGCTCGATGCCACAGTGGTGCTTGCCACCAGGAAAGATTCCGCAAACTGAGAAGTGCGGGGAGCGTTGGCTGCTGAAGTAGCTGGCGGTGAGTGGAGGCTGCTCGCTCTGATGGCCTATCCGCCCGAATTGCGGGCAGTCTTTCCTCCCACAGTTATTCGCCAGCGGGTGAAGCGTGATTAAATTCCTAGTATGAAGCGAGCGAACAACCGAGCGACCTTAGAAAAAAAAGCTGGCGATGTGGCATCGATGTTTGATGTGGTGGCTCCCGCCTACGATCTCACAAACACTGTGCTCACTGGAGGGCTCGTGCATGTGTGGCGAAAAACAGTACGTGACGCGCTGCGTGCTCGGCCCGGCCTCACGGTGCTTGATGTGGCTGCCGGTACTGGCACGAGCTCCGCGTCGTATGCGGCTGCAGGCGCCGCCGTCACCGCTTTTGATTTCTCTGAAGGAATGATCAGCGAAGGGAAAAAGCGCCACCCGGAGCTCACATTTGTGCAAGGAGATGCTATGCATATGCCTTTCGCAGATGAGAGTTTCGATTCCGTAACTATCTCGTATGGGCTGCGCAATATCCAGGATCCAGATCAAGCTTTGCGAGAGATGCTGCGAGTGGTGAAACCAGGCGGAGAACTGGTGGTGTGCGAATTTTCCACGCCAGTGCACCCAGCGTTCCACAAGCTATATACGTTCTTCCTCGGTACGGCACTTCCCGCTTTGGCTGGCGTGGTGTCGTCTGATCCCACGGCGTATGGATACCTCACAGAATCGATTCTCTCCTGGCCAGATCAACAGGAGCTGGGCCATATGATTCTCGATGCAGGCTGGAGAAATGTGGAGTATAAGAATCTCACTGGCGGGATTGTGGCGATTCACCGAGCGAGTAAACCACTGCCCACCGCTGGAAGGTAGCCATGAAATTCGCAGATGAGGCAGCGGTACTCGTAGTGGGTGGTGGCCCCGCAGGAGCCAGTGCCGCCCACTATCTCGCACAGCAAGGGATTGATGTGCTGGTGCTCGAGCGCTCTCGATATCCACGCGATAAAGTGTGTGGCGATGGGCTCACACCACGTGCTGTGAGTGAATTGATCCGAATGGCTGTGCCAATTCGGGAGGCAGATGGCTGGGTGCGTAATTATGGCCTGCGGGCATACGGCGGAGGGCATGAGATTACGGTGCCTTGGCCAGAGATTGCATCACAGCCTAACTATGGCACGGCGAAGCCGCGCAGAGATTTCGATGAGATTTTGATCCGGCATGCACAGGCTTCTGGCGCACGGGTGCGTGAGGGGATCACAGTGACGGCCCCACTGATCCATGAACCGTCTGGGCGGATTTTTGGGGTGCGGGCACGCCCCAGCGGTGCGGGTTCACGCGGGGAAGAGCTGATGATACGGGCGCGCTTTGTGATTGACGCAGGAGGAGTGAGCGCTCGGCTCGCCACTGCTGCCGGCCGAGAGAAAAATCGCAATCGCCCTATGGGAGTGGCGGTGCGCACCTATTTTGAATCACCGCTTGCGGCCACCACCATGATGGAATCGCACTTAGAGCTGTGGAGTGGCAAAGCCGGTGAATCTGATCTGCTGCCAGGCTATGGGTGGGCTTTCGCAGTGGGTGATGGGCTTGTGAATGTGGGGTTAGGCTCGCTGAGCTCCACCGCTGCGCCCACGGGAATTGATTACCGTGCAGTGTTTGAAACTTGGATCGCCAACACCCCTCCGGAATGGGGGCTCACCCCAGAGAATCAGCGAGGGCCAATTCGTTCGGCAGCGTTGCCGATGGGCTTTAATCGCAAACCGCATTACGCCGATGGTTTGGCGCTCGTGGGAGATGCAGGGGGAATGGTGAGCCCGTTCAACGGTGAAGGCATTGCGTATGCATTGGCGAGCGGGAGGATCGTGGCTGATTACATCGGCCAGGCGTTGGCACGCCCGCTGCTGGGGCAGCAAGATCGGGTGATGCGTGGGTATGTGCATGATCTCGAAGCGGAGCTCGGCGGCTATTACACTCTAGGAAAAGTGTTTGCCACACTGATCGAGCGGCCGGAGATTATGCATATCTGTGTGAAATATGGGTTGCCTCACCCAGTGCTCATGCGTTTGGTGATGAAGCTGCTCTCGGATACATACGACCGCCATGACGGCGATTGGATGGATAAAGTGATCACGGCACTCACCAATATGGTGCCTAAAGCGTAGCGTGGTGGCGAAGCGGTGCCCAGACTGTGAGCATACGCGGTGAGGTGCCGCAGCGAAAGTTCTAACTACATCACTGGAGATAAATTACGCGCTATTTATGTTGCGTAATAAGCCCCTTTCGCATGTGACGTTCGCAGAGCCAAGCCGGTAAGGTGAATGTAGCGCTGCGTGAGCAGTGCACTGTTGTTGTGCCTTGGTTCGCAAAGTTAATGTAGATCAGCGGCCTTGCAGAGCGGCAGTGCGCGAGTGGCGATTGGGAAAGAGAAGACGGGAACGAGCATGAACAATCCTTATGTGCCGCTGCTGGTGATGATTGTTGCAGCAGCGGTGATTGCTTTTGGGGGCCTGGCAGCGAGCGCGATTTTAGGGCCGCACAAGCACAACCGCGTGAAAGAGGCGAACTATGAATGCGGTGTGGAGGCCACTCCGAACGCCGGTTCCAGCGGTAAATTCCCCGTGAAATACTTCCTCACCGCGATGACTTTCATCATCTTCGACATCGAGGTGGTGTTCCTCTATCCGTGGGCGGTTGCGCATGAATCCTTAGGGCTCTTTGGGATTGTGACGATCGCGCTGTTTGTCTTCCTCATCACCGTGCCATTCATCTACGAATGGCGCCGTGGTGGCCTGGAATGGGAGTGAGTAAAAGATATGGGACTCGAAGAAAAGATTCCACAAGGGGTGGGCCTCACCACAATGGAGGCAATCCTCGGCTGGGCTAAGGCGCGTTCACCGTGGCCCGTCACGATGGGCTTAGCGTGCTGTGCTATTGAGATGATGGCGTTTGGCGCCGTACGCTTCGACGCTAGCCGCATCGGTATGGAGGTGTTCCGTTCTTCTCCGCGGCAGAGCGATATCATGATCGTCTCTGGGCGAGTGAGCCAGAAAATGGCTCCGGTGGTGCGTAATATCTACGATGAAATGATGGAGCCTAAATGGGTGATCTCCATGGGGGCGTGCGCTTGCACCGGCGGTATTTTCAACAACTATGCGCTCGTGCAAGGTATCGATCACGTGGTGCCAGTGGATATCTATCTCCCGGGGTGTCCGCCGCGGCCTGAAATGCTTATTAACGCTATTTTCGAAATGCGCAATCAGCTGATGGAAAAACAGCCAATTGGCCAAGATCGCATTGATATCGCCAAGGCAGCTGAAGCCGCAGCGCTGAAAGCTCAACCTATTGAACTGAGGAAGGGGCTCCTCGCGTGAGTGAGAACAACGAAGCACTCACCCCAGCTGATGCCGGCGGGGTGCAGGAGGCTACGGGAGTTCCCGTTGGCCCAGAATTCGCCAATGTGGAGGCGGAAAAAGTAACCACCCGCACCGGTATGTGGGGTGTGCGGCAGGGGGCGGATACCACTGGTTTTTCCGGAGGCACCACAGTGAGCACTGTTGCAGCGCCCACACCGCGGCCCTACGGCGGTTGGTTTGATGAAGTGGTGGATATCATCGTGGAGCTCTTGGAGGCCGATGGAATCGATCCGCAGGAAGCTATTGAAAAAGTGAGCGTCTATCGAGATCAGCTCACAATTTTTGTCACCCGAGAGCACTCGCTGCGGGTGGCGAAGTATCTGCGCGACGATCAAGATCTACGCTTTGAAATGTGCTTGGGCGTTTCCGGCGTGCACTATCCCGAAGATACTGGCCGTGAGCTACACGGTTACTTCCCGTTCTTCTCTATCACGCACAACCGGCTGATTGCGATGGAAGTTACTGCTCCCGATCAAGATCCTCATATGCCCAGCCTCACAAGTGTGTATCCGGGAGATGATTGGCCCGAGCGCGAAGCATTCGATCTGATAGGCATTGTATTCGATGGTCACCCAGGGCTGGCGCGTTCCGCTATGCCAGAGGATTGGGTGGGGCACCCACAGCGCAAAGATTATCCACTCGGCGGTGTGCCCGTGGAATACAAGGGAGCCGTTATTCCACCAGCTGATATGAGGAGGGAGTACAACTGATGAGTGAATCACTACCTCACGCAACGAGAGCGATGGATCCAGAAGCTAACGACTACCCAGAATTTGAGGCCGTTGGCGGAGATTGGGGCCAGATTGCCAACCAGGCAGAGGAGCTTGGAGAAGAGCACATCGTGGTGAATCTCGGGCCAGTGCACCCAGCCACTCACGGGGTGCTGCGCGTGCAGCTAGAACTCGACGGCGAGAACGTGAAAGAGGCGCGTGCTGCCACTGGATTTTTACACACGGGCATCGAGAAGAGCATGGAATACCGCACGTGGCAGCAGGGCGTAGCTTTTGCCACACGTATGGATTATGTGGCTCCGATTTTTCAAGAGGTAGCGTACTGCCTCGCCGTGGAAAAATTGCTCGGCATCACCGATCAGATTCCAGAGCGTGCCAGCGCAATTCGGGTGCTGCTCATGGAGCTTGGCCGTATCAACTCACACGTTATTGCCATTGGCTCGCTCGGCAACGAAATGGGTGGCACCACAATGCTCACCCTGGGATTCCGGGCTCGTGAAGACATTCTGCGAATCTATGAAGACATCACGGGTTTGCGCATGAATCACGAATTCATTCGAGTGGGCGGAGTGCTCGAAGATCTCCCCGAGGGAGGCATCGAATATATCCGGGAGCTACTTCCAAAGATTCGCCAAACGGTTTCGGAGATGGAAGATCTCACGATGCAAAATCCGATCTTCAAACTCCGTCACGTAGATGTGGCTGTTTCGCCACTCTCCAGCCAGATGGCTTTGAGTATGACCGGCCCTTCCGTGCGCGCTGCTGGCCTGCCGTGGGATCTGCGTAAAACTCAGCCCTACTGCGGCTATGAAAAGTATGAATTTGATATTCCAGTGGCCGACAAAGCCGATGCATATAACCGTGTGAAAGTGCGGTATGCCGAGTGCTATCAGAGCTTGCGTATCTGCTATCAAGTGCTCGATGAGCTGGAGCGTACCGCCGGAGATCCGGTGATGATCGACGACGGCAAGCTCGGCTGGCCGGCGAAGCTGACGATCGCAGAAGATGGCCAGGGGCAGAGTCCGGAGCACGTAAAAGATATGCTCAGCGATTCCATGGAATCTCTGATTCATCACTTCAAGCTCGTCACTGAAGGTTTTCGGGTGCCAGCTGGCCAGGTGTATCAGATGATTGAGCACCCGAAGGGGCTCTTTGGTGTGCACCTCGTGAGCGATGGTGGCACGCGCCCATATCGTGCACATTTCAGAGATGCGAGCTTCAACAATTTGCAGAGCCTCGCCGTTATGACTGAAGGTGGCTTGCTGGCCGATGTGATTATTGCGTTGGCAAATATAGACCCTGTGATGGGAGGCGTGGATCGCTAATGGCAGAAAACTACGCAGCCGATGTGGAAGCACGGCTTCGGAAAGACGCAGCAGAAGTGATTGCGCGTTATCCACAATCGCGTTCGGCTATTATGCCGCTGCTGCACCTTATACAGAGCGAAGATGGTTTCGTCTCTCCGCGCGGAGTGGCACTGGTGGCTGACGTGCTCGGTTTGAGCCGCGCACAAGTGAGCGCGATTGCCACCTTCTACTCGCAGTATCGGCGTCACCCCAATGGGGAATACAACGTGGGCGTGTGCACCAACGCGCTGTGCGCCGTCATGGGAGGCGATTTGATCTGGGAAGAGCTCAGCGCCTACCTCGGCATTGGCCACAATGAAACCACCGCAGATGGCAAGATCACTTTGGAACAGCTCGAGTGCAACGCAGGCTGTGATTATGCGCCAGTGGTGATGGTGAACTGGGAGTTTTTCGATAATCAAACTCCTGAATCCGCCAAACAAATTGTGGACGATATCCGCGCGGGCAAGGATATTCACCCCACGCGTGGGCCTGAAAAAGTACACACGTTCAAAGAAACAGAGCGCGTGCTAGCCGGTTTTGAAGATGGGCATGTAGATGAGGGGCCGGCAGCTGGCGAAGCCACGCTGGCTGGACTGAAGATCGCTCGTGAAAAAGGCTGGACGGCTCCGCAGCCACTCGAAGGAGGTGCCAAGTGAGCGAAGCAGAAGAAACTGCAATGGAAACGCCGAAGTTCTCGGCTCCGGGCACTCTCGCTCCAGTGCTCTCAGATATGTGGGATAAGGAGCAGAGCTGGAAACTCGCCACTTATAAAGCCAACGGCGGATACCGTGCGATTGGCAAGGCGTGGGAAATGCTCAAAGATGATCCTGCTGGGATCACCAACTTTATCAAAGCGTCTGCGCTGCGTGGGCGTGGCGGTGCTGGCTTCCCCACAGGCCTCAAGTGGAGCTTCTTGCCACCAGCAGACGGCGGGCCGCGCTACCTCGTGGTGAACGCTGACGAATCTGAACCTGGTACGTGTAAAGACGTGCCACATCTGATGGCAAATCCGCACCTGCTGATTGAGGGGATTATTATTTGCCTCATGGCTGTGGGCGGGCATCACGGCTTTATCTACCTGCGCGGCGAAGTAGTGCATGTATATCGGCGCTTGCTGGCAGCAGTGCGCGAAGCTCGAGAGGCAGGCTATCTAGGTGCTCACCTCGGCCCTAACGGTGATTACGATATCGACATCACTGTGCACGCTGGCGCTGGTGCCTATATCTGTGGCGAAGAGACTGCGTTGCTCGATTCTCTGGAAGGTTTCCGTGGGCAGCCGCGCCTCAAACCGCCGTTCCCGGCGGCGGAGGGCCTCTATGCGCGCCCCACTGTGATCAACAACGTAGAATCCATCTCGTCCATTCCGGGCATTATTAACAACGGTGTGGAATGGTTTACGGCGATGGGGGCGAATACCAAGAACTCCCGTGGGCACGGAATCTTCTCAATTTCCGGCCATGTGAAGCGCCCCGGCCAGTATGAAGCTCCGTTTGGGATCACAATGCGCGAGTTGCTGGAGCTCGCAGGCGGAATTCGTGAAGGACACGAGCTCAAGTTTTTCGCGATTGGCGGTTCTTCGGCTCCGCTATTCACCCCCGATAAACTCGATGTGCCACTCGGCTATGAAGAGGTGGTGGAAGCTGGATCGATGCTTGCCACCCGCGCTATTCAGGTGTTTGACGAAACAGTGTCTGTGGTGCGTGTGGTGTCGCGGTGGACTGATTTCTATCAGCATGAATCGTGCGGCAAATGCACCCCGTGCCGTGAGGGCACATTCTGGCTTAAGCAGATCATGCATCGCCTCGAAGAAGGCAAGGGGCATGAGGGAGATATTGAGCTGGCCTACGAATTGTGCAACAACATTCAAGGGCGTTCGTTCTGCGCTCTTGGCGATGCGGCGGCTACGCCGATCAAATCTGCGATTGATCTTTTCCGCAGCGAATTTGAGGCGGGCTACCATACTCCGGCTCGTGAGCTCTTCCCGATTGAGAAATCGGTGGTGTTCCCAGCCGTGAAGAGTGAGGTGAATGCGTGATGACAGCAGCTGATACATCAACTGATCTGATAACTATTAAAATTGACGGCGCTGATGTGCAAGTGCCGAAAGGCACGCTGATCATTCGGGCGGCTGAGCAAGCTGGCGTTTATATTCCGCGGTTCTGCGATCATCCGTTGCTGAAGCCGGCGGCAGCCTGCCGGCAGTGCTTGGTGGAAGTGGCCATGCCCAATCGCCAAGGAGTGGTGGCCAAGATGCCAAAGCCACAAGCGGCCTGCTCCATGACGGTTGCTCCAGGCATGGAGGTATACACGCAGCGTAGCTCGGAAGTGGCAAAGAAAGCTCAGCAGGGCGTGATGGAGTTTATGCTCATCAATCACCCTATGGATTGCCCGGTCTGTGATAAAGGCGGTGAGTGCCCGCTGCAGAACCAACAGCTCGAAGAAGGGCGCACTCACACTCGTTTTGCTGATATCAAACGCACGTATCCAAAGCCGATTTCCGTGAGCGAGCAGATTTTGCTCGACCGTGATCGCTGCATTTTGTGCCAGCGGTGCGTGCGTTTCCAAGATCAAATTGCCGGTGATCCGTTCATTCAGTTGCAGGGGCGTGGCGGTGGCACGCCAGCGTATGGCAACCACGGCCTACACGGATCGCAAATCGGCAATTTCGATGCTGGGGTACTCGATTTTGCTGCAAGTGATGGTAGCGATGAGCCGCGGGTGGCTAATTCGTACTCTGGCCCGCAAGGAGAAGCTGGGCTCAGTGAGGGATATGCTCCTGGCCCGCTGGGTAACGCCGAAGCTGATGTGGAAGGTCGGCCTTTCAGTTCCTATTTCTCCGGTAATATCATTCAAATCTGCCCGGTGGGGGCGCTCACATCGGCAAGCTATCGCTTCCGGGCCCGCCCATTTGATCTGGTGTCGGTGCCGTCTGTCACAGAGCACGATGCTTCTGGCAGTGCTATTCGTGTGGATTACCGCCGTGGCGAGTTGGTGCGCCGCATGGCTCTTGAAGATCCGGAAGTTAATGAAGATTGGATCACTGATAAAGATCGCTTCGCATTCCGCTGGCAGCATGGCGCAGATCGGCTGCGCTATCCAGTGCTTGCTGAGGCTGATCCAGACGTTCCGATCTCGTGGTTTGAAGCGATCAGCGCGGCCGCGGACGGGCTCAAAGGCAAGAAAGTGGGAGTGCTCGTGGGCGGGCGGTTGCCGCTTGAAGACGCCTATGCATATGCCAAGTTTGCTCGGGTGGTGCTGGGTACGAACGACATCGATTTCCGCACCCGTGCTGGGAGCGCTGAAGAAGATGCGTTCCTCGCAACTATCGCCGGTACGGGCCTCGGCGTCACCTATGCCGATGTGGAACATGCTCGTCACGTACTTACTGTGGGCCTAGAGGTGGAAGATGAAATTGGGGCGCTCTTTTTGCGGCTACGCAAGGGCGTGGTGCATGGCACAACGAGTGTGTCGGTGATTTCCACCTACCGCACCCGAGGCACAGCCAAACTCAATGCACGGTTTATTGCGGCTCAGCCTGGTGCTGAGGCCGCAGTGCTCGATGGAATTCGAGAGGGTGCGAGTGCCGAGTTGGGAGCGGCTTTTGCGGATCTTTCCGGTGAAGGCAGCGTGATCCTCGTAGGCGAACGTAGCGCACAAACAGCTGGTGCGCTCTCAGCTGCAGTTCGGCTCGCGCAGCGCACCGGCGCGAAACTCGCGTGGGTGCCACGCCGTGCGGGAGACCGCGGGGCAGTGGAGGCGGGGGCTCTGCCGGGGCTGCTTCCAGGGGGCCGGCCAGTTGCTGATCCCGCTGCCCGCGTTGATGTGGCCACCACGTGGGGTGTGGAGTCACTCCCTGAGGCTCCGGGTAAGAACACGTCACAGATCTTGGCAGCTGCTGCTGCCGGTGAACTCGATGCACTGCTCCTCGCTGGGGTGGAGCTCGCAGATCTGCCGGCTGGAGCTGCTGATGCCTTGAGCAAGGCATTTGTGGTGCAGCTTGAGGTGCGCCGTAGCGCCACCACTGAGCTGGCTGATGTGGTGCTTCCGGTGGCTCCGCCGAGCGAAAAAGGCGGTACTTTTGTGAACTGGGAAGGCCGGATGCGCCCATTCGGCCAGGTGATCACCTCCACGGTGATGCCGGATCGCACAGTGCTCAACGATCTCGCTCGGGCGATGGGCGTGGAGCTGGGATTGGATTCACTCGAATCAGTGGTGAATGAATTTGCGCAGTTGCGCGAATGGGACGGCGCCCGTGCGAGCGCCCCCGATGTTCCCGCTGCTCCAGTTCCTACTGCCCCCGCTGGGCATGTATTACTTGCCGCGTGGAAGCAGCTGCTTGATGCTGGCGCGCTGCAAAGTGACGAACCACATTTAGCAGCGACGGCGCGCAAAGCGGTGGCAGTGATGAGCCCCGCCACCGCGGTGGCTGCGGGATTTGCTGCCGGTGGCAGCGCCACTGCACAAATCACAGGCCCGCTCGGTTCGATATCGCTGCCGGCTGTGGTGGTGGATTCGATTCCAGACGGCGTGGTATGGGTTCCCGAAAACTCCACTGGCTCGCAGATCTCACTGATTGGCGCAGCAGCTGGCGATAGCGTAATGATGAAGAAAGCGGAGGTGACAGCGTGAATTCCTTCGTTGGTTTAGCAGCAGCACCGGAGATGGCGCAGTTTAATCAAGACACCTGGTGGATCTGGGTGATCAAAGCTGTGTTTATCGTGGTGTTCTTGATCTTCTCAGTGATTTTCGCACTGTGGTTTGAGCGGCGTTTGCTCGCTCGTATGCAAAATCGCCTAGGGCCCAATACTGTGGGGCCGCTCGGTTTACTGCAGAGTTTTCCCGATGCCCTCAAGCTCCTGATGAAAGAGGATTTCTTCCTCAAAGGTGCAGATAAAGTGGTGTACTTTATCGCTCCGGCAATCTCGGCACTCTGTGCATTCACCATTATGGCTGTGATCCCAATGGGGCCTAGTGTGAATCTCTTCGGGCATATCACTCCATTGCAGCTCACAGATTCACCAGTGGCATTGCTCTTCGTATTGGCGGTGGCAGCCCTCGGGGAATATGGCCTGGTGCTGGGTGGGTGGAGCGCCCGCTCCACACTCCCGCTGTATGGCTCAGTGCGCAGCGCCACTCAGATGATTTCTTACGAACTAGCTCAGGGGCTTTCGCTCGTCACTTTGTTTGTGGTGAACGGTTCGATGAGTGCTTCTGGAATCGTGAGTGCCCAAACTTCAATTTGGAACATTTTCATTTTGCTCCCCGCATTCTTGGTGTATCTCGTCACGATGTTTGGCGAAGCAAACCGTTTGCCTTTTGACCTGCCAGAGGCTGAAAACGAAATTGTGGCTGGCCCGCACACGGAGTATTCCTCCATGAAGTTCGGCTGGTATTACCTTTCGGAATACATCAATATGCTCAACCTCTCGATGCTGGCCACCACGCTCTTCTTGGGCGGTTGGCGGGCAGGGCCGATTATCGGCACGCTCTTCAACCTCGTGGGAGCAGACGCGAACGCCGGCTGGTGGGGTATGCTGTGGTTCCTCGGAAAAACCTGGACTTTCATGGGAGTGTTTGTGTGGGTGCGCGGCACGCTTATCCGCTTCCGCTACGATCAATTTATGAAGCTTGGCTGGAAAGGGCTGATTCCTGCAGCGCTGATCTGGCTGGCGATTGTGATGGTCGTATTCGGCGTCAACACTGTGTATGCCATCAATGTGCAGGCTGTGATGATTATTCTCTCGATAGGATTTGCGCTCATCATGCTTATTTGGGCATTTGGAGATGACACCTATCACCCGAGCCAAGCAGAGATCATTGCCGAACGTGAAAAAGTAGGCTTCACGGGCTTTGAAGATGGATACCCAGTGCCGCCACTGCCTGGCCAGCATCTGCCACCGAGCCCGCGTGCCGGGCGGCGAGCAGCAAATTCTATGCAGCAGCCAGCGTTGATGGCGAACAGCAAAGCTGCAACTGCTCAGGAGGTGAGTAATGACTGAGAACCACGATATCGTTCCAGAAGATCCGAAGGCACACGAGCCGGCGACGAGCCAGCAGAGCCAACCAATTTCGCAGCCAGATGAGGCGCTGTATAGCCCTACCCACAAGGGTCCAATCGGGAAATTGCTCGCTCCTGTGGCTGGTTTCGGCGTCACTTTTAGCACGATCTTCCGGCCCACCGTAACAGAGCAGTATCTGCCCTCGTCGTGGAGCGATAAAGAAAAGAACAAGCCGCATATCCGTCCGCGGTTCCACGGGATGCACAAGCTCAATCGCTATCCCGATGGGCTGGAAAAATGCATCGGTTGTGAACTGTGTGCGTGGGCGTGCCCGGCAGATGCGATTTTGGTGGAAGCTGCTCCGAATACTCCGGAGGAGCAATACTCTCCAGGCGAGCGCTATGGGCGGGTGTATCAGATCAACTATCTGCGCTGTGTGTTCTGCGGATACTGCATTCAAGCGTGCCCCACTCGTGCTCTCACGATGAGCAATGAGTTTGAAATCGCAGGGCAGACGCGCGAAGAGTTGATCTACGAAAAGCCCGATCTGCTTCGCCCGCTTGCTCAAGGAATGCTGGGCACTCCGCACCCGATGGCAGCAGGGACTTCTGATTCCGACTACTATGCTGGCAAGGTGAGTGGCCCCACGCAGAATCAGATCGATTGGGTGCGCTCCCACCGCCCAGACGATCCCACACTTGCGAATATAGGCGATGTGGTGCCGGGCGCGGCGTCAGCTACACAACCAGCGAACGTTGCTGAGGAGGTGACGGCCTGATGCAGACGGCATCGATCGCAGCCGGGCTCCAGATCTCTCTAGGGGAGGCGATCCTTTTCGGAGCAATCGCCGTGGCTATGGTGATTGTGGCTATTTTCGGCTTGCTCATTGCACGAAAGCCCGTGTACACGATTATTTCGGTAATTTTCGTGATGGTGGGATTAGCGTTCTTCTACACTATGCTCGAAGCTCCGTTTATGGGCGTGGTGCAGGTGGTGGTATACACCGGCGCTATCTTGATGATGTTCCTCTTCGTGCTGATGCTGATTGGCATCGACAGTGCAGATTCGGGGCATGAAACTCTTCCAGGCCAGCGTTTTGTGGCAGTGGTTGGGGCGCTAGGCACTTTTGCGCTGCTCACAGCCATGGTATTGAAGGCAAGCCCGATTAAAGCTTTTGCGGAATTTGGGCTTCCTTTTGGGCTTGCTAAAGCGAATGCGCAGACAAACCCAGTGGCAGTGGCGCAGCTAATCTTCACTAATCATGTGCTCACCTTGGAGCTCACTGGCTCACTGCTGATTGTGGCAGCGTTGGGAGCAATGACTCTCACTCACCGCGACCGTGTGAAGGCTAAGCGTACACAAGAAGAGATAGCGCATGAAAAGATGCAGGCATTTGCGGCAGATGGATTCAATCCGAATGTATTGCCTAACCCCGGCGTCTATGCAGAATCTAATTCCTCCACGAACCCCTCGCTCACTGCTTATGGAGAGCCGATTAAGAATTCGGTGAACCGGATTCTGAAGATTCGGCACCAGGATCGTACAGTGGCACAGGTTTCCCCGGTAACTGCAGCTCGTATTGCTGCAGGCAAGGTGCCTTCTGGCCCTGCCACGTACGGCAAGATCGGGCAGGCACAGGTGTGGGGCACTCCAGGGGAAGGAGCTCCCGACCACGAGGGGGCACTGGCACGGCTCACAGCGTTGGAAGCGGGGAATGGCTCGGCAGCTCAGCTTGGCAGTTCAGCTCCAGCTGCACGTGCAGGAGAGGATTCCACTGCAGACAGCACTAGCTTGGAAGAAAGCGAGGCCACCAAGTGAACTTGTTGTTTTACGTGATTGTTGCGTTTGCGCTGTTTGTGATCGGTGGAGCCACAGTGCTCACCCGCAGAAATGGAGTGATTGCGCTACTTGGCGTGGAAGTGATGCTTAATTCGTGCAACTTAGTATTTGTTACGTTTTCACGCATGTGGGGAAACTTAGAAGGGCAGGTATTTGCATTCTTCGTGATGGTGGTGGCTGCCGCTGAAGTAGTGGTAGGGCTTGCTATCGTAGTTTCGATTTTCCGCACCCGCGGTTCGGCATCGCTCGATTCGATGAATCTGATGAAGCACTGAGGGAGATGGGCAATTAATGATGAATATGGTAGATCTTCTTCCTCTGGCTGGAGCCTCGAACGTGGGTGAAGCCACCGGAGCAGCGAGTGTCATTTGGCTGGCGGTGGCTATTCCATTGATCAGCTCAGGTTTGCTGCTTTTACTGGGGAAAACGGCAGATAGTTGGGGGCATTGGCTGGGGATTCTCGCTTCCACAGCGAGTTTTGTGCTCGGTGTGGCAGCCACTATTCAGCTGCTGGGCATGGATCCAGAACAGCGAATACTGGAATCCACGGTGTACACCTTAGTGGCAGCTCCAGGGTTCACAGTTGATTTTGGCACTCGCGTAGATCCACTCTCGATCACGTTCGTTTTGCTCGTCACATTCGTGGGCACACTCATTCACATCTATTCGGTGGCCTATATGGAACACGACGATTCGCGGCGGAGATTCTTCGCCTATCTGAATTTATTCGTGGCCTCAATGCTGCTACTTGTGTTGGGCAACTCCTATCTCATTCTCTTCTTCGGTTGGGAAGGCGTAGGGCTCGCATCGTACTTGCTGATCTCGTTCTGGAACTTCAATCCAGAGTTCGCCAAGGCTGGTAAGAAAGCCTTTGTGATGAACCGGGTGGGCGATCTCGGCATGCTCATCGCCATGATGGCGATGGTATCGTTCGCGGGGTCGGTGAAATTCACAGACGTCTATGCTTCTGTGGCGGATCAACCGCAGTGGGTGCTCACCTTTATCGGGCTCTTTTTGCTCCTGGCTGCTTGCGGTAAGAGCGCGCAGTTCCCGCTGCAAGCATGGTTGGGAGATGCTATGGCTGGCCCAACTCCGGTGTCTGCTCTGATTCACGCGGCCACAATGGTGACGGCTGGCGTCTATCTGATGGTGCGTTCTGGAGCGATCTATGTGGCGGCTCCTACAGCTGCGTTGGTGGTGGCAATCATCGGACTGATCACGTTGGTGTTTGGCGCGATCGTGGGTGCTGCTAAAGACGACATGAAGAAGGTTCTCGCTGCATCTACCATGAGCCAGATTGGCTATATGATGCTGGCTGCTGGGCTTGGCCCAGTGGGTGCCGCCTTTGCAATCTTCCACTTGGTTACTCACGGTTTCTTCAAGGCAAATATGTTCCTTGGAGCAGGTGCTGTGATGCATGCGATGAACGACGAAGTGGATATGCGCGGTTTCGGTGGCCTTGGAAAACACATGAAGATTACGTTCTACACGTTCCTCTGCGGCTATCTAGCCATTATCGGTTTCCCGTTCCTTTCGGGTTTCTACTCCAAAGATAAAATTATCGAAGCGGCCTTTGTAGGCAGTGGAGCACAACCGTGGATCTTTGGCACGATAACAGTGCTTGTGGCTGGATTGACGGCGTTCTACATGAGCCGTTTAGTGGCAATGATCTTCCTCGGAGAAGCACGGTGGCAGACAACGGGGGCAGATGCAAAGCACCCGCATGATCCAAGCCCTCTCATGTGGGTACCAATGGCAGTGTTAGCGCTCGGCTCGCTTGGTCTGGGTGCGGTGTTGAACTACGGAGGTTTCTTGGGTTGGCTGGAGCCGGCTATCGGGAAAGCTGAAGAAGGCGAGCCGGTGCTTCCAGTGCCGATGATCAGCGCCGTCACACTGCTTGTGATTGCAATAGGAGTGTTCGTGGCATGGAAGATGTATGTGGCCAAGCCAGTGCCACAAGCTGCTCCAGTGGGGAGTTGGATCACTCGAGCTGCTCGCCACGATCTCTATCAAGATCTCGTGAATGATTATGCGGTGGTGCAGCCAGTGATGACCCTTGCTGCAGGCACTGCTGCCACAGATAAACATGTGGTAGACGGCGTTGGTGAGGGCATCGGAAAGCTGCTTCCGTGGTTTGGCAAAGTGGTGGGCACATTGCAAAATGGCCAGGTGCGTTCCTATACGAGCTATATGGTGGTGGGCCTTGTGATAGCGCTCATTGCCGTGGCAGCCTCGGTGCTGTGAGAGTGGAGGACGAAAGATAAGATGGAAAATCAAACCATTGTTGAAGCGGCCTTCCCGTGGCTCACTGTGCTTGTGCTGCTGGCTGTAGCGGCAGCGCTCCTGTTGTGCGTTGTGCGCCCACTGCGCAGCTATGCACGCGAATTTGCCTTGGGGGTCTCCCTCGTCATTCTGGTGCTTTTTGCCATTGCAATCGGCACTAGTTTTGATCCTGCCCACGGGGCGGCTACGCAGTTGGTGGAAACATATCCGTGGATTCCTGCAATTGGTACATCAATTGCATGGGGAGTGAACGGCATGGGCGCCGTGATGGTGGGCCTGGCCGTGTTCCTTGTGCCAGTGGTGGTGCTAGCCGGGTGGAACGATATGGAGCCGGAGCGCCAAGGCGGATATTTCGGCTGGATCCTCTTCCTAGAAGCCATCATGATTGCGCTTTTTGCGGCGCGCGATGTGTTCCTCTTCTATGTGCTTTTCGAGCTAATGATCGTCCCAATGTACTTCCTGATTGGGCGCTATGGCGGAGCTGGGCGGGAGCACGCAGCAATGAAGTTCCTGCTCTATTCGATCGTAGGGGGCTTGATCATGCTGGTGGGCGTGATCGGCTTGTACGTATTGGGGCCAGGAGGGCCGCAGAACTATCTGCTGTATGTGCTGCAGAGCGCTCCAGGCATGGGAAGTGGTGTGGAGATGCTCTTCTTCTTGAGCTTCTTCATTGGATTTGCTATCAAAGCTCCAATGTGGCCAGTGCACACCTGGCTTCCCGACACCACTGAACACGCTCCTGCAGGCACCAGCACATTGCTGGTAGGGGTGCTCGATAAGCTCGGCACATTCGGCATGATAGCGATCTGTGTGCCGCTCTTCCCGCACGCTGCCGCGCAGGCTGCACCGGTAATCATTGCGCTGGCCATCATCTCGATTTTCTGGGGTGCGCTGATGGCTATTGCTTCCGATAACCTCATGCGTCTAGTGGCTTATACATCTGTGAGCCACTTCGGTTTCATGGTGATGGGCATCTTCTCCGGCTCAGCAATTGCACTGAGCGGCGCAATTCTCTACATGGTGGCACACGGTGTAGGCACGGCTGGTTTGTTCCTGGTGGTGGGCTTCCTCGGCCAACGCGGAGATTCACATTTGATTTCTCGCTACGGCGGGTGGCAACGGGTTACTCCCGTGTTGGCCGGCACCTTTATGGTGGCAGGCTTGGCCACGATCGCCCTGCCGGGCCTCTCAGGCTTTGTGCCGGAATACTTGGTGCTCATGGGCACCTTTAAAGTCAATATGGTGGCTGCACTCTTCGCTGTGGTGGGTGTGGTGCTTGCTGCCGTCTATATCCTCTTGCCTTATCAGCGGGCATTCACGGGGCCGAAGCCTGAAAATGTGCAGGTGGAAGATCTCAATGCGCGAGAGAAAACGGTGATGGGAGTGTTGATCGCCGCCATGTTGGTGCTCGGTTTCTTCCCGGCACCGGTGCTCAACGCCGTCAATCCAGTTGCTGATTCCACCGCCAAAGTGCTGGTGACAGGGGCTGCTACCACTGGTGCTATGGGGCCTGTGGCAAGTGCAGCTAATGAAGGGAGCAATGAATGAATTCCGCCACTCTTCCAATTATTCAGTGGGCTTCGGTTACTCCGCTCCTGCTCATTTTCGGAGCTGCAGTGCTGAGCACACTGGTTGAGGCTTTTGCTCCGCGCGGAGCGCGCCGGCCGATTCAGGTGGTGCTCTCGTTACTAGCATTAGCTGGCACATTAGTGGCTATCGTGTGGCGCTGGAGCGTGGCGAGTGCTGACGGCGCTGGCTTCCAACTTCCTTTGGTGGGTGTGCCTGGTGATCAGCGTGGAGAAGGGATCTCCATGATTGAAGATCCTGTTTCACTCATCGGGCAGGGCGCGATCGTGGTTGCTGCGATTCTCGCGTTTTTGGTGATGGCAGATCGCAGTGAATTGCGTGATGGCGCTTTCGTGGCCTCGGCGGCCACTCGCCCAGGCTCTGAGGCAGAGCGTGAATCAACGGTAGCTGGGCGTGAGCACACAGAGATTTTCCCGCTGGCGTTGTTCTCCACAGGCGGCATGATGGTGTTCACGAGCGCTTTTGATTTGCTCACTCTGTTTATCGCTTTGGAAGTGCTCTCACTCCCACTCTACGTGCTCTCTGCTATGGCTCGCCGCCGCCGGGTGCTCTCTCAAGAAGCAGCGATGAAGTACTTCCTCATGGGGGCTTTTTCGTCAGCGATCTTCCTAATGGGCGCGGCGCTGCTCTATGGCGCCACGAGCTCGATTTTCTATCCCGGGATCTCGTTGATACAGCATGGCTATCCAGGGCAGACCGCTCTTGCAGTGGTTGGCGTTGTGATGGTGACGGTTGGATTGCTCTTCAAAGTGGGCGCCGCTCCTTTCCACTCATGGACGCCTGATGTGTATCAAGGAGCTCCAACTCCGATCACCGGTTTCATGGCTGCAGGCACAAAAGCGGCAGCATTTATCGCGCTGGCTCGTATCTTTATGTATGTGGCGCAGCCGGTTGTAGGCAAGCTGAACGTGTTTATGTGGATCATTATTATCCTCACGATTGTGGTGGGCACTGTGCTGGGCATGGTGCAGACGGATATCAAACGCCTCTTGGCGTACTCGTCTGTGGCACACGCTGGGTTTATTCTCATCGCTGTGAATGCAATTCGGTCTACCACTTTCCGGCTCGCTGATTATCAGCAGAGCGTGGGCTCGATCCTCTTCTACTTGCTCTCCTACGGAGTGGCTATTGTGGGCGCGTTTGGGCTGGTTACATTGGTGCGGGAGCGTGACGCCGCCGGCAATATCCTCGGTGAAGCCACAAAGCTTGATGCCTGGAAAGGGCTGGGGCGGCGTTCGCCGCTTACAGCGGCCACGATGCTCCTGTTCTTGCTATCGTTCGCTGGAATTCCACTCACCGGCGGGTTCATCGGAAAATTTGAGGTTTTCCGTGCTGGCGTAGGGGCTGGTGAAACGGTACTCGTGGTGATTGCAGTGCTAGCTTCGGCTGCAACAGCTTTCTTCTATTTCCGGCTCGTGCAGATCATGTTCTTTGCGCAGCCTGAGGGGGAGACGGTAGCCGTGGTGGAATCCGAAGGCATGAGCACAGTGGCAGTGACCGTGGCTGCCATTATCACCGTGTTACTCGGAATTATCCCAGGCCCTGTGCTGGACTTCATTCAAGGAACATTCGCATGATAAGGTCACACGCGTGAGCGCTTTATTGCAAATACTGGACAACGGTGGTGAGCTAGGCGAGCGTCTGGCTCACCGCCTTCATATGCTCGAACAGCAACTCCATCGTGTTGTGCGAGTTGATGACGCAGTAGTAGATGCAGCCACATCCCATCTCTCTGATGCGGGCGGGAAGCGGCTCCGCCCACTGCTCTGCCTTCTCACGGCAGAGCTGGGCCCCGATCCTGAATCACAGGCAGTATTTGATTCTGCGTTAGTGGTAGAGCTTACGCACTTAGCTTCGCTCTATCATGATGATGTGATCGACGACGCTCCGCTGCGACGTGGAGTGCCATCAGCGCAGCATTTGTACGGAAATGCTGCTGCAATTATGGCTGGTGATGTGCTCTTTGCGCGCGCATCGTCGATTGTGGCTGGGCTTGGGCCAGAAGCGGTGCGGTTGCACGCCGTGGCATTTGAGCGGCTCTGTATCGGTGAACTGCATGAAACGGTAGGACCGAAAGCCGGAGTGGATCCTATTGAACACTATATTCAAGTGCTTGCCGATAAAACCGGATCGTTGATTGCAGCAGCTGCGCGCTACGGTGTGCTCGCCGCCGGAGGAGACGCGCAGCTGGCAGACGCAGTGGCTCACTACGGAGAAAAAGTAGGCGTGGCGTTCCAGCTTGCAGACGATGTGATCGATCTCGTTTCCCCTGAAGCTGTGACAGGGAAAACCCCTGGCACGGATCTGCTTGAGGGAGTAGACACTATGCCAACTCTGCTACTGCGGGCGCGGAGTGCTCGGGGAGAAGTAAGCCCGCAGAGCGATCCAGCGGGAGCTGAGATACTCGATCTGCTCAACTCTGGGAAGCTGGCTGAAGCGGGCAACCTCAACCGTGCTGTGGAGCTGCTGCGGGAGCATTCTGTGGTGGAAGAAACGCGCCAGCTAGCGTATCAGTGGGCACATGAGGCACGCACAGAGCTTGAAGCTGTCCCAGAAGGAGAAGTGCGAGAAGCTCTGGAACAGTTCGCTTTGCTGATGGTGGATCGCTTGAGCTGAGCAGATATGGCTCAGCCATGAAGCGGAAAGCTCCTCTAATTGAGAGGCTTGGAGTATAGCTAAAGCTACGGAGCACTTCGCAGTGGGGCGGCATTTTGTGCACAGTGGAGCCCACAGCGGGGGTGCGCTTCTATTTACGCTCTTTGTGGCAGCTTCGTGCCGTACTCTGGGAATTCCTTAGAATTCCGCCTGATGGCAGGCGCTAGGCTGTGGCCAACCGATCAATAATTGCGTTGAGCGTGGTGCTCGGGCGCATTACAGCTGCCACTTTGGCTGGGTCTGGCCGATAGTATCCGCCAATATCCACCGGCTTGCCCTGCACCGCAATCAGCTCGCGTTCAATGCGGTCAGCTTGGCTCAAGAGCTCCGCAGATACCGGAGCGAATGCCGCTGCCAGCTCGGGATCGCTGCTCTGCTCTGCGAGAGCTTGTGCCCACCACACGGCAATCCAGGCGTGAGAACCCCGGTTGTCGATACTGCCGAGTTTGCGTGCCGGGCTCTTCCCCTCATTGAGTAGCTTTTCTGTGGCGGCATCGAGTGCATCGGCCAGCACGGTGGCCCGCGGGTTGTCTGTATAGCGAGCGAAATGGCGCAGGCTCTCAGCTAGTGCCAAAAATTCTCCGAGCGAATCCCAGCGCAGGTAATTCTCCTCAAGGAGCTGCTGCACATGCTTGGGAGCAGAGCCGCCAGCTCCGGTTTCAAAGAGCCCTCCGCCGGCCATAAGCGGCACGATAGAGAGCATCTTCGCTGAGGTTCCGAGCTCCATAATGGGGAAGAGATCAGTGAGATAATCGCGCAGCACATTGCCCGTCACGGAAATCGTATCGAGGCCGTCACGGGCTCGATCCACCGAGAACTGGGTGGCTTCGCGAGGGCTCATAATGCGGATATCTAGCCCGTCAGTATTTTCTTCGGTGAGGTATTTTTCCACTTTGGCTTGAATTTGGCGATCATGGGCGCGCTCTGGATCTAGCCAAAACACTGCCGGCATGCCCGAGAGCCGGGCCCGGCGCACGGCGAGGCGCACCCAATCGCGGATTGGGGCATCTTTGGCTTGGCAGGAACGGAAAATATCACCTGGCTCCACTGCCTGATCCATCAGCACACGGCCATCAGCCAACCGCACTTCCACACGTCCTGCTTCAGAAATCTCAAAGGTTTTATCGTGCGAGCCATATTCTTCTGCTTTTTGCGCCATCAAGCCCACATTGGGCACTGTACCCATCGTGGCTGGATCAAATGCTCCGTGGCGTTTGCAATCTTCGATCACCACGTCGTACACCCCCGCATACGAACTATCTGGGATCACTGCGAGAGTATCTGCCGGCTTGCCGTCTGGGCCCCACATGTGGCCTGAGTTGCGAATCATAGCTGGCATGGAAGCATCAATAATCACATCGCTTGGCACATGGAGGTTAGTGATGCCGTTATCGGAATTCACCATGGCCAGCTTCGGGCCATGTGCGAATTCAGCTGCAAAGCTCGCGCGGATTTCTGCTCCGTTGGGCAGAGTATCAAGCCCCGCTAAAATCGCCCCTAAGCCGTTGTTAGCACTCAAACCAGCGGCTGCGAGATCGGCGGCATATGTGCTGAAGGTGTCTGCAAAGAAAGCCCGCACCACATGCCCGAAAATAATCGGATCGCTCACCTTCATCATGGTGGCTTTGAGGTGTGCCGAAAGGAGCAACCCTTCATCACGCGCAGCTTGTACCTGTTGGGCTAAGAACTCATCGAGCGCCTTTGCACTCATCACCGTGGAATCGAGCACTTCTCCCGCGAGCACTGGCATAGCAGCTTTGAGCACAGTTTCAGTGCCATTCGGCGTCACTAGCACATAATCAACTGTGGAATCGGCGTCGATCACCACGGATTTTTCGTGTGCTCGGAAATCGCCCCCACTCATCGTGGCCACACGGGTACGGCTCGCAGAGCTCCACTTGCCCATTGAGTGAGGGTGCACTTTAGCATAATTTTTCACTGCTTTCGGAGCGCGGCGATCAGAGTTGCCCTCTCGCAGCACGGGATTGACGGCAGAGCCTTTCACGGCATCGTAGCGGGTGCGAATATCACGTTCGGCATCGGTGGCTGGGTTTTGGGGGTATTCAGGCAATTCAATGCCGAGGGCTTGCAATTCTTTGATCGCTGCCAGCAGCTGCGGCAGCGAAGCGGAAATATTGGGGAGTTTAATAATGTTGG
>JALELI010000032.1 GCA_022768785.1 Arcanobacterium sp. | reverse complement strand
TGGACGGCACCCTCACGGATTCTGAACAACTGTGGTATCAAGCGCAAGCAGAAGTGTTGGCAGACCTTGGGGTGCCCTGGAGCCGCGACGATCAGAAGATGGTGATTGGCCTCGATATCGTAGACGGTAGCCGGAAAGCTCTGGCATATTACGGTATTCAGGCAGATGCAGAGCAGATGGGCCATGCGATTGTGGATCGAGTGATTGAGCTGGCCGCGGAACGTGGAGTGCCGTGGCGGCCCGGAGCGGTGGAGCTGCTGGGGTGGCTGGTCGAGCACCGCGTGCCCTCAGCATTGGTGACGTCGTCATACCGCCCGTTTGCCACGATGGTGGCGAACAAAGCTCCGAAGGGGAGCTTGGAAGTGTTGGTGACCGGTGATATCGTGCCGCGCCCTAAACCGAACCCCGATCCGTATCGTATGGCTGCAGAACTGCTGGGTAAGCCCTCTCATGCATGTGTGGCATTTGAAGATTCAATTTTTGGGGTGCAATCTGCTCATGATTCTGGGGCAATCACGGTGGCGGTGCCGTTTCAGGTAGAGATTCCGCAGCAGGAGGGTGTGGTTTTTCTCGATTCTCTCGAGCATGCTGATGCCCAGTTTTTTGATCGACTTATGCGGGCTCATCGGTTTATGTAGGCGTAGTGAGCGCATTTATGTAGGCGTAGTGGGCGCAGCTGTGGCGGCACTGCTGAGGCACCATCGAGCACAGCGAAGTGAGCTCAGCGGCAGAGGGGGCGTCGCAGCTGAGCTCAGCTTTGCACGGTGAGCACGTGGCGTACCCGATCGGCAGGGATCTCTGGTTCTGCCCCTCCAAAAGCTGGGCAATACTGCTTAAAAGTGCACCAGTCGCAGAGCCGATTGGGGGTGGGCTCAAATACTCCTGATTCCAACCGCAGCTTTATCTCCCGCCAGGCTGTTTCTACTTCGGCTCTGAGGGATTGTACGTCGAGTTCTGTGGGATCGTACGTGAGCACACGAGAATCTTTCAAGAAAATAAGCTGAGTACGCGCCGGAAGTGTGCCTTCCTGGTAGAAGAGCGCAGTGGCGTAAAAGCGCATTTGGAAGAGATACTCATCTTGGAATCGTGGCGATGGGGATTTTCCGCTCTTGTAATCCACCACTCGCAGTGCGCCGTTGGAGGCTTCATCAAGCCGATCGATGAAGCCGTGGATTGCAATGCCAGAGGGAAGCTGTGTGCGTACGTATTTCTCGCGGCCAATAGGCTGTAAAAACTGTGGATTCTCCACGCGGAAATAGGAGCTGAGCAGTGGGCGCGCGGATTCTAGCCACTCGTGGAGCTCGGCGTCACTCGAAAAAAGTTCACGCGCCTGTGGGTGTGCGTGTACGTGAGCTTCCCATTCTCGGGGGAGAGCAGCTTGAGCGTGTGCTTCGGTGCGAGCCTCAGGAGCGGCGTCAAACATATGTTCTAGCACCGCGTGGATAAGAGTGCCGCGCAACGCCGCTGTGGAGGGCGGTTCCGGGAGTTGATCTACCATGCGAAAGCGAAATTTGAGCGGGCAATTGTGAAAATCTTTCACGCGCGAGGGTGAAAGAGCGGCAGTGCGTGCCTGGGTATGCGAACTTGTAGAAACCATGTTTGTAGCTTAAACCCAAGCAGCGGCAAATTTTTGATCAAAATTTTCCCCGATGCGGCAGCTATGATGAGTGCGTGAATGAGCATGAGAACAATCTGGCAGCTGAACCAGCTAGCAACAACCCTGCACAACGTGTAGGAGCGGCACGGCGGCGTGGAGAATTTCGCGCGGGAGAGCGGGTGCAGCTCACTGATGTGAAAGGGAGAAAATATACGATATCCCTCACTCGTGAGGGGTACTTTCAATCTACTCGCGGAAGTTTCCGGCACAGTGAGTTGATCGGGCAGCCTGAGGGCACAGTGCTCACCACGGCAGATGGGCACAGATTATTGGCACTGCGGCCTTTAATATCGGATTATGTGCTGTCGATGCCGCGTGGTGCTACTGTGATTTATCCCAAAGATTCTGCGCAGATTCTCACGATGGCAGATATTTTCCCGGGAGCACGGGTGCTGGAGGCGGGTCTGGGCTCGGGAGCATTGACGCTGTCTTTGCTGGGAGCAATCGGAGAGCAGGGAAAGTTAATATCTGTGGAGCGCCGGCCAGAATTCGCAGAAATTGCTCAAGCTAATGTGGAATCGTGGTACGGAGAGTTTCCCGCTTCATGGAGTGTGGAGCTTGCAGACGCACAGGTGGTGCTCACAGCGCAGGAGCCGGGAGCTCTCGATGCAGTGCTTCTCGATATGCTTGCCCCTTGGGAGAATGTGCGCCCTGCAGCCCACGCCTTGCGGGCCGGAGGGGTGATTATGGCGTATGTGGCTACCACCACACAGCTGAGCAGATTTGTGGAAACTGTGCGGGAAGCCCAATGTTTCACTGAGCCCGAGGCGTCAGAATCCATGGTGCGCACCTGGCACGTGGAAGGGCTAGCGGTACGGCCAGACCATCGCATGATCGGGCACACGGGTTTCCTCGTGTTAGCACGGAGGCTAGCTCCTGGCGCTGAGCCGCTTGTGCCCACAAAGCGGCCAGCTCCGGGCGCTTATAGCGAGCATTTGCCATGGAGTGAAATGCCAATTGCTGAAACTTTAACGGAGCGTACGATTTCAGAGAAGAAATTGCGCAAAGTGCGCCGCGATGTGGCGCATCGAGCTGATGTGGAGGCCAGTGGTTCGGCTGCTCCGGGGCCGCATGGAGCAGCGATGGCGCAGAAGCTCGATCAAGAAGCACAGGCAAAAGTGCGCGCACGAGAGGCCGGAGATGTGGAAGGAGGGCCGATCAGATGAGTGTAGATCCGGGGCCGCACGTATTTGATCTGCAAGAGCAACTCTCATCATTAGGAGAGAAAAACGAGCGTTTGGCGCGTGCGCTGGAAGCAGCGCGCAGCACGATTAAAGATCTCTCTGCAAAATTGGCAGCACTCTCTCGTCCGCCTAGTTCGTATGCCACTTTTGTGGGAGTGAATAGAAACTCCACCACAGAAACCACCATTGTGGCGATGGTAGGTGGGCGAAAAATGGATCTCGCAGTTTCAGACACCTTAAAGTTCACCGCATTCCAACCTGGCCAACAGCTGTTGCTTAACGAGCAACTCGTGGTGGTGGGCGCTGAGGGATATGAGCGTACTGGCGATATGGTAAGTGTGAAGCTTGCGCTTGATTCCGATCGAGTGCTCGTGAAGGTGCATGCAGATGACGAGCGAGTGCTGCGGCTCTCAGGGAGGCTTAAAGAAGAGACGGTGCGCGTGGGAGACACACTTCTTGCTGATCTTCGTTCAGGTTTTGCGCTTGAACACGTGGAACGCCCAGATGTGGAGCATCTGATGCTCGAAGAGATCCCCAATGTGCATTACTCCGATGTGGGTGGGCTAGCTGAGCAAATTAATGAGATTAAAGATTCGGTGGAGCTTCCTTTCGAGCAGCCAGAGCTCTATCGAGAGCACGGCCTCAAACCACCTAAGGGAGTTTTGCTCTATGGGCCTCCTGGGTGCGGGAAAACAATGATTGCTAAGGCTGTGGCCACTGAGCTCGCAGAGAAAATCACTACACACGGCGCGCCGGCTTCGAGGCGTTCCTACTTCTTAAACATCAAAGGGCCGCAACTGCTCGATAAATATGTGGGAGAAACCGAGCGGCAGATTCGTGAAATCTTTTCTCGAGCCCGGGATCGGGCGGCTAATGGGGTTCCAGTGGTGATCTTCTTTGATGAGATGGAAGCTCTCTTTAGGGCCCGCGGCTCGGGAGTGAGCTCTGATGTGGAAACCACTGTGGTGCCGCAGCTGCTCGCGGAGATAGATGGTGTGGAAAAGCTCAACAACGTGATTGTGATTGGGGCATCGAATCGAGAAGACATGATCGACCCTGCACTTTTGCGCCCTGGCCGGTTAGACGTGAAGATTCGCATTGAACGGCCGAGTAAAGCCGGAGCACTGGACATCATGTTTAAATATCTCACGGCCCGCCTCCCGCTGCGCGCTGCTGAAATAGCGCGCTATGGCTCTGCCGAGAACGCCGCTGCAGAGATGGGGAAAATGATCGTGGACGAGCTGTTTGAGCGCAATTCAAGCACCGAATCGGCCGAGGTGACGTATGCAGATGGAGAGCATGAAATTCTCTATGTGAGTGATTTCGTATCTGGAGCGATGCTCGCTGCCATCGTGGATCGGGCTAAAAAGCTTGCTATTAAAGAGTTTCTTGCCACCGGTGAACGGGGGATCAGCTCCGAGCACTTGCGGCAGGCCCTTTGCGAAGAGATCCGCGAGAATGAGGAGCTCACAAATGTGGCCAATCCAGAAGATTGGGCGCGAGTGAACGGCCGCGGGCGAGGTAAACGAATCACGTTTGTGAAGCCCATTGCACACAGCGGGCCGAACAGCCCACAGTGCATTGCGAATGAGCCGAGCGCGCGGCAAAAGGGTGCAGAGTGCACTGAAAAAACTGCTCTGGCTGAGGAAAGCTGGGATTCAGCTATGCAGAAAGGAATAATCTGATGAGTGTGCGCCGCGTGTTGGGAATGGAAACTGAATTTGGCATAACAGAGCCAGGAAATCCGCGTGCCAATGTGCTGGCTTTGTGTGCACATATTGTGCAGGCCTATGGGGCAGCTGGCTCGGCCAGTGCTCAAGGTAGAGCTATTCCGTGGGATTATAAAGGGGAAAATCCGCTCAACGATGCTCGCGGTTTTCGTATCAGCCGTGCAGCTGCCCACCCCTCACTGCTCACAGATGATCCTGAACACCCTGCTCCGAGCGGAGAGAGCAGCGCTGCAGCTGTGGAGGCTGGTGCCGAGTTTGATACACATCGCATTCGCCGGCCGAGTGCTGCAGAACTGGCGTTGCCCAAATCTCCCAATGCTGTGCTCACTAATGGGGCGCGGTTTTACGTGGATCATGCTCACCCTGAGTATTCAGCTCCGGAGGTGAGCACTCCAGGCGAGGCCGTGCTCTGGGATCGAGCCGGAGAGCTCATTGCCCGTGAGGCAATGGATATTATTCGTGCACAAGGCATGAACATTGTGCTCTACAAAAATAACGTTGATGGCAAAGGCTCTGCATATGGCACGCACGAGAATTATCTCGTGCGCCGTGCGGTGGATTTTGCCGATATTATCCGAGTGCTCACCCCGTTTTTCGTTTCGCGCCCGATCATATGCGGATCGGGGAGAGTGGGTATCGGGAAGAAATCAGAGCAGCCGGGTTTCCAAATTTCTCAGCGTGCGGATTACGTAGAGAACGATGTGGGCATTGAAACCACATTTGATCGCCCGATCATCAATACCCGCGATGAAGCCCATGCAGACAGCACCGCCTATCGGCGGTTGCATGTGATCGGCGGAGATGCCAATCAATTTGATGTTTCCAATCTATTAAAAGTGGGAACTACAGCGTTGGTCCTCGATGTGTTAGAGCGGAGCGCTGAGCAGGGAATCTCCCCGGCAGTGCAGCGGCAGCTAGATCGAGTACAACTGGCAGAGCCCGTGAGCGCCACATGGAATGTGAGCCATGATCCACATTTGTTGGCCACTCTAGAAACAGCGCAGGGAGAGCGCCTCAGCGCACTTGATATTCAGCAGATTTATCTTGATGTGGTGCGTGCAGTGGGCGCTGCACAGGGAGTAGCAGACAGCGCCACCTCACAAGTGCTCACGCTCTGGCAGGAAGTGCTCGATGGGCTGCGCCACGATATTTGGGCAGTAGCTCCGAGAGTGGAGTGGGTGGCTAAGTGGCAGATGCTGGAATCATTGCGCGCTCGTGGCGGGTTGAGCTGGGATAACGATAAATTGCGGGCCTTTGATGTGCAATGGCATGATCTGCGCTCTGAGCGCTCAATTGTGAATCGGCTCGATCACGCCGGGCGTATTGAACGAATTGTGGCTCCGGAGGAAGCGGCGTGGGCAGTTACTCACGCTCCCACAAGTACTCGTGCGTATCTCAGAGGCGGTGTGATTCGGCGCTTCCCGCATGCAGTGGCGGCAGCTACTTGGGAGGCACTCACTCTCGATGTGCCAGGCTATACTGATTTGTTACGGCTGCCCTTGATGCACCCAGAGCGCGGCACGAAAGAGCTAGTGGGGGAGATCCTGGAAGGAGCCACATCGATTGAAGATTTCCTCGAGCAATTGGCCCACGCCTAGCGCTAGTGCGCCATAGCCGTATGGCCAGAGAGGGCACACCAGAGATACCACAGGCAAAAGCCAGGCCATATAGCCTAAGAAGGCCCAGGGGCTGATTGCGCATTTCATCGTGATCGGCGTGCGAGTAGCATAGATTAAAGAATCGTTTGGCAAGCGTTAGGCGGAAGTAGATCTAGCTGGAGCCACTAATCTCGAACCGAGATCACTAAAAATCTTCCAGAGAGACGATGCAGCATTGGGAAAGGAGAGACGATGGCGGAACGCGAACAGATTCAGCCACAGCGCCATGAAGAAGAGGTGATCGAAGAACTGCCTCGCGCGCAACACGCGGAAGACGAGTTTAGCGTAGATGAGTTTCTTGACGATATCGATACGATATTGGAAACAAACGCCACGGCTTTTGTTCAAGGATTTGTGCAAAAGGGCGGGCAGTGAAACGCAGAATTATCGGGATCGAAACAGAATATGGGATCACCTGCGCTCCCATAGCTGACGGCGAGCCTCCGCTCGATGCTGAGGCGGCGGCTCAGCGCCTTTTTGCAGGAGTGCTTGCCACCGCAAAATCAACAAATACTTTTTTAGCTAACGGTGCGCGCCTCTATCTCGATGTGGGAGCACACCCTGAATACGCCACGGCTGAATGCGATAACCTTGCTGATTTGATCGCGAATATGCGTGCCGGAGATGCTCTCTTTTCCGCCATGGCAGCTGATGCTAATAGCGCACTGGCGCAGGAGGGGATTCCAGGCACAATCCATCTCTTCAACAACAACCTCGATTCCGCAGGGAATTCGTTCGGCTGCCACGAGAATTATCTCATTCGGCGCAAACGCGATTTTCGCCATAGCGTGACTAGCCTTATTCCATTCTTCGTAACCCGCCAGATCCTAGTAGGAAGTGGGTTTGTGAACCGTGCAGTGCAGCCTGCTCGCTACGAGATTTCTCCGCGAGCTGGCCAAATGTGGGACGCCGTTTCCTCAGCTTCCACGCGATCACGGCCGATGATTAACACCCGTGATGAGCCCCACGGCGATCCAGATCGATATCGTCGAATGCACGTGATCGTGGGAGATACTAACGTGAGCCAAAGCACAGTGGCTCTGAAAGTGGGGATCACCAATGCGGTGCTCAATATGCTCGAGACCGGAGGAGAGCTGCCGGAGATAGCCCTGGCAGATCCACCGGCCGCGATCCGCGCTGTGAGCGCCGATCTCACTGGAAAGGCTGCGGTAGAGAGGGAGGCAGGAGGCACCATCACGGCGCTTGAACTGCAACAAGAAATCTACGCAGCGGTGATTGAGGCATATCGCTCTCAGGGTTGGCTAGCAGAGCTCAGTGAAGTAGATCGCTATGTATTTGAGCTGTGGGATCGAGCTCTCAAGGCTCTCGCTCACAATGAGCGTGAAAAGTTGGCCACTGAAATTGATTGGATAGCCAAAGAGCGAATGCTGCGTGCCTATCAAGAAAAATCTGGGGCGAGCCTTGAAGATCCGCGAATTGCGCGGTTGGAATTGGCGTGGCACGATGTGACGGCCGGTGGGTTGCGTGCAGCGTTGGAAGCAAACGGGGGATTGCGCACGGTGATTTCCCCACAAGCTATTGAAGCCGCCGTCACTGCGCCTCCCCAAACCACGCGCGCCAAACTCCGTGGTGAATTCATAGCAGCAGCCCAGAGTGCTCACCGAGATTTTATGGCCGACTGGATGAATTTGAGGTTGATGCTTGCAGATAGCTCAAAGAACGTGTTGCTGCGAGATCCTTTTGCTGCCAGCGATGCTCGGGTGGCGGAACTTCTCGAGGCGGTGAGCAAGGCGTGAAATTTCATGTGTTGCCCAGCGTAATAGCGGTGCTGATTAGCGTGGTGATCGGCCTGGTATTGGGGGTCGTCAGCAGCCAAAAATCAGGCGATGGGCTAAACGTGGTGGCTAATGGCAACCTCGGTGGGCCAGTGTCTATCACGGTATCTGGAGCTATCACTGCGCATAAGCAGCAGCTCACTCCTATTAAAGGGGAAGGCCCTGCGATTGCCGATGGAAAGCAAGTGCTACTGCGGGTTTCCAATTTTGCATATACCGCCGATGGTTTTATGAGCACTATTAATAGTGGTGCTGTGCGGGCTGCCACTGCCTCTCAGAAAGAGCTGGGAGATCTTTTTCCGCTGGTGAAGGGAGCCACAGAGGGATCGCGCGTGGTGGCCATCTACCCCGATAAAAGCAAGGTGAGTGCAGAGATCGTGGTGCTCGATCTGCTCCCTACGGCGGTGCGTGGGAAGATGATTCAGCCGCAAGGGTTCCCACAGGGATTCAGTGTGGTGGAAGATGCTCGCGGAGTGCCCACAGTGCGCGCTGCTGGAACTGCCCTCGGAGCCTCGCGTGTGGCAGTGCTCGTGCAAGGGAATGGCAAACAGGTGGGTGCAAATGACGCAATCTATGCCAACTATCTCATCGCGGATTCTCGCGGGCAGGTGCGAGAATCTACATTCGGGCGGCCGGCAGTGGCGTATATCGAAGCTGCCAAAACATTTCCTGGTTTGAACAGTGCGATCGTAGATCAACGTGTCGGCTCCCGAGTTGTTGCTGCTGTGCCAGCGGCTCAGGGGCGCGGCGATGGAGATATATTCATAATTTTAGATATCTTAGCGCAAGCAGATAAAGCGCCGGTGCAGCCAGCCACGCCGGGCACTGGATCGGGAGCACATCAAAACTCTGTGAAATAACGCTGCGAGCACCCCCTACCATCGGCTTATATACAGACGTTGGGTGTTGTTATGGCATACACTGCATACACCGCGGCATAGTAAACGAGGATAAATTTTATGGCAGTTGCAATTCGAATAATCCCGTGTTTAGACGTAGATAACGGGCGAGTGGTGAAAGGCGTGAATTTTGAGAATTTGCGTGACGCCGGAGATCCAGTTGAACTCGCTGCTCGCTATGACGCCATGGGAGCAGACGAGCTCACTTTTCTCGACGTTTCGGCATCTGCTGAAGGGCGAGGCACGCTGCGTTCAGTGGTGGCGCGGGCGGCAGAGCAGGTGTTTATTCCACTCACAGTGGGCGGTGGGGTGCGTTCAGTGGCTGATGTACAGGCACTGCTTGAGGCAGGTGCCGATAAAGTGGGGATCAATACGGCAGCGATCGCGAGGCCAGAATTGCTCACTGAAGTGGCAGATGCTTTTGGGAATCAAGTGATCACGCTCTCTGTGGACGCCCGGCGCGTTCCTCAAGCAGCTGCTCGTACGGCGTCAGGATTTGAAGTGACCACTCATGGCGGCACCCGAGGTACGGGAATCGACGCCCTCGAATGGGCGCAGCGCGCCGTGGAGCTTGGCGCTGGAGAAATATTGTTGAATTCGATGGACGCCGATGGCACGAAGAATGGGTTTGACATCGACATGCTGGAAGCAGTGCGTTCGGTGGTGCAGGTGCCGCTGATCGCGTCAGGCGGAGCGGGAACTGTGGAAGACTTTGTGCGTGCGGCGCGCGCAGGAGCTGATGCAGTGCTAGCTGCATCGGTGTTTCACTTTGGGGAACTCACCATTGCACAGGTGAAAGCTGCACTGCGAACAGCGGGAATTGAGGTGCGATAGTGGTAGATATGCTTGCACACGATGACGTGCTTCCACAGGAGATATCTGATCGTTTGAAGAGAGACGGCTCAGGATTAGTATGCGCTGTGATCCAAGATGCAGACAATAGCCAAGTGCTGATGGTGGGCTGGATGGACGATATTGCTCTGGCCCGTACACTCACCACCGGACGGGTGTGGTTCTGGAGCCGTTCCCGCCAGGAATACTGGCGGAAGGGGGATACGTCGGGGCATGTGCAGCTAGTGCAGAGCGTGGATATCGATTGTGACGGCGATGCCCTGCTTGTTCGCGTGATCCAGCGTGGGGCAGCTTGCCATACCGGCACCCGCAGCTGTTTTGAGGCCGGAGGGGCGTTGGCAGTGAGCATTCCAGAAGTGGTGGAAGGAGCATGATAAACGTGTTGGAAAGTGTTGGAGCAACTGTTGTGGCGGCTGCCAAAATACCAATGGCGATTCCGGTTCCTCCAGATACTGATGGGGTGCTAGTGAGTATTGGGCCGTTTGCGGTGCGATATTACGCGGTGGCTATTCTCATTGGCATTGTGGTAGCCATGGTGATTCTCGAGAAGCGATACACCGCTAAAGGAGGGCCTCATGACACTGCTATCGATGTGGGAATCTGGGCCGTGGTGCTGGGCATTATCGGGGCTCGGGTTTATTATGTAGTTTCTACTCCAGATGCCTATTTTGGCCCTGGCGGTGATATTTGGGGAATTTTTAGAGTGTGGGAAGGAGGCCTCGCGATTATCGGAGGCCTGATCGGCGGGGCAATTGGAATATATATTGGCCTGCACAAGCGAGGGCTACGCTTCGGCCCGTTTGTGGATTCGCTAGCTCCCGCTTTGCTGGTGGCCCAGGCTATTGGGCGCTTTGGCAATTACTTCAATCAAGAACTCTTTGGCACGCCCACCGATTTACCGTGGGGATTGAGCATTGATGCCGCGCACATGCCCGCTGGATACCCGGCGGGAACGCTTTTTCACCCCACTTTCCTCTACGAACAAATCTGGAATATCTGTGGGGCGATTGCTCTGGTGATACTAGAGCGCAAATTGAGATTGCGCGGTGGGCAAGTGATGGCTGGGTATTTCATGGTGTATGGATTCGGGCGTTTTTGGATTGAGATGATTCGCACGGATTTTGCGCATTCCTTTGGAGGCTTACGCTTTAACTCGTGGGCGGCGCTGTGCGTATTTATTGCAGGGGCAATCGCAATGGTGCTTCTATCAAAATTGAAGCGCACGCAGCCACAGATCGCAGATATTTTTATGGATCAAGCTAAAAATTCTGCTGCCAATGCAGATAGCGCTCGCACTGCGGATTCGGAGGCCGCCCGCTCAGATGAGAATTCCCCCGTTGCGCGATAGCTGGCTTTGGGTAAGTACACTCGCGTACTGGTGAGAAATGAATTTTTTCCCGTTGCGCGATAGTTGGCTTCCCGCCCGAAGTCAAGCTACTGCGTAGGCGGAGAATCCTCCATATACGCCCCAACTGCGGGGATACTTCGCCGTATAACTGTGAGCTGCGGAAAATATAGGTGCTGGTAGGTTAGGATACAACTATGCGGAGAGCAAAAATCGTTTGTACGTTGGGCCCGGCAGTGGGCACCAAAGAGAAGATTGTAGAGCTGGTAAAAGCCGGCATGAATGTGGCGCGGATTAACGCTTCTCACGGCACACATGAAGAGCATGAGCAGCGCATTGATTGGGTGCGGGAAGCGTCTGCGGAGTTAGGCGAACCGGTGGCAGTGCTGGTGGATCTACAAGGCCCGAAAATTCGGCTGGGCACGTTTGCTGAGGGGCCAGTGCAGCTGTTTCCGGGAGATATCTTTACGATCACCACAGAAGATGTGCCGGGCACGAAAGAGCTAGTGTCTACCACTCACAAAGGGTTGCCGCAAGATGCGCACCCTGGTGAAATGATCCTCATTGACGACGGCAAAGTGCAGGTGCGGGTTGTGTCTGTGGAAGGGCCGCGGGTGGTCACAGAAGTGGTGATCGGTGGGGAGGTGAGCAACCACAAAGGAGTGAATCTGCCTGGCGTGGCGGTGAGTGTGCCAGCGCTCTCTGAAAAAGATCGCATCGATTTAGAGTGGGGGCTGCAATACGGCTGCGATATGGTGGCGCTTTCGTTTGTGCGCTCTCCTGCAGATGCCTACGATGTGCACGCTGTGATGGACACGGTGGGTCGCACTGTGCCAGTGATCGCGAAAATTGAAAAGCCACAGGCAGTAACAGTGCTGGAAGAAATCGTTGATGTGTTTGACGGCATCATGGTGGCGCGTGGGGATCTGGGTGTGGAATTACCACTGCAACAGGTGCCTATTGTGCAGAAGAATGCCATTAATATCGCGCGGCGGCATTCGAAGCCAGTGATCGTTGCCACGCAGGTGCTCGATTCGATGATTAATTCTCCCACGCCTACTCGTGCAGAAACGAGTGACTGCGCAAATGCTATTCTCGACGGCGCTGATGCTGTGATGCTCTCTGGGGAAACCTCGGTGGGGCGGTATCCAGTGCGGTGTGTGGAAACGATGGCGTCTATTATCGAATACACCGAAGATCATGATCTGGCGGCCATTCCGAAGATCAGCAATCTACATCGCACACGTAACGGTGTGATCACCCGTGCAGCAATGGAGATTGGAGATCAGCTTGGCGTTAAATATATCGCTGTGTTCACTCAGTCGGGCACCACAGCACGGCGCATGGCGCGGCTGCGCCCGCGAATTCCGCTGATGGTGTTTACTCCAAGTAAAGATGTGCGCCAGCAGCTCGCGTTGGTATGGGGTGTGCGCACAATGCTCTCTGATGAAGTAGAGCACACTGACGATATGGTGAATCAGGTAGATGAGCTGCTTCGCGATCACAATTTGGCATTAGATGGAGACCGTGTGGTGATCATCTGTGGTATGCCAGCGGGAATTGTGGGCTCGACAAACACAATTCGCGTGCACAAGATGGGGGAGACGTTCACTCGCCCACAGCCGATGGTGCATGCTTTCATTGGAGAATAAACCGAAAGCTGAGTGGCTGAAAGCTAGAGAATAGGTGAGTGGAAGCAGCGAACATGGGGCGCGGAACTGCGTTCAGTAGAGTTGCTTCTGCTACTCGGGTGCCGTTCGCGGCCAGCTATGTGCGTGAGTATTTGAGATTGGTGTGAGAGTACACACTGCGATAGCTGGCCGCAAATTTGTAGCTGGCTGCACCAACCTATAAACTAGCAGGGCAACGCTGTGAATAGCGCTTGCTCCGGTGGTGGAATTGGTAGACACACAGCACTCAAAATGCTGCGCCCACAAGGCGTGAGGGTTCGAGTCCCTCCCGGAGCACTTTTATTACAGGCTAGCGAATTTTCTCCCCGGAACCCCTATTAGTCCAGGTCACCTGCGTTTTGGTGGGGTTTGAGCTATGCTTTCCTCAGGTAAATATGTATCGATTAAGACGAGGAACCAATGATGGCTGCCAATGCTCCTGCTGAAGGTGAATTTCAACCAGAAAAAATTGCTGATTCCACTGATCGTGCTGCAGTGCGCACGCTTGTGGTGGAAGACGAAGCCCTAATTCGGCTCGATATTGTGGAAACTCTCGAAGATGCAGGGTTTACAGTGGTGGGTGAAGCGGCAAATGGGGAAGAGGGGATTGCTCGAGCGCGCGAGCTCCAGCCGGATCTGATCGTGATGGACGTTAAGATGCCCGGAATTGATGGAATTGAGACAGCTGAGCAGATTCTTCAGGAACGCCGCTGTGCTATTGTGATGCTTACCGCATATTCGCAAGATGATCTCGTGGCGCGGGCACGAGATGCGGGAGCTATGGCATATGTGGTGAAGCCATTCACTCCAGGCAATCTCATTCCGGCCATTGAAATTGCTTTGTCTCGCCACGAAGAGATCGTATCGCTTGAAAAAGAGGTGCAAGGGCTCACCGATAAATTCGACACTCGCAAAGCTGTGGATCGTGCAAAGGGGCTGTTGCAGGAAAAGATGGGCTTCACTGAGCCGGAGGCATTCCGATGGATTCAGAAAACTTCTATGGATCGTCGGCTCACAATGCGTGAAGTGGCAGATGCTGTTATCGATCAGGTGGGATAGAGCTACCAACTAAAGCAATTTAGCGTGTGCTGCCACTGGCTGAGGCAACTTTTTTGAAAACATAAAAATATCGGTTCAGTTTTTCATCAATTAATAAATAAATGTGTATTATTAATTAATGAGCGAGCGTTTTACGCGGTTGCTCACATCTCTGGCGAAAGCTGGATGTCACAAGGGTGTGATGAAGGAGTGAACATGAAAGTATTAACTCGGGCCGTGGCAGCGGCATCAGCTGCCGCATTAGCTCTACTGGGGCTTGCGGCATGTGGGGGAAGCTCAGGAAGCTCAAAAACTACATCGGCAGGAGATAAGCCCCTCACCGTATGGCTCATGCAAGATGATTATTCAGAGGCAACGGTAAAAGCCATTAATGAGCAGTTTACTAAAACAACCGGGGCGAAAGTTGATGTGCAAGTGCAGCAGTGGGACGGTATCACCACCAAACTCGATACTGCTTTAAGCACCGCTGGAGCGCCTGACGTGGTTGATTTTGGCAACACAATGGTGGCTGATTATGCTTCCACGGGAGCGCTGCTCGACCTCACTGCAGACAAAAAAGATCTTGCACAAGGGCAGAAGTGGCTCGCAGGATTGGAGGAGCCTGCCACATACAATGGTGCTCTTTATGCCGTTCCAGGATTTGCGGGAAACCGTGCAGTGATCTACAACAAGCAAATGTGGGCTGACGCGGGCATTACGAATCCTCCCACCACGTATGCAGAGCTCACGGCTGATCTCGATAAAATTGCAGCTGCGCATAAAGGAGAAGCAGACTTTTCGCCGTTTTATCTACCTGGCCAAAACTGGTATGCGGGGATTCAATTCGTATGGGATCGTGGCGGAGAGATCGCTGCCGATAAGGGTGGCGCCTGGGTGGGGCAAATGGCCCAACCTAATGCGATCCAAGGTCTGAATGAATTTAAAGCATTCCAAAACAAATACTCCACAGCAGCATCGCGCACAGTGAGCATCGATAATCCCGAACAAGAGAAGATCTTTGCTGATGGGAAAGCTGCTGCTATTTTGGCAACTTCCGGAGTGATCAAAAATTCGATCCAAGCAGCTAACCCAAAGATGACGGACGACAAAATCGCCACATTCGCTTTCCCATCAATCACCGGAAAAGGAACGCAACCAGTGATGTTGGGCGGCTCGGTGTTCGGGGTGCCAGCAAAATCTGATCAGCAAGATCTCGCAAAGGCATGGATCAAGATTGCTGCGAGCCCAGAAATCCAGGAAAAGTATATTTTTGGCGACACTGGTTGGATTCCGAACTCTGAAGAAGGAATTAAAGCGGTGCAGAGTAAGCTCAACCAAATTAGCAAGGGCTATTTCGCCGCAGCACTTACCTCAAAAGCTACCCCTCCAGCTCCAGGGTGGGCGAGTGTTTCTGCAACCAAAGCTCCAGAAGCCCTCTTTAAAGCAGTTGCGAGTGGGGCCTCAACTCCTGAAGCGGCGGCAAAAGTATTTGACGACGCCGTGGCCAAAGCACTGGCAAATAAGTAATGCCGAAATGCTGCGTTGCTAACGCGGCACCAAGCTGGTGGAGAAATGCATCGCTCACGATCGCATTTCTCCATCAGGGCTAGAAGTTGAGGGGAGTGCAAATATCGTGACAAATAATCATTCAGATGTGCGGCGTTCGCAAAGCCGTCGGGGAGGGAAGCAAGCATTCGCTGATCAGCGGCTAGCTCCGGCTCTGCTCCTCACCCCAGCGGGGCTCGTGGTGGGCGCGATTACGATTATTCCTCTGGGAATATTGGTTTTTACGTCTTTTACAGATTTTAATAGGAGCTCTCTTTTTACTGGAAAATATAATTTCGTTGGTTTCTCTCAGTATGAGCAGATATTGAAATCGTCAGCTTTTTGGGAGTCTTTTGTTCGCACTGTGTTTTTCACTGTTGCGCTGGTGGTGGGCACGATAGTGATCGGAGTGTTCCTCTCACATGTGATGATGAAGATTTCTCCGAGACTTCGCATACTGCTCACGATCGTCTTGATATTTGCGTGGGCGATGCCGAACGTTGCGTCGTCTATGGTGTGGAAATGGATGTTCCAGCCCGGTTACGGCGTGGCTAACTGGATTATCACGAAGTTACAAATATTCGGCGATTTCACTCAAGTGGATTGGTCGAACAACACATCGCTAGCGTTCGTTGAAATTTGGTTACTTGTGGTGTGGCAAGCGGTTCCATTTGTGGCAATGACAGTGTATGCGGCGGAGACCCAGATTTCTCCAGATTTCCGCGAAGCCGCTGAAATCGATGGTGCAAATGAATGGCAGACGTATTGGAGAGTGACCTTTCCGTTCCTACGGCCCACTATAGGGCTCGTGACGATCCTTTCAACTATTTGGGATTTCAATGTGTTTAACCAGATTTGGCTGGTTTCAAATGGCGGCCCTAATGGCAGCACTTCAACGCTCGGAGTTTATAGCTATGTGACGGCGTTTGGTGGGAAATCATTGATCGGAGCGGGATCCGCTATTGCGGTAACAACCACCATTATTTTGGCTTTCGTGGTGGCTCTGTATATCCGCAACATCGTGAAGGCTGGTGAGGAACTATGAGGAGAGACGCTAATACAGCGACGATCAAGCTACAGCGCACATCTAAGCCACCGCGTACGCATGCTAGACGGTCGCTGCCGTTGAATATTTTTACGATTTTATTCTGTATCGTGTGGATCTTCCCCACATATTGGATGATTAAAACGGCCTTTGTGCCACGCCCTGAGGCTCTCACTGCAACGCCGCAGTTTCTCCCAATGCACCCCACTTTAGAAAATTTTCAGATGGCTATTGAACAAAGTGGTTTCTGGGGAAACTTCAAAAATTCGGCAATTGTGGCATTGGGTGCCGTGGTGTTTGCTGTGCCTATTGGCATGCTGGCGGCAGCGGCACTGGCTCGATTTAGATTCCGTGGGAGAACGGCGATCTTGGTGTCAGTGATCGTTATCCAGATGATCCCGATCACGGCTTTGCTGATCCCACAGTTCATAGCGTTTAACAATCTAGGGCTGATCAATAGATATCTAGGGCTGATACTCGCCTATGTTTCCACGGTGTTGCCTTTTTCCATCTGGATGATGCGAGGGTTTTTCCTCGCTATTCCAAGAGAGCTGGAAGAGGCAGCGCAGATTGATGGGGCGAGCACCCGGCAAGTTCTGTTTTATGTGTTATTTCCGCTAGTGCTGCCCGGAGTGATCTCCACCAGTGTGTTTGCCTTTATCCACGCGTGGAATGATTATCTCTTGGCTTATACTTTTATGAACGAGGCTTCTATGTATACGTTACCCGTCTGGTTAGCGTCATTTTCTTCCCCGATCACCGGCACAAACGTGTCTGGCCAGATGGCTGCATCTGTGCTGTTCTCACTTCCAGTGGTGATCTTTTTCGTGATTATGCAAAGAAATTTAGTGGCTGGAATGTCTGCAGGGGCGGTGAAAGGATGATCGCATTGGTGCCGCAGCCTCGCATAGTGCGAGAACAGCCTGGAGAATTAGTTATACAAGAAGAGTTAGGGTACGTTGCGGGTGATGGTGCTTTTCACTCGGCGATCCATCTCATTCAAGAGCGATTGTGGAATGGGGCAAAAATCCGCGTTAATCCTGCAACGGCTCAGCTGAATGCTGCCCGAGCTGCACTCACTTTCCAATGGGTGCCAGATATCCCAAATGAAGGATATTCGCTCGATGTTTCACGCGAGGGAATCCGAATCGCAGCCAGCTCTTCTGCAGGAGCCTACTATGCTGCTGAGTCTCTAATCCAACTGTGCGATCCAGAGATCTATAGAGAGGGAGTGATACGCCCGCTGGAGTTGCGAATTCCAGCAGTTCACATTGAAGATTGCCCAAAATTTATCTGGAGAGGATTACTGATTGATGTAGCGCGGCATTTTCTGCCCAAGCGGGAGCTCTTTCGAGTGATTGAGGCGATGGCTCTTCATAAACTCAACCGGCTCCACCTGCACCTCACAGATGATCAAGGCTGGCGCCCCGAGATTAAGGCTTTCCCGAATCTCACTCGAGTGGGCTCGTGGAGGAAGAGCACACAGTTTGGTGCAGATGATCGTAATAGCCCGGAGACGAATTTGCCGCATGGGGGATATTACACGCAGGAAGAGTTGCGAGAAATCGTTGCTTTCGCCGCTGAGCGCGCAATAGAAGTGATTCCTGAAATCGACGTTCCTGGCCATTCTCAAGCGGCTATTGCAGCTTATCCGCAGCTCGGCTTGGCTAATGCTGCCAACGTGGAAGTGTGGAGCCGGTTTGGCGTTTCTCCGTACCCGCTCAACGCAGAAGACAGCACCATCGATTTTTATGCCACTGTTTTAGGAGAGCTGGCAGAGATTTTCTCTTCCCCTTTAATGTGCATTGGCGGTGATGAAGTGCCGAGTGATGCCTGGGCGGCTGATGCACGAGCGCGGCAACGCACTGCAGAACTCGGGCTGAGCCACCCACGTGAGCTACAGCAATGGTTTGTGAACAGCATAGCCAAACGCGTGGTGCAGCTCGGGAAAGTGCCGATGGAGTGGGACGATGTACTCGCCCATGGCGTAGCTGCAGGGGCAGAAGTGAACTCCAACGGCAGCAACCCACCTGTGATCTTGGCGTGGCGGGGAGATCGGAGTGTACAGCGAGCCATTGATCTGGGCTTCCGTGTGGTCTCTTGCCCAGATACGCACGCATATTTAAGCTATCGGCAGTCAGCTCTTGCCACTGAGCCAACACCAGTAGGAATAGTACTCACAACGCAAGATGTGTATAACTTTGATCCCGTGCCCCGTGGCTGCTCTCCTGAAGCCCAACGGCTTGTGTTGGGTGGGCAAGGTAATTTATGGGCTGAGCATTTAGATGACCCGCGGCGTAGAGATTATATGCTGTGGCCTCGGGCATGCGCTCTAGCGGAGGCATTGTGGAGCGGAACTGGTGACTATTCGGAGTTCTCGGTGCGTTTGACGGCGCACTTGCAGCGCTTAGACGCGGTGGGGATTGAATATCGGCACGAACAGGGGCCGTATCCGTGGCAGGAACGGCCTGGAGCTGCTGGGCGTAAACAAACTTTGGCAGAGCGGGAGGCAGAGATTAGCAATTTACTCTCAGTATGATAAAAAGTAGCCTGCTGTTAGAAGCGGGCAGTAACACAAGCGTATGGTTCGTGAACTGTGGAGAGAGATGGCGTGGGCAAGAAAAGATCATTGAAATCGGCGTCACCTGCCTTAGCGAGAGAGCACAACAAAGCACTGATCGTGAAACTGTTGTATCCCGCTAGGCGGCTTTCGCGCCCGCAAATTGCAAAACTCACACACCTATCTGTGCCCAATGTGACGGCGTTGGTCAAAGAACTTCTGGAAGTGGGGATTCTCAAAGAATATGGGGTTCGCCCAGAAGTGCAACGGAATGTGGGGAAACCCGCTTCTCAGGTGGGGATTGATATTGATGGGAATCGGTGCATACTGCTTGAACTGAGCGGAGAAAATTTCGTGGCCACAGAATTAGACCTTCTGGGGAAAGCTGTGGCCCGCCATGTGCACCCGCGTAACTCCTCTCGCTATAGCGGCCACGAAAATTTTCAAGGGGTGCTCGCCCTGGCGGCACGCAGTGTGTCGGAAGCGTCTGCACATGTAGTGGGCATGGTGGTATCGGTTCCTGGGTTAGTTGATTCTGAGGGAACGGTGATTATTTCAGATTCTCTCGGGTGGAGGAATCTGGAGCTTGGTGCAGAATTGATGAGCACTGTGCACACGCCAGTTGTGGTGGCAAATGGTGTGGATCTACTTGGAATTGGGCTTTCCACTGGAATGCAGGGGGCTGAGCTTGTAAACGCCGTGATTGTTTCGCTGGATTACGGAGTGGGCGCGGCAGCAATCGTTGATGGGAGATTGGTGGCCGGAAGCCATTTTGCTGCTGGTGAAATAGGCCATGTGAAAATCGAGGGAAACACAGAAAAGTGTGAATGTGGGAGAACCGGCTGCCTCAATCTCGTGGTGGGAGTGCCGAAAGTACAACAAAAAATTCTCCACGAGCCGCAGCGCCGAGAGGAGATCATTGGGACTGCGGCGCAGACGTTAGCGAAATTTATGAGCCCGGTACTGAGCCTTTTCGACCTCTCCACTCTCTGCGTGGTAACGCGCAGCGATCTCATCGGGGAATCATTTGTGAATGAGCTGCGGCGAGCTCTGGAGATCTATATTCGCAGTGAGACGACGAGAACCGACGTGATGTTGGGAGAGCAGCAAGAACTCCATGTGCGAGGGGCTTTAACGGCAATTTTAGGGCGGGTATTTCCGCTAGATGCTGCTTCAGCACAGCCGTGGTAGCACCCCATAGGTTATTGGCAAAATGTTGCGAAGTGTGAAGAGCGCGGAAAGTGCGCAGAGAGAAGCGGCATATTCCGGAAAATATGCACAACGATGAGCCGTAATCGCCTATGAGCGCTCCGAAATGCTGTATAGCAGCTATCCTTAAAGGGTGGCTGAGCAGATTAACGAGTATAACGAAACTCTCCTTCTCATCGATGGGCACTCGATGGCGTTCCGTGCTTTTTTTGCGTTGCGCGCAGACTCTTTCCGCACTGCACAAGGGCAATACACCAATGCTGTGCACGGGTTTACCACCACGCTATTGCGATTGATGAAGGATTATTCCCCCACACATGTGGCCGTGGCGTTCGATCTGCCTGGGGGCACATTCCGCACCCGCATGTATGAAGAATATAAAGGTGGGCGAGCCGCCACTCCGGAAGAGTTTAAGGGCCAGATCGGTGTGATCCAGGAAGTACTCAATGTGCTGGGCATAGTGTGGCTCACATATGAAGATTTCGAAGCCGACGATATCGTGGCCACGCTCGCCACCAAAGGTGAAGCTGCAGGAATGCGGGTGTATCTGGCCTCAGGGGATAAAGATTCATATCAGCTGGTGGATTCCGCCGTCACTGTGCTCTATCCTATGCCTCGCTCTCAGATGCTTGAAATGACGCCAGAAAAAGTGCACGAGCGCACTGGCGTTTTCCCAGATCGCTACGAAGATGTGGCAGCTCTGGTAGGGGAGGGAGCGGATAACATTCCAGGAGTGCCAGGAGTGGGGCCGAAAACGGCAGCTAAGTGGATCAATGAGTACGGCTCGCTGGCCCAGTTGCTCACGCACGCCGATGAGCTCAAGGGCAAAGCGGGGCAGTCGCTGCGGGATCATGCTGAGCAGGTGCAATTGAATCGGCAGCTCAACCAGTTGGTGAGGGATTTGCCGCTGGGCGATGATCTCGACGCTTTCGCCCCTAAAGGGGTGAATGTGACGGCGATGCATGCGTTATTCGATACTCTTGATTTCCACGCGGTGCGCTCTCGAGTGCTCGCTGAGCTGCCAGTGCGAGAAGGCTCCGAGATGGCGACTGCGGGCAGAGGGGCCGATTCTGAGGCTGACGAAGATGCCCGCCGAGTGCGCACGGCACATGTGGTGCGTGCTGGAGTGCAAGGGGCCACGCTGATACAATTCACGGCTGCTCATAGTGGGCCGTATGGTGTGGCGTTAATAGGAGAAACTCACCCAGGGGCTGGTGATGTGACGGCCTTCGCTATCGCTGCAGATGATGGCAGCGTGTATCTCTCCGAATATGAACATGAAGATTTTTCTCGCTGGCTCTCAGATGCTGCGATGCAGAAAGTTGGCCACGGCACAAAGGCACTTCGCCACGCTGTGGCTGGAATGGGAGCTGAGCTAGCTGGAGTGATTGCCGATACGGAACTTGAGGCGTATCTGCTTCACCCAGATCAACGGACGTATGATGTGGCAGACCTCGTGCGGCGCTATGTGGGTGTGGATATTGAGCCGCAGGCGAATGCTTCAAAGCGGGATACGCAAGGCATGCTCGCTTTGAGCGGGCTCAGCGAAGAGAGCGAGTTTCCCGAGGAAACGCTCGCGCACTATGCGGTGGCAGTGCTCAACTTGCACGATGCTCTGGCAGCTGAGCTCCAAAATCAGCCCCATTCAGATCGGCTCATGGAGCTAGAGCTGGTGGTAGCTCAGGTGCTTTTTGAAATGGAAAATCGCGGAATTGCTGTGGATCAGGAATTTTTAGAGCAGCTGCGCGGCGAGTTTGAAGATCGAGTGAACGAAGCTGCGCGGCTTGCGCACGCTGCAATTGGCGATGATTCGGTGAATTTGGCTAGCCCGAAGCAACTTCAAAGAGTGCTGTTTGAAGATCTGGGGCTGCCGCTTACGAAAAAGACTAAATCCGGGTACACCACCAACGCTGAAGCACTCTCGCAGCTGTTAGTGAAGATTGCGCTGCGTGACGACGCCCAAGCTCTTGCGGGCCAGCAATTCTTGAGTGCACTCTTGGAACACCGGGATTCAATTAAGCTGCTGCAATCTGTGGAGGGCTTGGAGAAATCTGTGCAGTCAGATGGGCGAATTCACACCACCTATCAACAGGCGGTGGCGGCCACTGGACGGCTGAGCTCCACAGATCCGAATTTGCAAAATATCCACGCTCGCACAGAGGAAGGGCTGCAGATCCGCGGTGCATTTGTGCCTGGAGAGGGATTTGATTATCTGATGACTGCGGATTATTCGCAGATTGAAATGCGGCTGATGGCTCACCTTTCAGGTGATGATGAGCTGATAGCGGCTTTCCGCGCTGGGGCGGATCTACATCGCTATGTGGCGGCAAAAGTGTTTGGAGTGAGCGAAGATGAGGTGACGCCGGCGCAGCGTTCACGAATTAAAGCGATGAGCTACGGGCTGGTATATGGGCTGTCAGCGTATGGGCTTTCGAGCCAACTGCACATTTCAGTGCCGGAGGCGCAGGCTCTCATGGACGGCTATTTTTCACGCTTTGGCACGGTGAAAACCTATCTCGATGGGTTAGTAGAGCAGGCTCGGCGTGATGGATACACGCAGACCATTCTGGGGCGCAGGCGGT
>JALELI010000012.1 GCA_022768785.1 Arcanobacterium sp. | reverse complement strand
CAATTCGATACCGAGCCCCCGTTCACCGCCGATCACCATCTCTCCCACTACGGCGCCCGTCATAGCCAGTGTGAATCCAGTGCGTACACCCGCCATGATATTAGGAGCAGCAAGCGGGATCTCAATGTGCCACACAAGCCGAAACCCGCCCGCCCCATCAAGGCGAGCAGCTCCCACCACATCGCCGGCAATTTGCTTAATGCCCACAGCGGTGGAGATAATCACCGGGAAAATCACCATAATGGCACACAACACCACGATGGGAATGGTGCCATAGCCCAACCAGGTGACGAGCAGCGGGGCGATAGCGATCGCCGGAATAGCCTGTGACGCCGCTAGATACGGTTCTGTGGCTGCACTGAGAGCTGCGAAGTGGGCAATTGCGATGCCCACAGGAATTCCGAGCGCTGCAGCTGCTAAACACCCCCAGAAAGCCTCTAAGAGCGTATTGCCTAAAGCGCTGCTGAGATATCCATCGCGGAATCCCGCCACGAGCTGTTCCACTACTACCCGCGGTGCGGGGAGCGCGAAAGCCGGAACGATGCCGATTTCCGTGGTGACGATCCAAGCGATGAGCAACAAAAATGCCACCGCTGCCGCTGGAAACCATGCAGCTTTGTTCATATTGGTGCGCCCCTCCATCGTGAGTTCTACTACTTGATTGCAGCTGCACTCTCGCGCACCAAGATCGCGCAAAACACGCAGGGGAAAACAAAAGCGCGCAGCAACAACGTTGCCACGCCGTGTGCCTCCCATCCGGACTCTCACCGTCGGTTGAGGAATTTCACCTCATCGGCCGTAGCAGATACTGCTGCGGTTCGCGGACTCTCACCGCCGGTTCAGACTTTCACTGACCCTGGCGCACGTATGTGCTTTTTCAGTATATGCCTAGAGTAGGTGCAACCCCAAGCACCACATCACGAATGGCAGCTGTGTGTGCTGGCCAAATCGCGCAATGCCGCAATTTCGGCTGCAGCACTTTCGGCATTAAATACCGCAGAACCAGCCACAAATGTATCTGCTCCGGCGTCTGCTGCCTGTGCGATCGTGGAGCGTGAGACCCCGCCGTCCACTTGAATCCACACGTCTAGCCCACTCTTTTTCACAGCTTCTCGAGTACGCTGCACCTTGGGCATCATGCGATCGATAAACCGCTGCCCGCCAAACCCAGGCTCCACAGTCATAATGAGGAGCATATCGAATTCGTTGAGAATTTCGAGATACGGTTCGATCGCAGTAGCTGGTTTCACAGCTAGGCCAGCTCGGGCACCCATGCGGCGAAGTTCTCGCGCTAAGCGAATCGGAGCTTGAGCTGCTTCGGCGTGAAATGTAACTGATTGTGCCCCCACTTCCACATACTGCGGGGCCCAGATATCTGGGCTATCAATCATCAGGTGGCAATCCACTGGCAGCGGAGAAGCCTTTACGATTGATTCCACCACCGGCACTCCGAGCGTTAAATTAGGCACGAAATGGCCGTCCATCACATCGATATGCGCCCAATCTGCTGTGGCAACCGTTGCCAGCTCATCTGCTAGATGAGCAAAATCGCTCGTTAAAATTGAAGGACTAATGCGCACACCCATGTGCCACCTCTTTCGTGTTCGTCAATACGTGCTGTAGAAAATTTGAACAGTGCCCTCTATCGCATCTTACGCACAATCGCCATATACATTGCATCACTCTGATGAAGATCCTGCCACAGTTGTAGCTGTTTGCCCACTCCGGTGAGTTCCATCAGCGATTGGGCACTGGCAATCGCTGGGGCATCGAGAAGTTCCGCCCCAGCGTGCCGCTTTAGAAAAGCATCAACCACCGCACGCGTTTCATGTATATACGGTGAGCAGGTGGAATACATCACGATTCCTCCCACCCGGCTGCATGCAAACGCCGAATCGAGCAGTTCTCCCTGCAAGGTTGCAAGGTCTATGCCGTCTCCTGCCTGCTTGCGCCAGCGCGCCTCAGGCCGACGGCGTAGCGCTCCGATTCCAGTGCACGGAGCATCAACGAGCACTCGATCATATCGCCCCGGTTCTAGCTCACCGAGCTCCCGCCCATCTCCGCGGCGCAGCTGCACGATATCACTCCATGGCTGAGTGGCCTGCTCCACTAGTTCCAACCGATGCTCATGTAGCTCGTTGGCGTATACCGTGGCTCCTCGCTGCCCAGCCACCGCAGCAATTGTGGCAGTTTTTCCGCCAGGGCCAGCGCACATATCAAGCCACAGTTCATCTCGGCCGATGAGCGGAGCAGTTGCAAATGTGCGCGCCACCAGTTGGCTGCCTTCATCTTGCACTCCTGCACGAGCATCGCGCACGGCAAATATCCGCCCGGGATCTCCGCTCTCTAGCACCACTGCGCTATCTACGAGCACTCCGCTAGTGCTGTGCATGTGCCCGCGCTCAATATCGGCCTGCAGCTGGGCAACTGAGAGATCACGCGCTGCTAGAGCCACTGATGCTGGAGTGTTGTCTGCTTCTAGTACGGCGAGCAGATCTCGATGTGTGCGTCCGCTTGCTTTGAGGGCTTCATCTATCGCACGCACAATCCACGCTGGGTGTGAGAACCACTGCGCGAGGAATCTCACTGAATTCAGCTGCCCGCCCGCATCGGCGAGCAGCTGATCGCGCCACTGCCATTCACTGCGTTCACTCGCTCGATGCAAAACGGCGTTCACGAATCCTGATGCTCCACTGCCTATCTCATTGCGGGCGAGCTTCACAGTTTCGTAGATTGCGGCATGCGCTGGAGTGCCAAAGCCGAGCAGCTGGTGAATTCCCATTCGAATGAGCACTCGCACCTCTGGATCGAGGGAATCCGCAGGGCGTTCTCCCATACAGTGTGCTGCAATAGCGTCCCACCGCCCCTGCAAACGAAGTGTGCCGTAGCACAGATTAGTGGCGTACGCAGAATCTTGTTTATTTAAGTGCGCTCGCCGGATCTGATGTGGCAGCTCGATATTTGCGTATGCTCCATCGAGGTACACGGCTAAAAGCGTTTCAAAAACCACCGCGCGTGCTGGATCTGAAACCTGACGGCCAGGGCGCCAATGGGTGGGCCGGTGATCGCTCATTGGTCACTCCCTTTCTGCTTATGGTGGGCGTACGGCTCGTTCGCGCAGCATAACTCAAAACGCAATTGCTCTCCGTGTATCCCCCGCGCCCATGCAGCCGCTTCCATCGTACGTTTACCAGCCGGCGTCACCTCTACCAATTCAATGGGAGAGGTTCCGGTGCCCACCAGTAGAAGGCTACTGTGGGTGAGTAATAACTCTCCAGGAGCCAACTGCTCCCGTGCTTCGTTGGCACTCGCCACCTGTGAATCTTCATGGAGCCTGGCCCCAGAAATTTTCACTCGTTGCCCATTGAGCACACTCCATGCCCCCGGCTCTGGAGTGTAGGCACGAATGGCATTCACCACCTGCTGCGCTGGTTGATCCCACGCAATATGGGAATCTGCAGTGGAGAGGCTGGGAGCATAGCTTGGCTCCCCACGCTGCTCAGTGAACTGTGCAGTGCCTGCCTCGATTGATTCCAGTGCCGCAGTGAGCTGCACTGCGCCGAGCTCTGCCAACTGAGCGAGCACGTTTCCAGCGGTGGCCTGGCTATTCACAAGGTGCTCTTCCGCATTCACGATAGGGCCAGTATCGAGGCCCGCCTCAATCTGAAACACGGTAGTGCCGATGGTGCTTTCTCCAGCAGCGAGTGCATACTGCACGGGAGCTGCACCTCGCCACTTTGGCAAACTGGAAAAATGCAGATTGAACCAACCAAAGCGCGTAACCTCTAATGCGGCTGGAGGCACAATCAACCCATATGCCACCACTGCCACAGCATCTGCATGCAGTTCTTCCAACTGTGCAATTGCCGCAGGCTCTTTGAGAGTGAGCGGTGTGAGCACTGAAAGGCCTAGTTTTTGGGCGGCCTCATGCACCGGAGATGGCGTGAGCACCCGCTTTCTTCCTTGCGGCGCGGGAGCGCGTGTGAGCACTGCCAGCACCTCGTGATGTGCCGCCAGCTCTTTTAACGCCGGCACTGCCACAGCCGGAGTTCCGGCAAAGATTAATTTCATACGTGCTATTCTACGGCCCTCCCTCATATGCCTAAAAAATGTGCTTTCCCGCTGTACCCGCTCTGTACCCGCTCTGCCCAACTGTGGTCGCTGTGGCGGACGCACTGCCGCGGCTATACCACGTCACTTCTATATATCACGGTCATTTCTATGTCACTTCTATGTACCACGTCTGCGCATGTATACTCACCCGCAGTCGAGCGGCAGTTTTTCCTTTCTTTTCTCTCCCCTCCGCAGTC
>JALELI010000016.1 GCA_022768785.1 Arcanobacterium sp. | reverse complement strand
AAACCTCCAGCAGAGCTGGATCAGTTACATTGGTCTGCGCCTTTACGTTCGCAGGGATCGTTTGAAAAGCCTTGGCATACTTTTCCTGTGGATCCTTTTGCGATACAAAGTTTAGAAAATCAACAGCCTGCTCAGGAGCCCAAGCACCAACGGCCAACCCATCAACGCCGCCCATCATCGCTCCAGGAGCACCAGCACCACCAGGTACTGCAGGAAACGGGAAGTACCCTAGGTCTCCCAGCGGCTTGCCATCTGGAGTAAGAGATGCAATAACGCCTGGATCCCACGCTCCCATAAGTTCCATTGCAGCTTTATGGTTAGCCACCAACCCAGCAGAAGATCCAGCTCCCTGCTGTGCAGACGTCGTCAAGAAACCTTCATTGAAAGGCGATGTAGCCGCGAACTTCTGTAAATCTTCACCGGCTTTAACCCAGCAATTGTCCGTGAATTTCTTCGAATTGAGAGTATCTGCAAAGGTTTTGTCTGAACATTCTCTCATTGCAAAGAAATACCACCAGTGAGCTGCCGGCCATGCATCCTTTGCTCCAAGAGCAATTGGAGTGATGCCAGCAGCTTTTAGCTTCTGAACCGCAGCATTAAGATCTTCTACTGTTGCTGGCGGCTCCGCAATCCCTGCCTGTTTAAATAGATCTTTCGAGTACCAAATACCGCCTGGAAGCACGGAGGAAGGAACCGCATAGATCTTGCCATCATAGGTAAACGCTTTTACCGCAGTCGCCTCGTCCTTTTTCACGTCATCCGACAATTTGCTTGTGAGGTCCATCGCCTGGCCCGCTGCAATCACGTCCGCTAGTTTTTGTCCGCCACGCGCCATGAAAATATCTGGGGCAGATTGCGGATCTTGAAGAGCTGTTTGGAGTTTACCATCCATATCTTCATTTTGAATTGCCTGGATCTGGATATCGACATCCGCATGCTCCTTTTCATAGGCTGCTGCCATGTCTTCCCAGTACTGCTTTCCATCACCAGTTGTGGAGTTATGCCAGAGAGTCACGACGGTCTTTCCGTCAGCATTCTTGGCACTATTGCCAGACCCTGCACCAGCGCAGGCGCCGAGCCCCAAAGCCAAAGCAGCAGCAGCTCCAACTGCTGTGATGATTCTGCCTTTCATAACCATTCTCCCTTGAATATTTAAGGCTTTTAGCAGCCGCTCCTTCGTGGCTAGCTTCCAGCCGCTGACAGAACAACAATAACACATTTAGTTAGTTCGCAAAACTAATATATGCACTATATTTAAATAGTTTTTTATCTTAATTATAATTAATTAATTGATTAAAACTTTTGGACGAACGAACTTTTCTCCCAATAAAACAACCAGTGAAGCTCGCAGGATTAGCTTCATCGGAAAGGAAGAAATCAGGGAAAGAAAAAACGCATGAGCCATTCGATAGCAGCGATAAGAGACCCCCTTCCCAAGAGACCTCGATCTGCCCCTCACTGTTTCCACTCATAACAATTTTCTTTTTTTTCTGAGACTTCTCCGGTCTTCCATTCTCAAAATAAATAGACCCACTGATTTCAATATCAACGACAAGAGGCTTCCCATGCTCGATTGGATATCCAGGAAAAACCAGCTTAAAGAGCACTTCTTGATTGCGATAAACACAAAAAACCTCTCCACTTTTGAGGATAATTTTGAGCGGGAGGCTATCCAGCCGAACAAACTCAAAACCTTCCATCTTTCGGCTGGTTATAATGTCTCGCCCTCTGAACAAATTTTCAATTGTCTTACTTTGACCATCATGCCCAATTGAGCATTCATCCGTTTCCAACCCTTCACAGAGAGACAGGATAGGCCACCCCTCCTCATCAGGAAAAGAACTCGGAGATACACCTAAGAAATATGCCTCTCGATCAGGAGCTGCTAGGGAGCGCTGCCATTCGATCGCAACCAGAAAAGTTTCACGTCCATAAAAATTTAAACGGACATCACGATTCACTATCGCCGCAAACTGATCTTTCCGAACAGCTAACGCCAGAGCCCACCACTGACCATCGGGAGTTTGCAAAATATCTACATGGCCAAGATTCTGAATCGGATCATTCCTACCAAGGTCCCTTCTAGTCAACACTGGATTTGCGGGATTTGGATAAAAACCGCGTCTATTGCTTAACGCCTGAGCTAAGCCTGCTGGCGCATAGATACGCATGCACATCTCACTGTGCTCAAAGCTCGTTCCCCCCTCGGCCGTGAAGAGATAGATCCAATCTCCTATTCGAAATAGATGAGGAGCTTCAGCCCACACGGCAAATTCTCCAAATCCCGTCCAAATCTTCTCTAGAGGAGATGCAAGTTCAGCCTTGTAAATCGGCCATTTCCCATCTTCAAAAGTCCAATGTTGGGGCGCCATCAACTTTTCCAAATCAATAGGAGCAGTTACAATTTCCGTCTGTCCACTCCATTCGGGAGCATCTCGCAACCGCGTTTGAGTCCACCAGATAGCCCCATCCTGATCTTGAAAGAGATCCGGATCAATACCACCAGCTCCAGTTACCCAAAAAGGCCCATTCCATGGCCCTGAAAGTTCGGCAGATACTAGAATAAAATTCCCTTGACTTTTTCTAATTTCTTCAAGATAACTTTCCGGAACCCCAGAAGCAAGCGCCTGAGATTCATCAATCCTTGCCACAGTACAAGCAATCACATAATGCCCATACAACTTTCTAATCGTAGGCGCATAAAGACCTCCCGATTCACCCACAAAATCCAAGAGAAGAGCACGCGCCATTTCCACATCAACAGCATGCCCTACCAATTGCCAGTTGCAGAAGCTCATCTGACCTTCTGAATTGGCACGATATTCTCCCTTATAGATAGGCAGCCCCGGAACGAACTCGAAACTAGATGTGAGCGCAACGGCCGAACTAAAATCACTATCCCAGATCCATGTCGGATCTGGGTTCATACCTGCGAAAACGGGACTTGGATTCTGCATAATAGTTCACATCCTTGCTAGAGCTATTTAGCTGTTGGCTAGATCCTTATCAGAATTTTTACTGGTGGGCGTATCAGGCATTACAAATGGGAACATTGGGTTTAGTTCTGCAATATCCCCTAGTCCAACAAGCTCTACATCATGTTCCACACAAAAATGCAGTAACTTCGGCAAAGCAGCTACAGTTGCTTCAGGCCAATCATGCATAAGCACAACACTTCCATCTTTAAGATGTAGCAAAATCCGCTCTAAAATATTGCTAGGGCTGCCACCTGCCCAATCCCGTGAATCTATCGTCCACAACACAATCTCACGATTAATCATCTCAGCAAGATTCGCAGGATATTCTCCGTAAGGAGGACGTACAAAACGAATACTAAGAGACTGATCTCCAAGTATGTCTCGAATCACACGATCAGTTTGATCAATTTCTTCACAGATGGCATACTTTCCCATTTCTGATAGATGGGGATGACTCCACGTGTGGTTTCCAACCTCATGCCCTGCCACAACGATAGCTCGCACTAGATCGGGATATTCAACAGCATGGTTACCCTGCAACAACCACGTAGCTTTCCCCTCTGGAAAGTACTGATCCCAGGCGCGGAGAATAGCCTTAGTTGTTGCAGGATTTGGACCATCATCAAAAGTAATAGCGACCTTCATTACGCCTGCGCAAGCGCGGAAATCATGTAGTTGTTCACAGTAGCTTTCACGCTTTCAAGGTGATCAGACTTCACACCTGCGAGCAGTTGAGCTTGCGGGATATCCAGTGCATAAGCTTCAAGCGAAGCCAGTGTGGCGCTGCCGTCTTCTACTGTTGCCCCAATGCCCGATTCAAATGACCCATAGCGATCAGCCCACAAGTTTTCAATAAAACCATCTTCATGCATTTTTGCAGCCACGAGAAGCCCTGCCGCATACGAATCCATACCGGCAACATGCCCGCGGAAAAGATCCTCTGGCATAAAGGAAGTACGGCGAGGCTTTGCATCGAAGTTCAGACCACCGCGCGGCCCAATTGACCCAGCCGCAAGAACTTCCCACATCACAGCAATAGTTTCATAGAGATCCGTCGGGAATTCGTCGAGATCCCAGCCAAGTAGCTTATCCCCTTGGTTGGCATCAAGAGATCCCAGCATTCCCGCCTCGCGCGCCACTCGAACTTCATGCTGGTACGTATGCCCGGCAAGATTCGCGTGGTTCCCCTCCAGATTCAGCTTGAATGCATTCTGCAGTTCATATGTATACAAGAACGCAATCGCCGTCGCCGCATCGAAATCATACTGATGCGATGTTGGCTCTTTCGCCTTGGGTTCGATCAAGAATTGAGAATCTAACCCAATTTCTTTTGCATAATCAACACACATGTGGAAGAACCGTGCGATATGATCCTGCTCGCGCTTCATATCCGTATTCCACAGGCTCTCGTAACCTTCACGCCCGCCCCAAAACACATAGTTTTCAGCTCCGAGTTCTTTGGCGATCTCGAGCGAATGCTTAAGCTGCCCTGCGGAATATGCATAGACGTCGGCGTATGGCGAAGTTGCGGCGCCAGCAAGGAAGCGGGGATTGGTGAAGAGACTCGACGTATTCCATAGCAGCTTGACGCCGGTCGCCTCCATATTTTCTTTGATTTTGGCAACAACTTTGTCTAAGTTTGCATTAGTTTCACGCAGGGTGTCGCCTTCAGGGGCGATATCGCGATCATGGAAGCAGAAATACTCCGCGCCAAGTTTCGTGAAAAATTCGAAAGCATAATCAACTTTGGCGAGCGCTTCGTCAAGTGCATTTGAATATTTCCCATGCCATGGCCGTTGAGCGGTTCCTACACCAAACGGATCCACCAGTTCTTGATCGAACGTGTGCCACCAAGCCACTCCGAAGCGGAGCCAATCTTTCATCGGCTTGCCCGCCACAACGCGATCAGCATCGTAGTAGTGGAAACCAAGCTCTTGCTTTATATCCTCGTTGCCAACATATTTGATTGGATCAATATCCCACAGGCTCATTGGAACTCCTTATATACATTTTTGTGCTCCGCGCAATTTGCACTATGTTGGTGTTTTAACAAATCTCGCCGCACACGACCTCGTATCTATGACGCTCATCTATATAGTAAATCCAATAAACTATATAGTCAATCATTTACCTCAACGAGCATCTCTAATCAAGCTCAGGACAAGTGCCCCGACAATGAGGAGTAATGATCCTGCTGGAAAGATCGACACATACCCCCACTGCGCAACCAAAAAAGAGGCAAGCCCTGTGCCGATTATCTGAGAACCAGAGGAAGCAAGATTAAGAATTCCGAGATCTTTTGCAACCGACTCTTTATTAGGCAATACCTCTATACTGAGCGCCTGTATTACCGCATTAAATATCGCACCACCAATTGCCGATGTAACCACTGCATACCCGATCATCGATACTCGACTTGCCGAAAATGCGGGAAACATGCACCCTACAGCCATAATTAGGGAAGCTGTTATCACGAATTCCTTACGTCTTTGAAAAATGTCTGAAAGGCGCCCCGCCGCAACCGAAAAGAGTACCTCTCCAGCGAGCCCAATCAATGCCATTACACTCACGAGTGGCCGACGTCTCAACCACACTTAAGCCAACATAATCGGTGACGATGTAGAGCTGAAAGACACTCACCATTGATGTTGCCGCAATTACCAGCAGCTTTCCCAAAAGAACGAGGTAGTAATTCTTTGCCCCTACTGCGGGGATACGGAGCTTCCCCCAAATGCTCCGTCTAAACTCTAAACTCAATGATTTTCTCTTCGGCAACTTTGGCTCACGAATCGCAATATATGCCACAGGAGCGCATGCCCCCACTGCAATAGCACAAATAGCCAAACCAATACCGAGCTGGTTTGCACTTCCAATATAGTGAGCGCTAATAACAACGCTTAATGAACCACCAACCATACTTCCCAGTGAGTACAAAGCAGAAACAGTTCCACGAGCCGCACTCGGAACTAGATCCGCAATTATTGCCATTATCGGCGCAACAATCGCATTGAGGAAAAGATGATAAAGACTCCAATAAATAAACAGTTCTCCAACAGTCTGCCCGCTAATCAATAGCAACGTGGCGAGAGAACTCCCTAGCGATCCAAAAACAACCCATGGTAATCGTTTCCCAAGAATAGCGTGAAGGGCATCTGAGAGCAGCCCAAACATAATGTTTGCCACAGCCGCGACAGCCATAGAGACCATTGCAAGCTGCCCGACCACTACCTCTTTATGCACTGGATCCACGAAAGAGACTTTTGCGGGCAGCAGCACCGAGTTAATACCTACGAACGATAAAATCCACAAAAACCCTATCAACACAAGACCAATTGAAAAACGCCAAGGAAAATTCCTAGCGCTGTGAACATCGGCAGAACTACACACAAATATAGTATATTCAATAAACTAACTACGTCAACGAGAAGCTAGTTAGCAGCTCAACAGACATATGGATCGGACTATCCGATTCAGATGCCAGACGTTTGCAGATGTTCCAGCTAATACTCTAATGACAGTCTCAATGGACTTTCCTTTGACCGTACGAAAACTTCTTGAAGCATACTTTCCTCTTAGAGAGTTAGAGCACTAGCCACACCGGCTAATCAGCATAACCAATATAAAACTCTGTGGTGTGATCCGAGCCGGCATCACTCAGATCACACCACAGAGTTTCTCAGAAAGATAAAGGCCTTACCTACTTCTCATCTTTGAGTTTCGAGTATTTCAGTGCATAGACGGTATGCTGCAGGGCGCCGTCTAGCTTGCCGAGTGCTTTAGAAGCATAAGTGCGGCCAAAGCTCGCAGCGAGCGCGTTTTTATGCAGCACCATTTGCACTGCCTCGGCATCTTCGGCGTCTTTGCCCATGCAGTAGGCATACACGCCAAAAGCCACATTGGAGAGGCCAAGATCCGGAACTCCTGCTTTCTTGAGCACTCCAAAGAGCCTGCCATGCACAAAGCCGTTGGCTGCAGCCACAGTCTGCTCTACCGTGCCAGCATTCAGCCCCACAATCTGTGAGTAGTCATCCAGATATGGCTTGAGGCCAGTGCTATGAGCTAGCACCGCCGGATCTGATTCCCCGATGATGCACTGCACATCAGGCCGAGCTGCGAAGAGCGCTGCCACTTCTGCTTTGGCTTTCTCTTCGCGCCCGAGCGCCTCACCAGCCTCAGCAGGAGCAGCGGCACGCAAGCTAGAACGAGTCCACACTCGCTCTGCAGTAAGCACCCCTCCAGAGCCAGAGCCGTTCTCAGCTTTAGCACAGTCTTCGGGCACAATAGAAACGCGAGTAAGGTACACGCTGCGGCAGAATTTCTCCACTGCCCGTGCAATCTCCAGAGCTTCTTCCTTATCTCTACCGAAAACCAGCACCCCGTGAGCTTTCATAAGCATCGCGCGTGCCCCGGTGCGCTCCACCACCTCCAGCATCGCTTTGTGGAGCTTCTTCGTGCCCGGCAAGCCATAGCTAGCAATCGGCAACACCGATGCACCCAGCAAATCCTGTAACTCCTCGGGCAGCTCATAATCGCTCACCCCGAGCGATAGTGCCGAAGCATACGGCTGGTGGGTGTGAATAATGAAGTTGGCATCTGGGCGCTCACGGTAGATCAGCGCATGAATTCCCTTCTCACTCGAAGGTTTGTGCGAGCCGTTCCACTCTCCTTCCAGATTTACCTCCACTAAATCGCTGCCCACCAGATCTCGATAATCACGACCTGATGGAGTGATCACAAAGTGCTCCGATTCAACCCGTGCTGAGAGATTCCCCCACGTGCGCGCCACCAACCCTTCTTTGAGCAGCACCTGCGCGGCGTCAATCACTGCCTTCTCTTGGTGTTCACGTGAGAGATCTGGCGCCTCAGAAGCTTCGTGCGTTGCCATATCAACCCACCTGCTCCACATGCTGGAATACCCGCTCAAAGCGCGTTAGCGCCTCATCGATTAGCTCCGGCGTATAAGCCGCCGAGGTGTAGAGCCGTGAGCCAGCAAGCGTCACAAGCCCCTCAGCCATATACGCCGCGCCCATGTGCTCCATTTCTTTCTTGCGTGCAGAGGTTTCTTTCAGCACATTTGGAATCGTCCACGGCTTGTGCCAATCAATTGCGAAGTGCATCGTGCCCTCCGTTTCCAGATGGCACACAGATTCTTGGTTGAAAGCCACGAAAGGCAAACGATACTTCTTGATGAGCTCTTTCAGACCTTTCGTAATCCGATCGCCCATCTCGCCAGCTTTCTGGCAGGCGCCCGTTTCCGCGATCGTCTTAATAGCCCAATAGCCAGCCACACACGAAATTGGAGTGGCGCTCATGGTGCCACCCACGAGTGCTTTGTGCACCTTGATTTCGCCGTCATCGAGGCCAGCACCGAGATACTTCATATATTCATGCTTACCGCCGAGGCCACCAGCACCCGGATATCCGCCTGCAATCACCTTGCCAAACACCGTGAGATCTGGGGAGATCCCGAAGTAGCCCTGGGCTCCGTGCTCACTAATACGGAACGCCGTCACCACTTCATCGAAAATCAGCAGTGCGCCATATTTGTGGCACAGCTCCTGCACCCCGAGCAAAAATTCCTTATCAATCGGGCGGGTGCCGGATTCTGGGCCGATTGGCTCGATCATCACAGCCGCTGTGCCACCTTGCAGCTTCTTGAGCTTGAGCTTCGTTTCTAGATCCTCAAGATCTCCTGGGAAGAATTCATCAGTGTACTTAAAGTATGCATGCGGGACGCCGTGTGCTTGAGTCCACTTCGACCCTGGCACGCGAATGCCGTAGCCCAGCGAGTCGCTCCATCCATGATAAGCACCGCCCATCTTGAGCACGTGCTTTTTCTTCGTGGCTAGACGCGCCACTCGCACGGCAGCCATGCATGCCTCTGTGCCAGAGCCGAGCATGCGGAACATATCCACATTGGGAATCAAATCTGTGATCAGCTTAGCCAATTTGTATTCATATTCATGGAACAAACCAGTACTAGGCCCGCCGTCATTCAGCAGCTGAACCACATGCTCACGCACCACATCTTGGTTCGATCCCAGCACTGTGGGGCCACCAGCTTGCAAGAAATCGAAATACTTATTCCCGTCGGCGTCCCACAGGAACACATCTTTGGCCTTGGTGAATTCCAGCGGGAATGGATAGTTAAACGCTAGGTTGTGCTGCACCCCGCCCGGGATCACTTTTTTAGCTTCCGCAATCGCAGCTTTACTCTTCTGGCATTTAGCTTCAAAGTAATTTTGCTCATAATCTTTGAGCGCAGCGGGGCTGATCGAATACATCGGTTTTTTGATGAGTTCATCGAGCTGGCGCGTGATCGCTGCTGCGCTCGGCTGATTCATTGCCATAGGAATGCACCCTCCTTTACGAACGGTTGAATGTCTCTATCCTAGCTCGCCCATCATTGGCATGCACCGAAATAGACATACCTACAACCTGTAGATTTCCGCTTGTTTACGCCATTTCAATAAATTTCCGCCCTCCGGCAAGAACCCCTACTAAGTGTTCGAAGCTCACGCATGCCGCTCGCTGCGCGGTATAGAATGAACGCAGTTTGCGCCGAACGGGCGCTGCACAGCTGCACTTTACACCCACGAGGAGGGTATCCATGCTAATTCTCACCTACGACCTTGGCACTACGGCCGTAAAAACATCGCTCTACGAGCATCACAATGGAGAATTCCACCTGATAGATGCCGCAGTAGAAGAGTACGGCCTCACCGTGCTGCCCAATGGTGGAGTTGAGCAAGATCCAGATGAATGGTGGGAAAAAGTGTGTATCTCCACCACTGCTCTCGCTCAGAAAAACCCTGAGCAGATGGCAAAAGTGGAAGGCATCTCTTTCTGCGCTCAGATGCAGGCGCTCGTGCTAGTAGATAAAGAGATGAATGCACTCCGCCCCTCCATGAGTTATATGGATCAGCGCGGCGTGGTACAGCAGCGAGAAGTGTTTGATCACGGAATTAAAATTGCCGGCATGAATGCAGCCACCTTGTTGCGCTCACTCTCCCATACTGGCGTGGCTTCAGCATCTGCGAAAGATCCCGTGTGGAAATACCTCTGGGTGAAGGCAAATGAGCCAGATGTATTTCAGAAGATTTACAAGTGGCTCGATGTGAAAGAATATATCGCTGCTCGTATGACGGGCGAGTGCGTCCGCTCTGAAGATTCTGCATTCTCCACTCTGCTCGTTGATAAAAAATCAGATGGTCGCGCCTGGAGCGAGGCAGAGTGCGAGATGCTGGGAGTGGATATTAGCCATCTTCCAGAGATCGTGGAATCCACTGCTGTGGTGGGTAAACTCCGCGAACAGCAAGCGGCAGAGCTCGGCTTGAATCCCGGAATCCCAGTATTCGCAGGTGGCGGCGATGCTTCCCTCATCGGTGTGGGTGCAGGGGCCGGAATGCTCGGAGCCACTCACGTGTATTGGGGTACCTCTGGCTGGGTGGGTACCACGATCAATAAACCTGTGGTGGATCTACAGACGATGATTGCCGCCGTCACCGGAGCCGAACATGGCCTCTACAACTATTTTGCCGAGCTGGAAACAGCTGGAAAGTGTTTCCAATGGGTGCGCGATCACCTCGCCGCAGACGAAATCAACATGTATGTGGATCAAGGCACTGTGGCCGATGATCCAGAGACGGCGTATGGAAGCATGTACGACTACATGAGTGAAGTGGTGGACGCCGTGCCCGCCGGTTCTGGCGGCGCGATTTTTGCTCCGTGGCTGCATGGAAACCGCTCGCCCTTTGAAGATCCGTTTGTGCGCGGCATGTTCTTCAACCTCGGCATCGAAACCGGAAAATCTGAGCTGATCCGCTCTGTGCTTGAGGGAGTGTGCATGCACCTGCGTTGGCTGCTGGAATCCTCTGAGCGCAAAGTACCCGCCTCGAAAGTGGTGCGTTTTGCTGGTGGCGGTGCACTCTCACCCGTCACTGCCCAGATCTTGGCTGATGTGTTTGGCCGGCCAGTAGAAACAATGGATTCCCCGCAAAACGTGGGCGGCGTAGGTGCAGCTATGCTGGTGACCGTGGGGCTCGGAGCATACTCCACTATTGCCGAGGCTTCGAGCCAAATTAGAGCTGATCATCGCTATGAACCGAACCCTGCAAACCGCGCGATCTACGATCGTAACTTCAAGATTTTCAAGATGCTCTACGGGGCAAACCGAAAGATCTACAAGATTATGAACGAAGCAGACGACGGTGGAGCTGGTGGCAGCCAACTCGATATGACGGCGGCTGCCGAAGCAACGATTGACGGCGCCTGAGAACCTACGTGGAGCGCCGGCCACGATCAACGCACGCGCCTCAGATACCGACGAGCTCTCCGCGCCGATTCCGAGATGATTTTGAGTATGAGGCGCGTGCACGTATTTCAGAAGCCGAGCACTCCGCTGATGGTGGGGCCACTCCTGACAGCGAGCGGTGTGGCATAGGCCTTCAGCTATTGCCCTCTGCTATCTTCCTACAACGCTTATCAACCCCACAACCCACTGCGGAAGGAACACAATGGCAAAACTCAATGAGACCCAAATCCAGGCGATAAAATTCACGCTGCTCTCCATCAGCGCTGGCGTGGTGGAAGCCGTGTCGTTTGCACTGTTGGAATGGCTAGCTCCTGGCTGGGCATACTGGGTGAAACACGCTATTTCACTCACGCTATCAGTGGTTTATAACTTCACTCTCAACCGGCGATACACATTCAAGAGCGCCGGCAATGTGCCCAAAGCAATGCTGCTCGTGGCGCTCTTCTATGCGGTGTTTATTCCCGCCTCGAGCTGGTGGGGCGATGCTCTCGCTAAACTCGGCTGGTTTGATTGGATAATCAAGATTTTCACCATGATTATCAACTTCATTGGCGAATTCCTCTGGTGGAAATTCGTGGTGTTCCGCGGCACCGAAAACACTAATGATCTAGCGAAATGAAGCTCCATTTTGCTAGATCATTCGAGCTGATTGTGCTGCTCATTGGCGTTTATACCGCCAATGAGCAGCACAACAGTGAGGGCATTTTAACGGCTGCAGCACCAGTTAAGATGCCTCACTGTTGCACCGATTAGCTCGAGATTACAGTGTGTATTTAAAGCTGTAGGAATTTCTTACTCATCTTCTATAACGATTAGAGAACAATTATACTCGCTGGGCGCTCAGCAACAGCTATGAGCAGAATCGCAGCTATGATAAATTAAATCGTCAACGATGACGGTTAGTGATAGTTCTACCGGCTAAAGTAACTATTTCGCTAGTGGAATTACTCACGAAACTACGCGCGGGTTTTAGCGGCAATGGCGCTATTCATACCTGTGCACACGATATAAGGAGCATAACTATGCGCAAACTCATTGCAGGTATTGCAGCAGCATCGCTTGCACTCGCTCTTTCTGCGTGCGGTGGCACAAATGCAAATAAAACAGCCGGTGGCTCAGAAGGAACGGCAGCAGCTTCTGAAGTAGATGTCGTTTCCTGGTGGTCTGCCGGCTCTGAGAAAGATGGATACAACGCTCTCCAAGAAGTTTTCAAAACTCAAAACGGAGGCATCAAATTCGTCAATCAAGCTATCTCTGGGGGTGGCGGATCCCAGGCGAAGCAAAAACTTCAAGCTGATCTTGCTGCTAAGAATCCACCAGACACTTATCAGGCTCATGCCGGAGCGGAGCTATCAGCCGACATTGCCGCGGGCTATTTACAAGATGTCTCGCCTCTCTATGACGAGTTCAAACTACGCGACGCTTTTCCGAAAGACCTTGTTGATCGCGTTACCGTAGACGGAAAAATTTATTCGGTGCCCTCCAATATTCACCGCGCTAACGTGGTGTGGGTATCTAAAGCCGCTCTCGACAAAGCAGGAATTGACCCTACGAAAGCTCCCGCGGATCTCGATGCATGGCTAGCAGACATGCAAAAACTCCGCGCTGCTGGTGTGCAGTATCCACTAGCCGTCGGCATGGCATGGACCCAGCTGGAACTGTTGGAAACCACTCTCATTGCTGATCTTGGCGCGGATAACTACAACAAGCTCATGGCCGGCGATCTGAAGTGGGACGACGCCTCTGTAACAAAAGCATTCACGCACTTCGATAAACTGATGAAATTTGCTGATCCAAAATTCTTCGGTGAAGATTGGGAACCAGCAATGACAGGCGTAATCAAGGGAGATGGCACTCAGGCATACTCGGTGATGGGCGACTGGACCCCGCCAGCATTCCATGCTGCGAAGAAAACTTACAACCAAGATTTCTTCGCCTGGCCAGTACCAGGCACCAACGGCGTATTTGACTTCCTCGCTGATTCCTTCACTCTCCCTGTAGGAGCAAAGCACCCTGATGGAACAAAAGCATGGTTAAAGACCATCTCTTCTAAAGAAGGGCAGATAGCTTTTAACAAGATCAAAGGATCTATCCCCGCCCGTTCCGATCTGGCAGCCGATGAAATCAGCCAGTTCTCGAAATACCAGCAAGACGCAATGAAATCATTCAAGAGCGACAAGATCGTTTCGTCTATTGCCCACGGTGCGGCTCTCCCGATCACCGTGACTGAAGCAATGAACTCCTCGCTCGGCAAATACAGTGGTGGCTCTATCGACATAGCTGGACTGCAGAAAGAGTTTGCTGCAGCAGCCACTAAATAATAAGTAGCTACGTTTAGCTCTCATCGATATGGAGGTATGGCGATTACACAAATGAATACGCCATACCTCCATATCCGGCATCAACTGATTTCTCACCCCCGCTGAAGGAGATATCGTGAACACAACACCCACAGACATAACTCATTCAGAAAATTCTCGCGTCTCTTCTTCGCCAAAAGTACCTCATCGGCGTAGGCATCACAGCATCAAACAGTGGGGCCCTCCGGTGCTTCTCATCTTGCCGTCGTTAATTCTGGTGGCAATCTTCGTTTACGGCTTGCTGGGCACTAATATCTATACGTCTCTGCTCGACAACCATACTCCGGCACAAGTAAACGGAGTTCAACCCGTACATTTCGTTGGCTTTGATAACTTTACAGCATTGTTCTCAGATCCTGATTTTCTGTGGTCACTGCGCAATCTCATTATTTTTACAGTCGTTTTCCTCATCGGCACTTTAGCAATCGGATTCCTGCTCGCATGGCTCATGGAAAAGCCAGTCAAAGGGGATGGGCTATTCCGCTCAATCTACATGTTCCCTATGGCTGTTTCGTTCATTGCCTCTGGTGTGGTGTGGCGTTGGCTGCTCAATTCTGGCACGGGCGAGCAAGCAACTGGTTTGAATAGACTTTTTGAAATGCTGCATCTGGGATTCTTGGAAAACGCTTGGATCGGCGGGCAAAAATGGGGAATTCTCGCCATCGCTGTGCCTGCAATTTGGCAGCTTTCAGGGTATATAATGGCGCTCTTTTTAGCCGGTTTCCGCGGTATTCCTGAAGAGTTGCGCGAGGCAGCACGCATGGACGGGGCAAGTGGCTGGCAGATGTATCGAATGGTGATTTTCCCACAGCTTGCGCCAGTGGCACTCTCTGCTGTTATCATTATCGGCCATATGTCGCTCAAGAGTTTTGACCTCATCATGGCTATCACTTCACAGACGTGGTATCAGACCAAAGTTCCAGCTATCGACATGTACAACGCCATGACGGTGAGCGACTACTCAAAAGCTGCAGCAATCGGCACCGTGCTACTCGTGATCATAGCTATCCTGGTGATCCCATATCTCATCCATGACGCAAAAGAATCGAGGAACCGATGAGCGTAGCAACGGCACAAAATACGCCTGCAGAAGATTCGTCTGCGCCAACTACACACCGCGAACTCACCAAGGCTGAACTCACTAAAGCAAAGAAAAAACAGGCACGCCAGCTCAAAAAGGAAGCAAAAAAATCTGGAGCAGATCATTCCGTCGGCTCCAATTCCATTGGCTGGGTGGCCGTGCGCTATTTCCTCATGCTTATGGTGCTTTGCCTTGTGCTTTTACCTGTGTACGTACTCATCATTACCTCATTTAAAAATGGTGCCGAAGTTAGCCCTGTAACGGCATGGGCACTTCCTGACACATGGGATACAACGAATTGGGTTCATGCCTGGGAAGCTCTTAAGGGAGGGCTCCTTCGCTCACTTATGCTTGTGATCCCATCTTCAATTATTTCGGCAATCCTCGGATCAATGAATGGTTTCGTACTTTCCCGTTGGCGTTTTCCCGGGGCAAATATCGTCTTCACGCTAATTCTGTTCGGAATGTTTATCCCCTACCAAGCAGTGATGATCCCGCTGATGAAAATCATTGTTGGTGCAGGGAATATACTCGGAGTTTCCCCCTTTGGTATTCCGGCACTCATTGTGATGCACGTGGTGTACGGTATCCCAATTTGTACACTCATTTTCCGCAACTACTACGAGTCTGTGCCCAATGAGCTAATCGAAGCTGCAAAAGTAGATGGCGCAGGAATGATTCGCACATACCGCTCGGTTGTGCTTCCTCTCTCTGTCACATCGTTTGTTGTGGTGATTATTTGGCAGTTCACACAAGCCTGGAACGATTTCCTCTTCGCGCTATTCTTCGGCGGATCATCACAGAGTGGGCCAGTCACTCTCGCATTAAACGAGCTCGCTCACGGCTCTGTGATGGCAGATTATGGCGGATCTATGGCTGGTGCTTTGATCGCTTCTGCCCCCACTCTGATCGTCTATATCTTCCTCGGCAAGTATTTCATCTCAGGAATGATGTCTGGATCAGTTAAAGGCTGATAAACACACCTAGGCTATATATATGTTGGGGGCACATACAGATGTATGTGCCCCCAACATATCGGCAGTATTCAGCACTAATACGCAGCTCTAGCATTCACTGCTGATATGCCCGTGCTGAAGTGTGCCGTAACTTAATAACTCACTTGAGGGTGACGGTTGCGCCAGCAGCCTCGAGCTGTTCCTTAGCTTTCTCAGCGGTCTCCTTGTTCACGCCTTCAAGCACAGCCTTAGGAGCAGAATCTACGAGATCCTTAGCTTCCTTCAGGCCGAGTGGGGTGAGCACGCGCACCTCTTTGATCACCTTGATCTTGGCATCGCCAGCGGCCTCGATGATCACGTCCCAGGAGTCCTTCTCTTCTTCAGCCGGAGCATCAGCAGCTGCTGGAGTAGCAGCCACAGCAGCCACAGGAGCAGCGGCTTCCACGTCGAATTCTTCCTCAAATGCCTTCACAAAATCGTTGAGCTCCACAAGGGTGAGTTCCTTGAACGCTGCGATGAGCTCTTCAGTGGTGAGCTTGGCCATGATGACCTTCCTTCCATTGCCTACGCGAGGCGGTTATTTTTTGTTGTTTATGCCAGTGCCAGTGAGTGCATGTGCACTCTCGAATAATCAGGCAGCGGCTTCCTGCTTCTCGCGCAGGGCATCGATGGTGCGCACAGCTTTGACGGCCGGCGCGGTGAATACATATGCAGCCTTGTAGAGCGAGGCTTTGAGCACTCCAGCAGTCTTAGCCAGGAGCACTTCACGCGATTCGAGATCGGCGAGCTTCTTCACGCCATCAGCATCGAGGTAATTCCCCTCGAGGATTCCAGCTTTCACGAGGAGAGCTGGATTCTCTTTGTTGAATGCCTTGAATGCTTTGGCCGCGGAAGCAATATCGCCCGTCACAAATGCGAGCGCGGTCGGGCCCTTCAAATCGGCATCGAGGGAATCAATACCGGCATTGTGAGCCGCGATGCGCGCGAGCGTGTTCTTAGCCACCACATACGTGCCGTCTTCACCGAGAGAGCGGCGCAGCGTTTTCAGCTGAGCCACGGTGAGACCGCGGTATTCAGTGACTAGCACGGCTGAAGAACTCTGGAACTGCTCCGTGAGCTCCGCAATCGCTGCAGACTTATCGGCCTTTGCCATGAGGCCTCCTTCCGAATATCCGCCGCAAGTTCCGTTCTCGAAGATCTTCGCGTAGGCATGGGCTTCCTGCCACTCAGCGGTATGCCGAGTATGAAAAAAGCCTCACGCACACAGCGCAAGGCACATAAAGATAGCTGACGATCGCCGTCATACTATTCTTTTATCTCACCTGCGCTGGCTTCGGATTTCCGAATTTCACCCCGTTGGCAACGGGCAGACCTGCGGTCTTGGGCACTAATAGACTAATGCGAAAGCGCACACAGGAGCAAACCTGTGTGCGCTTTCGTGATGTATTTCTCTGCGAAGTAAGAGAACTAGCGAATTCTCACCACTTCTTCAGATATGCATTACTTCTTTTCAGCGGCGAGCTTCGTGATATCGAGCGGGATTCCCGGCCCCATTGTGGTGCTCACAGTAGCTTTTAGCACGTAGCGGCCTTTAGCTGCCGCTGGCTTGAGGCGAATGATCTCCTCTGCTGCAGCGCGGAAATTTTGTTCCAGCTGCTCGGTGGTAAAGCTCGTATTACCCACGATGAATGGGAGGTTGCCGTGCTTATCCACACGGAACTCAATACGGCCACCTTTAATATCAGTCACAGCTTTCGCGGTGTCCATCGTAACAGTGCCGGTCTTCGGGTTTGGCATCAAACCGCGAGGGCCGAGCACACGGCCGAGGCGGCCTACTTTGCCCATCATATCTGGGGTTGCTACGGCAGCATCAAAATCTGTCCACCCTCCAGCAACCTTCTCGATGAGTTCATCTCCGCCCACCTCATCTGCTCCGGCGTCAATCGCGTCTTGAGCTTTCGGGCCCACAGCAAACACAATCACGCGAGCTGTTTTACCAGTGCCGTTCGGCAGCGAAACCGTGCCGCGCACCATCTGATCTGCTTTGCGGGGATCCACTCCAAGGCGGAACACCACTTCCACAGTGGAAGGAAATTTCGTCACAGACGTTTTCAGCGCGAGATCCATCGCCTCGGCTGGGGTGTAAAACTCGCCGGCCTGAATCAGTTCGGCGGCTTTACGATAATTCTTTGAGCGCTTTGCCATTCTGCTTTCTCCTTTTTAGCAGTTGTGGTTGTTCGAGCCAGCTCCGGGCTCAACCACAGCACGTTTCCTCGCGGCTCCGTGCCTGCTCCCTTCTGGGATATTTCCGTTTGCCGAGATCAGATCTCGTCGGTGGTGAGCCCCATTGACCGCGCGGTGCCTGCAATGATGCGGGCGGCGTTATCAACGTCGTTTGCATTGAGATCCGGCTTCTTCGTGCGCGCAATTTCGCGCAGCTGATCAGCCGTCACGTGCCCCACCTTCACGGTGTTTGGCGTGCCAGAACCTTTCTTGATTCCAGCAGCTTTCTTCAGAAGTTCCGCCGCTGGAGGAGTCTTCAGCTCGAATGTGAACGTGCGGTCTTCATACACGGTGATTTCCACCGGCACGATATTTCCGCGCATGGATTCCGTAGCCTTGTTATAGGCCTGCGTGAACTCCACAATGTTCACACCGTGCTGGCCGAGAGCCGGGCCAACTGGCGGAGCAGGAGTGGCAGCGCCAGCCTGAATCTGGAGTTTAATCAGGCCAACAACCTTTTTCTTCGGTGCCATCTATATTGTTCCTTTTCTTGTGTGTTTCGCTGCATGGCAACAGCAGCGGGTTCGATCAGTCAGTGCACAGCTGAACTAATCCTTTGCAGATTAATCCATCTTTTGCACTTGACCAAACGAAAGATCAACCGGGGTTTCCTGGCCGACCAAAGTCATGAGCACAGTGAGCCGGCGGTTCACTGGATCGATATCAGAAATCGTGGCAGGCATGCCGATCCACGGCTCGGTGGTGAGCGTCACCGTTTCGCCCACTTCATATTGGGTGACGAGCTCTGGGCCCTTGCCAGGCACTGGCTTACCAGCGGCCACAGCTTCATGCGCCACTTGCTGTTCCACCACCGGCGTGAGCATATCAACCACTTCGTCATCAGTGAGAGCCACTGGATTACGCCCGTTACCCACAAAACCGGTGACGCCGTTCGTCTCTTGCACCACGCGCCACGATTCGTTGGTCATATCCATACGAATCAGAGCGTAGCCAGGCATACGCACCCGAGAAACGAGTTTATTTTGGCCCTTACGAACCTCAACCACTTCTTCCATCGGCACTTCCACTTGGAAAATGAAATCTTCCATATTCATAGAGTGCAAACGGATTTCAAGATCTTGCTTCACGCGCTTCTCGTAGCCAGCATAGGTATGCAGCACATACCACCGGCCTGGGAGACCCTTAATTTTGGCACGCACCATCTCAGCTGTCTCAGCCCCAGCATCTGGCTCTTCAGCTGCTGGCTCCGCTTGCGCAGCCTGCTCCTCGGAAACTTCAGTTACCTCTGTATCTACCGCACCTGGCTCGGCCGATGTAGCATCTAACTCCACAGCATCGGGAGCTGGAACCTCCGCAGCTGCGTTGTCTGCACTCACTGCAACTGCCTCTGCACTCGCAGCCGCCGAATAAGCGGTATCCGCTGCAGGATCAGTATCTACTGCCGCAGATGCCAATTCTTCTCCAACCTGCAGCTTTTCATCCTCGTTCGCCATAGTTTCTTCCTCTATCAATCACGAGCACTAATGCCACTAGCCGAAAATCCAAAACACCGATTTGCTAAATGCGATATCAAGCACTAGCACGAAAGCCATCACAATGAGCAAGAAAGCGAGCACTGTGAGAAACATATTCCACAGCTCTGTGCGAGTGGGGCGCTGCACTTTCCGAAACTCCGCAATCACCTGCTGAAAAAACGTGATCAGCCGAGCGAAAATCCCCTGCTTTTCCGCGGTATCGGAAGCACCTTTGCCACTGTGGGCACGAGCTACATCATTCACTGCGATTTTCCTCCGTGTATGTCACGCTAATTCGGTTGGCAGCACTCGGAGAGTGCCACTTGTGCAGCGTGCGAATGCCGCCGCATAGACAGCAAAACGCCCCGCGGGGCGTTTTAGCAGGGCAGGAGGGACTCGAACCCACAACCGCCGGTTTTGGAGACCGGTGCGCTACCAATTGCGCCACTACCCTATGTGTGAGCATGCTCGCGCCGTCGCACTTGTGTCAGTTTAATAGGCAAGTGCTAGCTCGAGCAAGCCTACGGATCAAGCGTGCGCTATTTCTCATTAAGCTCTTGAGAGATTCCGGGGATCTTTCACGATTTTCCGTTGTGCAAGATGGCCCCTCATTATCGTGTAATACGATACGCCACAAAAAGCATGAGCGATGGCCATAAGAAGCAGCATGAGCACTGCCGGCACGGCCGTGATCGGATCTGCGGGGGAGTGTGGATCCGTTGATTCGCATGAGCACTGCCGGCACGGCCGTGATAGCACAAGCGGGTGGGTACGAGAGGGCAAGCGGGCGGTATGCAACTCCCATAGAAGCGTTCATAGAGGCGTTATTCACCTCATAGAAGCTGCACGACCAAGAGAGCTGTACGCACCCCATAGAGAGGCATCTCCCGTGGCGAAAGCTGCGGTGATATAAAAGAACCATGGATTTAGCGCAGTGCGCGGAGGTGGAAAAAGCAGATTTTTCGCTACTCACTAGCCCTAGAGCAGGAGAAATGCTCCGGCTAGCACTCAGCAACCGTGGGCGAGTGCACTCGTGGAAAGTGCACCACGTGCATCACCGGCCAGGTGCCGGCGTATCCGTAGGATATTCAGTGCTGCTCACAAATCACACCGACCTCTACATGCTCGCTTCCACTGCCCGCGTGAACGAAACAGCGCTCGCCGCCAGCGGCGGAGCCACACTCACTTTTGAAAATACCCGCGTACATCTATGGGAATATCCTTTCGATCCCGAACTCCCTGCGCTAGATCTCGCCTCCGACGCCGAGCAACTCGGCGCCTTTCTCGATACTGACGTGAATATTGAGCTGCTCTCATACCGCCCCACTCGCCGGGCAGTGCTGCGCGTTGAAACTGACGACGGCGAACAGATTTTTGCCAAAGTGGTGCGCCCCGCCGTGCAGCAAGAATTAGTGCACAGAATCCAAGCGCTGGAAGATTCTCCAGTACCCAGCCTCTCGCTAGTGCGCGATTCCTCAGGGCACCTCATAAATGCTCGCGGATTAATCCTCACTCACGCCGCAGCAGGCGTGCCATTATCCCAGTTTTACGCGCAGTTCGAGCCCCGCAGCTCACTCACTGCTCGCGCAGTATTGGCCACAATCGAGCAGACACTCAACGATCTTCCCAAAACGATAATGCTCTTTCCCCGCAAACCAGCATGGGTGGATCGCTGTGAGCACTATGCCCACGCCGCAGGAGTGGCATATCCAGCTGGGGCACGCCGCTCCGCTGCGGTGGCAGAAACTATCCGCACTCTTCTCGCTCATGCTGATCTCGGGCCAATTCAGCCGGTGCATGGCGATTTCTATGAAGCAAATGTGCTCATCGATCCCGTAACTCTTGCTACCACTGGGGTGCTCGACCTCGATTCGCTCGGCCCAGGGCACCGAGTGCACGATTGGGCCTGCCTCCTCGGGCACCTCGCGGTGCTCCCCAGCCTAGCCCCCACCCGCTATCCCTATGCAGAAACTCTGTGTGCGCAGTGGTTTGATGAGCTAAGCCGCACTGTAGATCCAGTGGCACTGTGTGCTTCCACCGCAGGAGTGGTGCTCTCGCTCGTTGCCGGCGCCCGCAAGCGCTCTGAATCACTGGCAGAAAGCCGGCTCACCACCGCCGAAGAATGGGCAGCTGCAGGCATGGAGATTCTCACTGAATCCTCACGCTCCCAGGCTATTCCTCTCGCGCCTATCTCCCATACCCTGCCTGGGCAGGCTACACACTAACCCGCTATTGCCACCACACTCGCTCAAACGGCGTGCAAAGATTCTAGCGGCACGGCACGAAAATAAAAGATCCTAGCGGCACGGTATGAAGATAGTGGAATGCAGGAGAAGCTTTTCCCGTGCCCACAAACGAAGGTGTGGCGCAGGCTAATGTGGCGCGTGCTGCTGTGGGCTTTCCCCACGCTCACAAACGAAGGTGTGGCGCAGGCTAATGTGGCGCGTGCTGCTGTGAGCTTTCCCCGCGCTCGCAAACGAAGGAGATAGCGAGGCGACAAAATCAACGCGGATATCAAACTTTTCGCGCCCTTCTCGCGCCCGTGGGAAAAGTCAGCGTGCTAGTGGGCTTACAGTTGAAAGGATAGCTTTCCCCTTGCCTACGGGGAAAGTCTGCTGCGTGTTCCCGGATATCGCCGTCGTCCTTAGCCCTTCCCGAGCGTACAGGGAGCCGCCATCACAGCTTTACGCCACATGGGCGGACGTATGCCTTTCCCGAGCGTACAGGGGGGCCACGCAGTAAGCGCAGCCCCCCCCATAGCAGAATCGCAGATTAAGCAAACAACTTCTGCAACCGTTCAATGCCAGCCACGAGATCGTCGTCACCGAGAGCATAACTCAACCGCAGATAGCCCGGAGCTCCGAATGCTTCTCCGGGAACCACAGCTACTTCAGCCTCCTCCAAAATGATCTCAGCGAGTTCTGTTGTGGAGTGGGCCACGCGCCCATGGATCTCTTTGCCCAGCACTCCTTGCACATTCGGGAACACATAGAAAGCCCCCGTGGGCTCCGGCACCTCAAAACCATCGATTTCACGCAGCATCTGCACAATCACATGCCGCCGGCGGTCAAATGCCGCGCGCATATCTGCCACCACAGTTTGATCTCCGGTGAGCGCCGCGAGCGCTGCCCGCTGCGACACATTCGCCACGTTCGATGTGGCGTGGCTCTGGAAGTTCGCTGCCGCCTTAATCACATCTGCTGGCCCATACATCCAGCCCACGCGCCAGCCCGTCATCGCATACGTTTTGGCAACGCCATTCACCACAATCGTTTGATCAGCGAGTTCTGGGCACACGGCCAGCACATACGCCGGCTCTCCCTGATACACAAGATGCTCATAGATCTCATCGGTGATCACCCACACGCCTTTGGCGAGCGCCCACTGCCCGATCTCACGCAGCTCATCTGCACTATAGACGGCACCCGTGGGGTTGCTGGGAGAGCACACCAGCAGCGCCTTAGTGTTTGGTGTCCAGGCCGCATCGAGCTGTGCAACCGTCACCTTATAGCCTTGATCCGAGCCCGCAAACACCTCAACTGGAGTGCCGCCACAGAGCCGAATAGCTTCGGGATATGTGGTCCAATACGGAGCTGGCAGAAGAACGTCGTCTCCGTCGTCCACAATCGAGGCGAATGCCTGGTATACAGCCTGTTTGCCGCCATTCGTTACCACAATATTGTTGGGATCCACCTGCACCCCACTATCGCGCAGGGTTTTCTCTGCGATTGCTTTGCGCAGCTCCGGCAGGCCTTTCGCAGGAGTGTATTTATGGTTCTTCGGATCTCGCGCCGCTGCAACAGCGGCCTCCACAATAAAATCCGGCGTGGGGAAATTCGGCTCACCTGCACCAAACCCGATCACAGGCTTGCCTGCAGCTTTGAGAGCTTTTGCCTTTGCATCAACGGCGAGTGTTGCTGATTCTTGAATGGCGCCGAGGCGTTTGGAAACGCGGCGCAAATTTTCTTTTGCCATGCCTCCATATTGGCACACCTCACCACCTGCGCGTAGAGAATGCCACAAATTGACAATAATTACACCTTAACACTGCGTAATTTCCTGATATATCAAGGATTTCTCAGTGTTTTCGGGAACCAGAATAGGAACCAGAAATTGCACCTGCCGCATTGAGAATGCCACTGCCGTGCGTCGGCTTTTCGTCTTGATTAAAACCACACACCCACCACATTAGGAACGCCACGGATACGGCGGCGCGGCCGTGAGGCATCACTCAGCAGCTAGCCACAGATCTGCTACTCCACGGCTAACCATTGATCAATCTCAGCGAGCCACTGCTCTTTGCACTCAGGGCGCGCGAATGATGCTCGCACCGAGCCACGCGCCAACTCGGCTAGTTCCGCATCGCTGAATCCCTGGTTGCGGGCAATGCTGTATTGCCTGGTGAGCCGGGATAAGAACAGCAGCGGATCATCTGCTCCCAAAGCAATAGTGGCTCCAGCAGCAAACAGTGTGCGCAATGGCACCTGCGATGGATCTGAATACACCCCAAGTTGCACATTTGACGCCGGGCACACCTCGAGCGCAATTCCCGCTCCCACAATCTCTGCTAACAACTGTGGATCCTCCGCCGCACGCACCCCATGCCCGAGCCGTTTCGGGTGCAGATACGCGATCACCTGCTTGATATGCTCCGGCCCCAGCAGCTCACCACCATGTGGCACAGCCTCCAAGCCCGCACGCTTTGCAATCCGGAAAGCTCGCTCCCAGCCGGCAGTATCGCCAGAACGCTCATCATTAGATAGCCCAAAACCCGCCACTTCTCCCGGGCCAAGCCCCACATGCTTCGCCGCCAAACGCGCCAGGGTGCGGGCGTCCATAGGATCTTTAATCCGCGAAGCCGCCACGATCACACCCACTTGCACACCTGTGCTTTCACTCGCTTCTTTTGCCGCATCGAGCACAATTTCCAGAGCGGGAGTGAGGCCACCTACAAAAGGAGCATACGAGGTGGGATCTATTTGGAGCTCTAATCGCCGCGACCCCTCACGTGCGTCGTCTTCTGCCGCCTCATACACAATTCGGCGCATAGCCGCCTCGCTCCGCACCACTTTGCGGGCCGCGTCATAGGCGCGTTGAAACCGAAACCAGCCGCGTTTATCCGCCGGAACCTGCAAGGCGGTGTTATCTGTGAGGTTTTCTGGAAGGCGAATTCCTTGCTCTGCCGCCATTTCTATAAGGGTGCTCACCCGCATTGAGCCAGTGAAATGAAGGTGCAGGTGCGCCTTAGGCAACAGGTTCAAATCGCGCATGAAAATTATTATAGCTGTGAATTACTTCTGCGCTTTTTGGGTTAGAATCCCACCAACACCGGCTCTGGCTCTAGCTGCACACCAAATTTTTCCCACACGCCTAGCTGAATCTCGCGGGCCAGAGCAGCGATATCTTCGCCGCTGGCCCCACCACGGTTAGTGAGAGCTAACGCGTGCTTAGAGCTGAGCGCTGCCGGCCCCGGCAGGCCATAGCCCTTGGAAAATCCCGCGTGATCTATCAGCCATGCAGCAGAGGTTTTCACTAACCCAGGCACTTTCGGGGCAGCCGCTCCGATCTGATTGACGGCGGTGGCATCAGTGACGGCGAACCGCGGAGCATCGTCAGGAAGCCGTGAAGCTGCCACTTCAGCCTCTGTGAGCACCGGATTCACAAAGAATGAACCTGCAGAATAGGTATCTCGATCAGAATCATCAAGCACCATTCCCTTGCCCCGGCGCAACTCGAGCACAGCTGCGCGCACATCGGAGCTCGGCGCTCTGCTGCCAGGCTCTATCCCGAGTGCCTCAGCAAGTTGCCCGTAGCGAACAGGCTCGCTGAGAGTGGCTAAACGCAGCTGGAAATCCACATCGAGCACAATCCATCGCGGGCTTGGCCCCCACATTTTTCCCTCTGCATCAGGCCTTCGCATCGATTCTTTCAGTATCGATGTGCGGTATCCGAGTTTCATATCGCTCATAAAAATAGTGCGCACCGAACGAGTGAGCCGGTCAAATGTGCGGGCTACCGCCACCGTGCCCGCCACCTCTTGCCCATAGGCACCGATGTTTTGCACGATTGCCGCACCGGTGGTGCCCGGGATTCCAGACAGCGCTTCCATGCCCATCCACCCATGCTCAACGGCATACACTACGGTTTCGTCCCACGGGGTTCCCGCCGTCACATGAATCCGTGCACCTGGGCAGCCCTCTTCAAACACCGTAGTGATCTCCTGGCGTGCATCGCGCACAATGATTCCCTCAAAATTTTTGCTGCTGGCCAAAATATTCGATCCTCCGCCTACAACGAGCAGCGGGAGACCAGCTGTATCTGCTTCAATGACGGCGGCAATCAGCTCCTGCTCGGAAGTGGCATTCACCACGTGGCTCAGTTTTCCACCCACCTCAAAGGTGGTGACGTCTGCCAAGCTGTGCGCAGCCTCGGCAGCGCGCCAACGCGTCCACTGCACTGGCGGGATTGTTTCAACAGATTCATGAAATTCTGGAACGGAGCAACTCACGGCTACATTTTACCCACATCTGAACTATCCAAGCAGTGCTCCACAACACCGTAAAAATCGTTGGGATAAGAAATCGCTGGGACAAACCCCGTTGGGACAACCCTCGTTGGGACAAATCCTCTGAAGAATTCTCCCAAAGTTCAGTTGGTCAAATATGTGTGGGAGGGGACGCCCGTAATTACGGGCGTCCCCTCCCACACACGTTTGTTATTTTCGGCGCGCTCTCAGCACACCGATTTCAAGCTAGCGGGTTTCGCGGTGCGTAGTGTGCTGCTTGCAGTTCGGGCAATACTTCTTCAGCTCCAAGCGATCTGGAGTGTTACGACGGTTCTTGCGAGTGATGTAGTTGCGCCACTTGCACACCTCGCATGCCAGAGTGACCTTGGGGCGAATATCTTGAGCTTTGGAAGCCATCGTTTATCTCCTTGCCTTGTTGGGATAGCCACACGCTACGCAGCCAATCAGCATGGGCCTACGCAGCTACTTCACCAACAATTCGTTCTGCACAGAAATCCTGCGAAAAGGAAAGAGACAGAATCCACACAATGAGCTACTGAGCTTCGAACCGGAAAGTAGCGGGGGCGGGGTTTGAACCCGCGACCTCACGATTATGAGTCGTGCGCTCTGACCAACTGAGCTACCCCGCCTCGGTTCCGCGAAATCATTCTGGAACGCTATCCACCCTCGCTTCACGCATATTTATGCGTTTCACCTTGGTGAAGCGAGCCCCGAAAGAGAATCGAACTCTTGACCTTCTCCTTACCATGGAGATGCTCTGCCGACTGAGCTATCGGGGCACTGCGTGAGAAATACGGTGTGTCTTTCCCACACGAGAAAACCCTGGCAAAGGCTTTTCTCTGCGCTAGGAAATCATAGCGACTTCCTCCGCTGTAGTGCAATTTCCGCGTGAGCGAAAATTCGTGGCGGGTGAGGGATTTGAACCCCCGAAGCATTCCGCAGCTGATTTACAGTCAGCCCCCTTTGGCCACTCGGGTAACCCGCCAAGGCGCTCAGCTTTCGCCGTGCACGCTCAGCCACTTTAGCAGGACACCCATAAAAAGTGCAAAGCTAAATCGGCTCTCTTCGTAGGAATCCGATCACACCCAGTAGCAGAATCACCATCGAACGAAACTGCCCCAGCGATTACCACTGCCCCTCCCCTCGCTCACAGTGCGATATGTCACGACAAGACGGCGATTTCCTAACATCACAACCCGTTAGGAAATCGCCGTCTCCAGGCTCCTAAAATAGCCCTTAGCTTTGAATGCACCCTAAAGTGCAGCCAGCCCATACCATGAGCTAACTGACGCGCTACTCTGCTGCTGGCCCAAAATCACTCGTCACAGCATTCAAGCGAATCACACCATACGTCCACCCATGACGGCGATACACAGCACACGGCTGTTTCGTTTCGTCATCGATAAACAGATAGAACGGGTGATCCACCAGCTCCATTTCATAGAGTGCCTGATCCACAGTCATCGGCTTCGCTTCATAGAGCTTTTGCCGCACCACCACCGGAGAATCTCCCAGCTGCGTCTCAATCGCCTCACCTGGCCTGGTGGGCACTCCAGATTCCGCTGAGGCCATTTTCGCCCCATTATCGCCCGCCTCTGCCTGCATTGATGCAAGCAGAGCATCTATATTCAACTCTTCAGGAGTTGGCTCTGCCCCGCGGCGCCGCCGATGATCTTTCTTCCGCTCGTGGGCTCGGCGTAATTGCTCGAACAATTTCTGAATCGCGAGATCTAATGCACTATATTGATCGGCAGAAGCAGCCTCTGCGCGAATCACCGGCCCCTTATCACGCACTGTGATTTCGATGCGTTCCGCCGTTTCAGCTTGCGCAGGATTGGGCTCGTGAGTGAGCTCCACATCTACCCGCTGCGCCCGCGGAGCGAACTGCTCCACTTTTTCGAGCTTTTCTTCAACGTGGTTGCGAAAGCGGTCGGAAATTTCTGCATTCCGCCCTTTAACAACGAATTCCATCATGACCTCCTGAATCGGTCTGAAAGGTGGTGGATGCTACCCCACCAAAACGCAGGCCCCACACCCGTGTGGGAATGCTCAGGCATCACCTACTCTCTGCATCTACTCCAACAGTTTTCACGCATTTCTGCACGTCACTGCTGATGGAGCGCCTCTTAGAGACTTTTCTATTATAGCTTCCAAGCATCGAAATTGTGACCCAAGCCACGCACCTATGTGGTTCTTCTGCTATTGGCGATATCGCGATACCCTGCTGCCGCTAATCACCTCTCGGCTGCCGCTAATCACCTCTCGCGATCTCACCAGATCACGCAAAAGCTACCAATGGGCTTGCCACACATAAGCCATCAACAGCTTGTAGGCCCGGAGCAGCGTGGAAATTAGCTGCGCCTACGGGTGAGACTTTGGCCCCAGGTTATAGGCTCGGAACCCCCTGTATAAGACCAGGAGCCCTCCGGGTGGCCCTCGGAGCCGCCAAAGCCAGCATCGCCACTACGGTTCCTCCGCATCTTTCAACAGCCATTGCCGCGCCACTTGCAGTGGCACCGGTGGTCACGACGTCATCAACAATGATCACATTCCACCCACGCATATCCGATACGCACCGAATCCCGAAGCGCTTTTTCGCTCTTTCAGAGAAATTTGCCACTGCATAGCGACGCTTACTCAACCTTCCCCACTGTGGCAACCTCGGGCGTAACCGGCGAGTGCGCAACACATCAATCACTGGGGCTTCCAGATCGCGAGCCGCCCCAACAGCGAGTTTCGCTGCCACCAATTGACCGGCATGACGGCGTTGCCACCGTGACGGAGCCGGCACCACACACAACGGTTCTCCAGCCACAGCACACATAATTTCTTGAAACTCTTTGCTGCGCCGCAAAGCCTGCACTGCTTCTCGCCACAGTCCAACGATGCTGCTATCAAGGCCTTGCACTGTAGAATGCTTCCATTCCACAATCAGCTGGCGCACTCGCCCACCGTATTCAGCAAGCGCAAAGCAAGGAAACATCGGCTGGATTGCTCCGCTTTCAGGATCCACTTGTGTGAGGTACGGCGCGTGAGCCGCCACCTCTTGCCAATTCTTACCCACTGCTCGAGCACACTGCTCGCACAGATCCGCTCCCCACACTCCACATCCGGCGCACACCCGCGGAAATATCAGATCGTCAAGCTCTCGCCATAGCTGCCAACACAGCGCCCCACAGCGCTTCCCTATCGTGCCCATCACTCCAGCTACTGTGCCGCACTCTGCACCCAAGTGCAGCAAGCATAAATATCTGTGGATATTCACTCCATGCCACGCGCCTGTGCCCGCAGAAATAGCGTTCGTGAACCTGCCTAGTTGAAACCCACTTCATAACTGCGTTTACAAACTCAAAGTGCGATTTCCCCTATTGGCACTTTCCAGAGCGAGCTCGAGTGGTCAATGATCTGGCGCGACGATTTCTCTATTGGCACTTTCCCCTAATCAACACGCGATTTCCCTTACAGTTCCACACACATCACCCAGGGAATGCCACAGCGCTGGCCCCACTAGTGATATCTGCCCAGCTGGAGCCCGAGAATTTTTGCACCACTCCATTAGCGCCCAGCACCACTGCCGAATCGAGCCCGCGCCCCGCCGTCACCGCCTGCACGTTCGAGACCCCGGCCGCACGCTCTCGTATCCCACCGATATCGAGAGAATACAAGCTGTCTTTCCCCTGCGTTCCTACAGTGCCCAACACCAAAATTTTAGAATCGCTCACCCATGCGGCATCTCGCACAGCCGTAAAATCCTGCCCAAACCACAGTGGATCGCCGAGCCCTGTGGGAGTTCCAGCCTGGTTGCGCT
>JALELI010000126.1 GCA_022768785.1 Arcanobacterium sp. | reverse complement strand
TCCGAAGCCAGGTGCAGGGCATTCTCCGAAGCCGGGGCAGCCGGGGCGCACAGCGAATGGCTCACGGGCCCCGAAGCCAGGAAGCCATGTGCCAGGAGGCCGTGCCGGCACTCCTGGAGCTGCTGGAGGGCATGGGAAGCCAGGCAAACCGATGCATCACCCCACAATGGCCACTCCCGGAGACGCCCATCGCAGCGCCGAAGCTGCGCGTGAAGCAGCTCCGCCGCGCCCTCAGGCGCGGCGCGGTGGCCCGCGGCCGGGGAACTCTCCGTTCTCAACGCATCAAGGCATGGGGCGTTCGGGCCACGGGCGTGGCCCGCGGCCCGGGAATTCTCCATTTTCATCTCACCAGGGAATGGCCCGTTCGGGCCACGGCCCGAACGGGCAGGGTGGCCAGGGTGCTGCCGCTGGCCGTTCCGGCCGTCCGGGCGGCCGGAACGGCGGACACACCGCCACGCCCGCCACAATGGGAGAGCATTTCGGCACTGGCTTTAACGCTGGCAGCGCTGGGCGCCCTGGGCGCTCCGGCGCTGGGCGCGGCGGGCAAGGCGGTTTCCGCGGCGGGCAAAACGGCCCGGGCGGCCGCGGTGGATTCACTCGCAGCGGCGGCAAAGCACGCGGCGGCTCCACTGCTGGTGCTTTCGGCCGCCAAGGCGGTGGGCGCGGCAACAAGAGCCGCCGCGCGAAGCGGCAAGAGTTTGAAGAGATGCAATCTCCGATGCTGGCCGGCGTGCAGATCCCACGTGGCGATGGTTCCACAGTGGTGCGAGTGCGCGCAGGGGCATCGCTCGCTGATTTCGCGGAGAAAATCCAGGCTGATCCGGCAGCATTGGTGACGGTGCTCTTCCGTATGGGAGAAATGGCCACGGCCAATCAGAGCCTCGATGAGGATACTTTCCAGCTGCTCGGTGCAGAGCTTGGCTACAGCATCAAGATTATGAGCGCCGAAGATGAAGATCGTGAGATCCTCGAATCGTTCGATATTAATCTGGAAGCTGAGAAAGAGGAAGAAGATCCGAGCAAGCTCAAGCGGCGCCCGCCAGTGGTTACCGTGATGGGCCACGTGGATCACGGAAAAACGAAACTCCTCGATGCGATTCGGCATACCGATGTGGTGGAAGACGAAGCTGGCGGAATCACACAGAGCATCGGTGCCTATCAAACCACTGTGCATGTGGAAGATCGAGATCGCCACATCACATTCATCGACACCCCCGGCCATGAGGCCTTCACAGCGATGCGTGCGCGCGGTGCGAACGTCACCGATGTGGCGGTGCTGGTGGTGGCTGCAAACGACGGCGTGATGCCGCAGACGGTGGAAGCGATTAACCACGCGAAAGCCGCAAATGTGCCGATTGTGGTGGCTGTGAACAAGATCGATGTGGAGGGTGCTAACCCAGAAAAGGTGCGGGCACAGCTCACCGAATACGGCCTAGTGGCTGAGGAATATGGTGGCGATGTGCCATTCGTGGATATTTCCGCTAAGCAGCGCACCAATATTGGGGAGCTACTCGAAACGATTTTAGCCACCTCGGATATTCTGGTGGCTCCAATGGCCAACCCAGACAAGCCAGCTCGCGGTGTTGCTATTGAGGCAAAGCTCGATCAAGGGCGTGGCTCTGTGGTAACCGTACTGGTGCAAGACGGCACACTGCGTGTGGGCGATCCAATTGTGGTGGGAACTGCCTATGGTGCAGTGCGCGCCATGATTGACGATCGGGGGCACCGGTTGCAGGAGGCCGGCCCAGCTCGCCCAGTGCAGGTGCTCGGTTTGAAATCTGTGCCAGACGCTGGCGATCAGTTGATCGTGGCCGATGATGATCGCACTGCCCGCCAGATTGCGGAGAAACGCGAAGCTGCTAAGCGCGCTGCCACTTTGGCTAAGCGCCGTAAGCGGGTGTCGCTGGAAGATATCAACGCGGCTATCGAAGAGGGCAAGGTGGAAAACCTCAACCTCATCATCAAGGGCGATTCTTCTGGCGCTGTGGAAGCGCTGGAATCCTCCTTGCTCGATATCGAGGTGGGCGCTGGCGAAGTGCAGCTCAATGTGATTCACCGTGGCGTGGGCAATATCACCCAATCCGATGTGGATCTAGCCACCGTGGATAACGCCATCATTATTGGCTTCAATGTGCGCCCTGCGGAGCGGGTGGCTGATATGGCTGATCGGGAAGGCGTGGAGCTGAAATTCTATTCAGTGATCTACGATGCGATCAACGATGTGGAAGCGGCCCTCAAGGGGAAGCTCAAGCCAATCTATGAGGAAGTGCAACTCGGCACCGCTGAAGTGCGCATGCTCTTCAAGAGCGGCAAGGCCGGGGTGATTGCAGGCTCGATCGTGCGCACTGGCGTGATTAAGCGTGGCGTGAAAGCGCGCCTGAAGCGAGATGACGCCGTAGTGGAGGATAACCTCGAGATCGTTTCGTTGCGCCGTGAGAAAGATGATGTGACCCAGGTGAAAGAGGGCTACGAATGCGGCATCACGCTCGGCTATAAAGACGTGCGTGTGGGCGATATCATCGAAACGTGGGAGATGCGCGAAAAGCCGAGGGAGTGAGAGATGCCAAATACTCGCCAAGCTCGGGTGGCCGAGCAGATTCAGCAAATCGTGGCGCGCGTGATTCACACGAAGCTCAAGGATCCACGGCTGGGCATGGTGACAGTCACAGACGTGCGCGTGACGGGCGATCTGCAGCATGCCACCGTGTTTTACACGGTGTTTTCTGAGCAAGACGCCGCTCGCACAGCCCGTGCCCTGGAATCTGCTAAAGGGCTGATCCGCTCAACAGTGGGCAAGAGTATCGGGTTGCGGCTCACCCCCACGATTGAGTTTGAAGTGGATCACGTGCCAGAGCAGAGCCGTACGATCGAAGATGCCTTAGCGGCGGCGCGGGCGCACGATGCTGAAGTGCGCCGGCTCGCCGAGGGGGCGGATTTTGCCGGCGCGGCGGATCCCTATAAGAAACCACACGTGGCCGAATCGCTAGCGCCAGTGGCAACTAGCGAGTACGCGGAAAATGCTGTAGATGACGCCGCAGCGTAACTTGTTGCGGCAGCTGCCGTGGGGCGATGTGCCACGGCCGGCTGCGGGAGCTCCGGGCTCTGCCGCTCACCCCACTGAGAGCGGAATTCTTCTCGTCGATAAACCGGCCGAAGTGACGTCGCATGACGTGGTGGGAGCAGTGCGCCGGTTAGCTGGCACTCGGAAAGTGGGGCATGCTGGTACCCTTGATCCGATGGCCACCGGGCTGCTCACGCTGGGAATCGGTGTGGGCACAAAACTGCTCACCTATCTCAGCGGCCACGATAAGAGCTATCGGGCTACGGTTCGTTTCGGGGTAGCCACCACCACCGAAGACGCCGAGGGGGAGTTGATTCTTGAATCGCTGGGAGTGCGCCCAGATTTCGATATGGCGCAGCTCGATGCGGCAATGGCTCAGCTCACTGGGGATATTATGCAGCGCCCCTCAAGCGTGAGCGCTATCAAAGTGGGGGGCGAACGCGCGTACGATCGGGTGCGTCGAGGAGAGGCAGTAGAGCTCCCTGAACGTCCTGTGCATATCGCGAGTTTCGTGCGCCTCAGTGTGCCGCGAGCCAGCGCGATAACCCAAATGGGGCGAGAGATTGCCCCGGCGATCGACGTCGATATAGAAGTGAGCTGTTCGGCGGGCACCTATGTGCGAGCTTTAGCTCGCGATCTCGGAGAGCTGCTCGGAATGGGGGCACATCTCACCTCACTGCGCCGCACCCGAGTGGGAGAGTTGAGTGTAGATCAAGGATGGGCGATAGCTGATCTGGCTGCCACGGTGCGCGCTGGCCGTGCCCTTCCTGTGATTCCACTTGCTGAGGCTGCCGCGCAGTTGTTGCCTACTGCCCATGTGTCTGCCAAGCAGGCAGCGGCGTTGCGCTGCGGGCAGTTTGTGGATATCTGGCCGCAGCCGAGCAGCTATCCAGTGGCGTTAATCGAGCCAGCTACTGCAGGGAGTGGGAAGCGGCCGCAGCTCGTGGCTATCGGCAAGCGCCGGGGAAAGCTCACAGCTCCCACCACAGTATTTGCCGCATAGTGATCCTTAATTTCCCCGATTTTATCGGGATTCGCCAGCGCTGCTTGAGGGGTTCTGCGCTGGCCTGCCCAGTGCTCCATGCACAAACGCAGCGGGAATGAGCTCGGCGTCTTTTACGCCGTCAAGCAGCGCGGCGCTAATGGGGCCACCGTGTGCGTGATAGATACTCAGCTTGCCGGTGGGCTCCATAATTACGGCAGCCACCTGTGAATAATCCCGGATCCCTGCACTGCGCAAGGCGGCCATCAGCTCTCGATGGGTGGTGTTGGTGTAGCGCATATTGAGGGTCACGATATGCTCGCCGGCCATGAGCACGCGAGGAGTGGTGTTGAGTGCTCTATCTCCAATACGCGTGTTGGCAAATTTGCCGAGGGTGAAATGCAAGAGCGTCAGCGTGAGAAAAGCAATCACCCCAACGGCGAGAGTGGGGTGCGGGCCGAGCGTGGTGCGGGCGATGAGCCCGCCAAAGAGCAGTGCCATCAAAGTGTCGAAAGTGGTGAGGCTGGCGAGCATTCGCTGGCCCATCAAACGCACTACGAGCAGAAAGAGGGCATAAATCAGTGCAGTACTGATCACTGTGGCCAGCGCCCCTTCAAGATTGATACCGAGCCAATTACCCAGGCCGTGTGGAAAATTCATGGGGCTATTCTAAGCGATGTGCTGCTCGCCGTGAGTTCGCGCCGGTATTTCACGCCTGGGGCTTCTGCCGGTATTTCACGCCCGAGCTCACGTCGGCAACTGCAGAGCAGCAGTTGTAGAGAAACAAAAGTATTCCAAATATTAGAGATTTTTGTGTTGTGGCAATTCAGATATTGAGAATAAACGTGAAGTAGCTATGGTGGCTGCAAAAGCGAAAAATACGGGAACGGATACACCCATTTTAAGTGAGTGCTAGCGAGCATCCACTTTTGGATTCATCGTATTCTGGATCTGCTGAAGTTCTGTGTGCTTACTGGTTCTGTGCGCACTAATGCGGTGCTCTCTGAGGAATTAAACGGGCATCGCAGGGTATCTAGGTGAAGCTTCCATAGTGCTCAAACGCTTTGCTGAAACCGGTACGTGAGTGTGCGGCGCGGTGGCGAAAGGATCGACGCAAGTGCTCACAATGCGTTTGTTGAGCGGTACGCATAAGATGAGCGTATGGCTACATGTGCATGTGGAAAACATGAAATTCCAGATAATCAAGCTGCTGCTCAAGCTGAACAGGCGGCTGCTTTCCGTGACGACGCTGTGCAGCGTGCCGAATCTCGCGCCGCGCACAGAGCTCAAGGGGCAAACGATGAAAATGAGAGCTGCGGTTGCGGCGGATCTGGCCAAGGAGGATTAGGGCTGCGCTCACTGGCTGCGCACCCAGGCGCGCAGCCAGTGGATCAATCACATGGGCGGCGCCAGCTCGGCTTGCGGGGGCTCTGATACGGTGATCAGAAAGCTCGGTTCGATTGTGAAATCGCACAGCGATTTTTAGTGAGCTGCCCAGATCAGCCATAGTAGAACCATGATGATATGGCATGGGCCAGGCGATATCCCTGATTCTTTCCAAGGAGCAGTGGTAACGGTTGGTATTTTCGATGGTGTGCATAAAGGGCACAAAGCGATTGTGCATGCTGCTGTGCGGCGCGCGCAGGCGATGGGGTTGCCTGCAGTGGCACTCACATTTGATCCGCACCCGAGTGTGGTGCATCGCCCCGATGTGCCCGTACATCTCGTAACTTCTCTTGAAGATCGCCTCCAACGCCTCGAATCAGCAGGGCTGTGGGCCACGTATGTGCAACATTACGATGCCACCTATGCGCAGCTCACTGCTGCCGATTTTGTGCGCCAGCAGCTTTTGGGCCAGTTGCAGGCCCGCGCTGTTGTGGTGGGCGAAGATGTGCGCTTCGGAGCCGGCAATGAAGGAGATTCAGCGATGTTGCGCGCGTTGGGGGAGCGCTATGGCTTCGCAGTGCAGATTGTGCCTGATGTGCTCGCCCCTGAGGGGCGGCGGTGGAGCTCCACCTGGGTGCGAGAGCTGCTGGCAGCGGGCGATGTAGCGGGAGCTGCGCGGGTGCTCGGCCGGCCACACCGAGTGCGGGGCACCGTGCAGCGCGGTTTCCATCGCGGGCGAAAACTTGGATTCCCCACAGCTAATCTCGCTGGTGAGGGATTAGGAGAAGTACCGCGTGACGGCGTCTATGCCGGTTGGGTGGTAGTGCAAGTGCCTGGCACCCAGGCAGCTGAATATCTGCCGGCCGCTATTTCGGTGGGCACTAATCCGCAGTTCGATGGCACAGAGCGCACAGTGGAGGCACACGTATTGGGCCGCTCGGATCTCAATCTGTATGGCCAAGAGATTGCTGTGGATTTTATGGAGTATCTCCGCCCGATGATGAAACTCAGATCGGTGGAGGAATTGCTCACTCAAATGGACGACGATCTGCGCGCAGTGGCTGAAGTGCTCGCAGTTCCAGTGCCGTCACGTATAGCTCCAGAAGCGGTGACGGCGTGCTAATGGGCGTTAGGCACGTCACGCTCTGATGTTCGCGGCGGTCTTGTACCCCATGCTAAAATAGCTAAGCCGTTAGATCGGCCACGGTCAGGCGTGCTCGGAAGAAAAGGCTCCGGGCTCTGTGCAACGAACATAAGGAGAATCGTATGGCTCTCACAAAAGAGCGTAAAGATAGCATCATTGCTGAATATGCCACTCACGAGGGAGACACTGGTTCGCCCGAAGTTCAGGTGGCACTGCTTTCAGCTCGTATTAAGGATCTCACCGAGCACTTCCACACGCACGTGCATGACCATCATTCACGTCGTGGTTTGATGCTTCTGATTGGTAAGCGCCGCCGGCTGCTCGCCTATTTAGCTAAAGAGGATATCGAGCGTTACCGCTCGTTGATCCAGCGTCTCGGCTTGCGCCGATAAACGCCTCACGCTTCGGCTCGAGCGCTCGCTCGAGCCGATTATTGTGTGGCGCGGGTGCACTGAGCTTCTGTGGGTAGCTGCAAGAACAGGTGGCTCCGGCGTCACGCAGAGAATTTAATAGTGACACATTGAAATAAAATACGTGCCTAACCCGCGAGGTTCGGCTTTCGGTAATGGTGAGCGGAACGCTTCATATCCTGGCATATCTGCAGCACAGAGCTGTGGCCAGATATATAGCACGTCCCGAGCGTGATTATCGACGGCCGTATCAGGGCGAGGCCGGTGCGCGAGGATCGCGCGCCACATGATACAACGAATAAGGAGGCCTCATGGAAGGTCCAGATATTAAATTTAGCGAAGCCATTATTGATAATGGTGCATTCGGCACTCGCACAGTGCGCTTTGAAACCGGGCTATTGGCACAGCAGGCAGCTGGCGCCGTGATGGCATACCTCGATGGTGATACCACCGTACTCTCCACCACCGCCGTCTCTTCGCAGCCGAAAGAACATTTCGATTTCTTCCCACTCACTGTAGATGTGGAAGAACGCTCCTATGCTGCTGGCCGAATTCCCGGCTCGTTCTTCCGCCGCGAAGGCCGCGCGGGCACCGATGCGATTCTTGCCGCTCGAGTGATTGATCGCCCACTGCGCCCTGCTTTCCAAAAAGGGCTGCGCAACGAGGTGCAGGTGATCGAAACCGTCATGGCCGTGAATCCTGATGACGCCTATGATGTGCTTGCCATCAACGCCGCTTCTGCTTCCACGCAGATTTCTGGTTTGCCATTTAGCGGCCCAGTGGGTGGCACCCGTTTGGCCCTCATCGATGGGCAGTGGGTGGCGTTTCCGCGATACAGCGAGCTGCCGCGCGCCACATTTGTGATCGTGGTGGCTGGCCGCATCGTAGGAGATGATGTGGCCATCATGATGGTGGAAGCTGAAGGCGGAGAGAACCTCATTGAGAACGTGGCCAAGGGCGGCACCAAGCCCACTGAAGAAGTGGTGGCGGGTGGCCTCGAAGCTGCGAAGCCATTCATTCGCGCTCTGTGCGAAGCCCAGCTCAAACTGGTGGAGCAAGCTGGCCATGAGCCGCTCGATCTGCCTATTTACCCAAACTATGAAGATGAAGAATTTGAGGCTGTGGGCGAGCTAGTGGGGCGCCACTTTGATCCGATTTTCGGCATCACTGACAAGCATGAGCGCGATGTGGCTCTGAATACTGCCACTGACGAAATCGTGGCTCAGCTTATTGAACGCTTCCCGGAGCGGGAACAAGCACTCGCGCTGGCCGTGAATTCGCACTGGAAGACGGCGATGCGCAACCGTGTGCTCACCGAGGGAGTGCGTATGGACGGCCGCACTCCAGTGGAAATCCGCACGATTACCGCTCAGGCGGGAGTGCTTCCGCGGGTGCATGGCAGTGGCCTCTTCCAGCGTGGCGAAACCCAAATTCTCGGCGTCACCACGCTCAATATGCTGAAGATGGAGCAGCAGATCGACAACCTCTCGCCGATCACCTCCAAGCGCTATATGCATCACTACAACTTCCCGCCGTTCTCCACGGGTGAGACTGGCCGTGTGGGCTCTCCGAAGCGCCGCGAAATCGGCCACGGCATGCTCGCTGAGCGCGCCCTAGTGCCAGTGCTGCCGGCACGTGATGAATTCCCCTATGCCATTCGCCAGGTGAGCGAGACTCTGGGCTCCAACGGCTCCAGCTCCATGGGATCGGTGTGTGCGAGCACTATCTCACTTATGAATGCTGGCGTGCCACTGAAAGCTCCAGTGGCCGGCATTGCGATGGGTTTGATCTCTGGCGAGATCAATGGCGAACAGCGCTATGTGGCGCTCACCGATATTCTGGGTGCTGAAGATGCACTCGGCGATATGGACTTCAAGGTGGCAGGCACCCGCGACTTTGTGACGGCGCTCCAGCTTGACACCAAGCTTGATGGCATTCCTGCTGAGGTGCTCGCTGCCGCTTTGCAGCAGGCGCATGATGCACGTATGGCGATTCTCGATCTTATCCAGCAAGCGGTGCCAGAAGTGGAAGAGATGGCTGAAACGGCTCCGCGTATCATTTCCGTGAAGATCCCGGTGGATAAGATCGGTGAAGTGATCGGGCCAAAAGGCAAGATGATCAACCAGATCCAAGAAGATACTGGCGCTGAGATCACGATCGAAGAAGATGGCACGGTGTATATCGGTGCCACCAATGGCTCGATTGCAGAAGCTGCTCGCCAGACGATCAACCAGATTGCCAACCCGCAGATGCCTGAAGTGGGTGAGCGCTTTGTGGGCACCGTGGTAAAAACCACCACGTTTGGTGCGTTTATTTCGCTGGCTCCAGGCCGCGATGGTTTGCTACACATCTCTCAGATCCGCCGGCTCGTGGGTGGTAAGCGCATCGATTCTGTGGAAGATGTGATGAATGTGGGCGACAAGGTGGAAGTGGAGCTCGCTGAGATCGACGATCGCGGCAAACTTTCGTTGCACGCAGTGCTCACAGACGAACAACTCGAGGCAGAAAAGGCCGCTGAGGCTGAGGCAGCAGAACATCGCCACGAGCGCGGTGGCCGCGGTGAGCGCCGGGGGCATGGCCGCGACTCTCGCGACGGCGAGGGGCGCCGTGAGCGTCGGCCGCGCGAACGCCGTCGCACTCGCTCCAGCGAGCATGATGCCGAGCGTTCTGAAGCGCAGGAGACTGCTCCAGCCGCTCAAGATTCGGCAGAATCCGCTGAATGAGCGGTGAAGCTGAGCGGAGTGGCGAAGCTATGAAACTGAAACGCAGTGCAGCTGTGCAGCCGTGAGCAAAATAGCCGCGCAGCAGGCGCTGAGAAAACAGCTAAATGCGCTGAACAAGTGAATACAAGCTGAATGGTGGCGATTTTCTAGCGGGGAACTGCTGGAAAATCGCCACCGCTATATATGAGTGCATACGGTGGGCTGAGCTTCGTGGCAGGATCTTCCGAAGTTTTTATGGCACCTAGTAGCGGAGTTGGCAGTGTTCGAGTGCGGATTGGAGCAGTGCCCAGTGGCGGAGCATTCCCTGCTAGCCTTAGGGCATGAGTTTTTCAACTGTGGATTTCCCGCTTGCTGCTGGCGAGCAATTTTTTGAGGAAGACGGCGTATTGGGGCGGCGCTCACTTCTACCGGGAGGAATTCGGCTCCTCACAGAGCACGTGCCGGGGCAGCGGTCAGTGGCCCTGGGCTTCTGGGTAGGAGCGGGATCACGAGATGAGGCGCCTGGCTCAGAGGGATCCACACATTTTTTGGAGCATTTGCTCTTTAAAGGCACATCAACGCGCAGCTCACTCGATATCTCCACGCTGGGAGATTTCTTGGGTGGCACGCTCAACGCTGCCACAGCTCGGCAGTATACCTGCTATTACGGCCGGGTGTTTGCCACTGATATGCCGCAGTTGCTTGAGCTGCTAGTGGATATGTTCACTGATTCCACGCTCGATCCGCAGCAGATGGAAACTGAGCGAGGAGTGATCCTCGAAGAGCTCGCTGCGAGTGAAGATGATGTGTCGGAAGTGGCCGAAAATGCGATTTTACCCCTGGTGTTTGGAGATCACCCGCTAGCGCGGCCAGTGGGAGCCACAATGGAATTGGTGAGTGCTCTCGACCATCGGCATATGATTGAGCACTATCACAGTGTGTATCGTTCCAATGAGCTTGTGGTCACAGCAGCTGGAGATGTCGATCATGATCAGCTGCGCCAGTTGTTGCTCGAACTTTTAGGCCAGCGCTGGCAGCTTGATACCGGCGCGGCTCCGGCAGCGCGCCGGCGAGTGGCTAATTTAGAATTCACGAGTGGGGGAGAGCGTTTTATCGAGCACCCTGGCCGGCAGAGCGCGGTGGTGGTGGGCATGCCAGGGCTGCCACTGTCGAGCGATGACGAGTTCGCATTTTACACTCTCGATACGATTCTTGGTGGGGGCACTTCGAGCCGGCTCTTCCAAGAAGTGCGTGAAAAGCGCGGATTGGCATATTCCACATATGCGTGGGGAGTGAGCTGGCTCGAGGGCGGAGTGGTGGCAATGGAGGCGGCCAGTGCCCCTGAGAATGCCCGCGCGGTAGCTGAAATGATGGGGCAGTGCCTCGATGATATAGCTGCGCACGGCGTCTCAGATCATGAGGTAGAGACGGCGTTCAATCAGCGCCGGGCACAGCTCACGTTTGCTTTTGAAGACAATGGATTTCGGCGTAACCGGCTCGGGCAAGCAGAGTTGATGCGCGGTGAGCTGATGAGCCTTGAAGAATCAGTAGCTCGTTCGCGTGCCGTCACCGCTGCTGATGTGCAGAAGCTCGCCCAAACGTTGGCTGCGGGCCCGCGCTCCACAGTGATCGCCGGCCCGCGGGAGTAACTGTATAAGGCTGCAAATTCGCATAGGCGGGGCATGGCTGCGTGCGGAGATGCACCCGTTTCCCCGTTGTGGCTATGAATACTAACTGCCACTGCACGAGGGAAATAGCACTGAGGCTTTCAAAGGCTGGTATTTCTGGGCAGGAGTGCAGGGGAGAAACGATAGGCAATAGAATAGATCCATGATGAAAGTGGCAGTGGTGGGCGCCGGTGGGCGCATGGGGAAAACAGTCTGTGAAGCTGTGCGCGGTGCCGCAGATATGGAGCTCGTGGCACAGCTCGATGCCGCAGATAGCATTTCGGCTGAGCACCTTAACGGAGCTCAAGTGGCAGTAGAGTTCACTGTGCCAAGTGCGAGCGATGCAAACGTGCATGCGCTCATTGCGGCTGGAGTAAACGTGGTGGTGGGCACTACGGGGTGGACTGCACAGCGGCTTGCTGCTGTGCATGAGCATGCGCAGCGCGTGGGGGTGGGGGTGCTGATTGCACCTAACTTCTCAATTTCGGCTGTGCTGCTCATGCAATTTGCCGAAAAGGCTGCACAGTATTTTGAATCCGTAGAAGTGCTTGAGCTGCACCACCCAGATAAAGTAGATGCGCCTTCGGGCACTGCCACGAGCACAGCTGAACGAATTGCTCAGGCGCGGGCGGCCGCTGGGGTGGCAACTAGCCCAGATGCTACCCAAACAGATCCGCTCGGAGCCCGTGGAGCAGTGGTGCACGATGTGCATGTGCACGCCGTGCGTTTGCGGGGGCTCAATGCCCACGAAGAAGTGCTGCTCGGAAATCCTGGCGAACAGATGATCATTCGTCAAGATAGTTTCGACCGTATAAGCTTCATGCCAGGAGTGCTGCTGGCCGTTCGGGCAATGGCCGCCGAGAATCGAGCCGCCGGGCTCACTCACGGCCTCGATGCGCTCTTATAGCTCTGCGTTCTTTCCAAGTTCACCGTGAGTGCATGCGCTCTTGGGGGCGTGCACTCCGTAGCATGATATGCCCCTCTGATCTGGCGGATACCTTTGCCGCGGCGAGCACTAATCCTCTTGCAGCGAGCACTCATCTTCTCACGTGGAAGCTACTTCTCTCTCGCTGCAAGTTTTGTGAGCTAGGAAAAGGCTCTAGGAGCTGCGGAGCAGTTCAAGAGCTATGGCCGCTAAAAGCGGTGGAGATCTGGTGAGTGGTGGAAATCTGTGGTGTGCGAGATCATCGGTGCCGCTAATCTGCAAATGCTATTCGTACGAGTGTGCCCACAGGTGTTGCACGAGGCGCACGCCGTCTACCTCAAAAATCTGTTGCTCTCCCACTGGCGAAAAACCAGCTTGCGACACGATGGGAACTGCGGGAGAGCTCGGAAAGAGCCACAGGTACACAGTGCGTGCTCCGCTGCGTTGCGCCGCTGAAAGGGTGGCTGCCAGTAATGTGGAGCCGTTGTTTATAGGAGAGCTACTAGCTGCAGAGGCTCGAGTGCTAGCGAGAGAAGAGCTTTCTGCGGGCGTATCACTGCCCACCCATTCGAGCGCTGTGATGAGAAAAGCTCCGCTGAGAGCCGATGATTCAGAATCTGGCGACGATTCGGGTGTGGCGAAGCTCCCGGTGTTGGCGGATTGCGCTGGTAAGTGCGCTGGCGCGAGGGCAGAGAAACCGAGGAGTTGCTCAGTGGTGTGCAATACGAGCACGGTGTGGAGCGCCTCCCTATCTTTGCTCATTCCAATAGCGGAAGCCCACTGGGAAGCGAAATCGCCTGCATTGAGTTGAGATCGCGTGGGCTGAGATAGCTCAGCGCCGAGCTCATGGGTGAGCATCTGAGCCATATGTGCAGCTTGTAAAGCGGCGATATCTCGTGCATCGCTGAGCCGAGCAGGGCGCACGTATGGGGTGGAAGTGCTCCCTGCAAGGCCGCGTGAGTGAGATGAGATGCCGGGCGCGATGCTCGGGGAAACGCCTGGCGTATTGTGAATGCTCATATTCCTATTATGCCGGTCAAAGATGGGCCGAAGAATTCCATATCTCGATCTGTTGCACCAATTCTGTGATATTGCGGTTACGCTAGCGCTATGAATAGCACGATGATTCCAGCGCGTCCGTTTGGCTCAGTTGCTGTGGCAATGGTCACTCCATTCTCCCATGATGGCTCACTCGATATTGAGAGCTGCCAAGTGCTGGCCACCAAGCTAGTAGATGATGGCTGCGATGCGCTGGTGCTATCTGGCACCACAGGAGAATCTCCCACCACACATCAGCCGGAAAAAGACGCACTGGTGCGCGCCGTAAAAGAGGCCGTGGGCGATCGGGCGATGGTGATTGCTGGAGCTGGATCAAACGACACCGCCCACGCGGTGCGTATGGCACGCAGTGCAGAGCAATCGGGGGCAGATGCTCTGCTGGTGCTGGCGCCGTACTATAACCGCCCTTCTCAAGAAGGGGTATATCAGCACATTCGCGCCGTCACGGAAGCCACGGCGTTACCTGTGATGCTCTACGATATTCCAGGGCGCACCGGAGTGAAAATTGAGTATGACACCCTCATGCGCTTAGCTGAGCTAGAGCAAGTGCTCGCTGTGAAAGATGCCACTGGTGATGTGGCTGCAGGATTTAAGAAGATGCACGGCACTGGTTTGGCTTATTACTCAGGCGATGATTCTCTTAACTTTGCTTGGCTTGCTCACGGGGCTGCTGGTGTGGTGAGTGTGGCAGGGCATGTGATCGCTGCGCGGCTGCGGGCGTTGGTGGATCTGATGGCCGCTGGGAAGCTGGCTGAGGCTCGGGAAGAATTCTATGCGCAAGTGCCGATGATCGATGCAATTATGGGCGCTGGCCAAGGAGCAGTGATGGCCAAAGAAGCGTTGAAGATGCTGGGAGTGATTCCAGAAGCCACTTTGCGTTTGCCGCTGGTGGGGGCCAGTGTTGCTGAACTGGACGGGTTGCACACTGCACTTGCGACAGCTGGGTATCTCAGCTAGCGTGCACGTGGCACAATGGAGGCATGAGTAATTTACAAGAACCTCCAGCGCTCGCTCCCGACACCGTGCGCATCGTGCCACTTGGCGGAATCGGCAACATCGGCAGAAACATGACGGTGTTTGAGTGCAATGGCCGCCTCTTAATCGTGGATTGTGGAGTGTTGTTTCCTGAGGAAACGCAGCCTGGTGTGGATCTGATTCTGCCAGACTTTGAGTACATCAAAGATCGCCTTGATAAGGTAGATGCCTTGGTGCTCACTCACGGGCATGAAGACCATATCGGGGCGGTGCCGTATCTGCTCCGAATGCGCCCAGATATCCCGATCGTCGGTTCGCAATTCACTATTGCGCTCACTGAAGCTAAGCTCGCGGAATGGAAGATTAAGCCCTATTCACTCGTGGTGAAAGAGGGTGATGTGGAGCAGCTTGGTGCGTTTGAGTGTGAGTTCATTTCAGTGAACCACTCGATTCCTGATGCGCTCGCCGTCTTTATGCGCTCCGCAGGGGGAAATATCCTTATCACTGGCGATTTTAAGATGGATCAGCTCCCGCTCGATGGGCGAATCACAGACCTACGTGCTTTTGCTCGCGCGGGAGATGAGGGCGTGGATCTTTTCATGGCTGATTCCACTAACGCTGAAGTGCCGGGATTCGTACATTCAGAGGTGGAGATTGGGCCGGTGCTCGAGAGTGTGTTTGCGCAGAGCCGCGGGCAAATTGTTGTGGCGGCGTTCTCTTCGCATGTGCACCGTGTGCAGCAAGTGTTGGATACAGCTGCAAAAATGGGGCGCAAAGTGGCGTTTGTGGGCCGGAGCATGGTGAAAAACATGACTATCGCCGCTGAGCTGGGAATTCTCACAGTGCCAGACAACACCTTAATCGATGTGAAAGAGATGGAAGATCTCCCTGACGATCGGCGGGTGTTTATGAGTACTGGTTCGCAAGGGGAGCCAATGGCCGTGCTCTCTCGCATTGCTTCCGGATCACATAAACGCATCGGTGTGGGGCCGGGCGACACCGTGATTTTTGCTAGCTCCCTGATTCCAGGCAATGAGAACTCGGTGTTCCGCCTGATCAACGGGCTCACCAAACTCGGAGCGAAAGTGGTGCACCAGGGCAATGCCCGAGTGCATGTTTCGGGGCACAGCGCCCAAGGGGAGTTGCTCTTTGCCTACAACATTGTGGAGCCGCTCAACGCGATGCCTATCCACGGTGAAGCGCGGCATCTGGTGGCGAATGGAGCGCTTGCTGTAAAAACAGGAGTTCCTCCGGAGCGCGTGTTAATCTGCGAAGACGGCTCAGTGGTGGATTTGCATGACGGCGTGGCGAGTATTGTAGGCGAAGTGCCGGTGGGATACGTATTCGTTGACGGATCCTCTGTGGGGGAGATCGGTGAAGCCGACCTCACGGATCGGCGCACTCTCGGAGAAGAAGGGTTCATCGCTATCTATGCGGTGGTGGATTCCCACGAGCGCACTATTATCACCGGTCCTCATATCCAGGCTCGCGGTATGGCAGAAGACGATTCCGTATTTGATTCGATCTTGCCTGAGGTGAAAGAAGCACTGGAGAAGAGACTGGCAGCTCCATCGGCTGATGCGTACCAGATGCAGCAGGCAATGCGGCGAGTAGTGGGGCGGTGGGCAGCTCGTAAATTGCACCGAGCTCCAATGATTATCCCCACAGTGATCGAAGCGTGAGAGAATGAGCAACACGACCGTGTTGCTCATATCTCATTTTTTGGATTGAGCCGCTTTGCATTTGGGCAGCGGCAGGTGCGTGTGTAATGATGAACCCATCGGTTGGATCACCATGAAAGGAGCGCACAGATGGCTTGCTGGTTTGCTGCTAACGCCCGTGGCTCCCTGATGCCGCCGATGATGAGCATGTGCATGATGATGCTGATGCGCTGAATGCTGTCGAGCACGTATGTGGCCGAAACATCAGCGTGTGCATTCAGCGCTTTTTGTGAATTTCCTCAGCGATACTTCCGTTGCCTGATGTGAGCTGTGCCGATTTGTGATATGTGCAGCGGCTCTGCGATATGTAGAGGCTCTTCTAGAGGCATTGGCGGAATCTACGCTTTTATCTGTAGCACTATTGGGAGCAAACATTGATCACGCTAACTCATGTCTCGAAAGATTTTGGAGACGGCAGCAAAGCTGTGCATGCAGTGCGAGACGTCTCTCTCCATGTGGAGAAAGGCGATAGCTACGGCATCATCGGCTATTCCGGAGCGGGAAAATCCACCCTCGTGCGGTGTATTAACTTGCTAGAGCGGCCCACGTCGGGCACGGTGGAAGTGAACGGGCAAGAGCTCACGAGCCTCTCTCCGAAAGCACTGCGCGAAGCCCGGCATAAGATCGGCATGATTTTCCAGCATTTTGCGCTGATGCCGTCTCGTACGATCGAACAAAATGTGGCGTTTCCGCTCAAGCACTCTGGGCTGAATAAAACTCAGCGCAAAGCGCGAGTGGTTGAGTTGCTAGAACTAGTGGGGATTTCTGAGAAAGCCAAGGCTTATCCGAGTGAGCTCTCCGGCGGGCAGAAGCAGCGCGTGGCGATTGCTCGCGCGCTAGTGAACAACCCAAGCGTGCTCATCTGCGATGAAGCCACGTCTGCCTTAGATCCACAAAACACCGATGCGATTCTCAAACTTCTCAAACAGCTCAATGAGCAGTTGGGGCTCACGTTAGTGGTGATCACTCACCAGATGAACGTGGTGAAAGAGATCTGCAACAAAGTGGCCGTGATGCAAAACGGTGCTGTGATAGAGGCAAACGACGTCTACAGCATTTTCTCTGAGCCCCACGAAGCACTCACTCAAGAATTCATTCGTTCCACATCGAATCTTTCAAAAGTGGAAGAATTCTTGAAATCGGGAGCACAGATCACAGAGCTCTCTGCAGGGCAGGTGCTGGTGCGGTTGCGGTATGTGCGTCACAACGCCAAAGATCCACTGATCACGGCGATGGCTCGCCGTTTTGATGTGGATCTAGCGATTATCTTCGCTGATGTGGAAGTGGTGCAAGGGGCTCCTATCGGAGGCACAGTGGGAATTCTTTCGGGCAAAGCCGAGCATATTTCAGCGGCAATTGATTTTCTGAGCAGCCAAGATGTGGAAGTGGAGGTGCTGCGCGATGAACGAGTGGTTCGTTAATATCTTTCCGCACTTAGCTAAGAAGCTGCCGGAATTTTGGCAGGCCACTGTAGACACCCTGCTGATGGTGGGAATCTCGGGGGCGATCTCGTTCGTATTCGGTATGGCGTTTGCCGTGCTGCTCACGATCACCCGCCCCGGTGGCATTGGCGAGAATGTGGCAGTGTTCCAGGTGGTTGATAAAGTGGTGAACTTCTTCCGTTCGGTGCCGTTCATCATTTTGATTATTGTGCTGATGCCATTGAGCCGGCTGCTCATGGGGACGGCCATTGGGGTGCCAGGAGCGATTGTGCCGCTAGTGTTTGGCTGCGTGCCGTTTTTCACTCGGCAGGTGGAAAATGCACTGGCAGATGTGCCAGATGGCTTAATCGAGGCGGCAGAATCGATGGGCTTAAGCGCGCCCGATATCATCTGGCGAGTGTATCTGCGCGAGGGGATTCCAGCTCTTGTGCGCGCTGGCACCGTCACGATTATATCGCTCATTGGCTTGACGGCGATGGCCGGTGCTGTGGGCGCTGGTGGGCTCGGTGATTTTGCGATTCGCTACGGAAAAGATCTCAATCAAGACGACGTTACCTGGGGAACGGTGATTATTCTTGTACTGATGGTCACCGTTGTGCAGATAGCGGGCACCGCTGTGGCGCGAAAAGCCAAGCACTAAGCCAGCGAAAGCGAAAAGCCAAATGCTCTTAACTGGTAAGTGCTCAACTCTAGTAAATGCTCAACCAACGGGTGCCCAGCACTGAGAGAGCTCCTGCTGAGCTGCCGTCACACACTGCAGGTGCATGAAGGTGCTGCAGCCGGTGAAACCGCAGCGAAACTGGTTAGTCTGGGCGCCGGCGTCATATATCAACAAACTCACAACAACTCACAACTCTCTTCAACGAGAAAGGCAAAATAATGAAACTTAAGAAACTTGCATCGCTGGCCGCCGCCGCGATTTGTGCTCTCAGCCTTGCCGCCTGCTCCAGTGGTGCTCCAGCTGCGAAATCTGATGGCGCTGCAACAGGGAAAACCACAGTGAAACTCGGTGTGGTGGGTGCTATCTATGAAGAGCTGTGGCAGCCAGCTAAAGAGCAGCTCGCCAAAGAGGGAGTGGATCTGCAGATCGTGCAGTTTGGTGACTACGCCACTCCAAACAACGCTCTCGATTCTGGCGATATCGATCTCAACGCTTTCCAGCACGTGGCCTATCTAGAATCCGACTCTAAGGCCAATGGATACAAGATCGAGACGGCTGGATATACGTTCATCATTCCACTGAACATCTATTCAACAGGCAAAGTGAAGAGCGTGGCCGATCTTAAAGACGGCGATACGATTGCCTATCCAAATGATCCCACCAACGGTGGGCGTGCCCTGAAGGTGCTGGAAGCTGCCGGTTTGCTGAAGCTCAAAGACGGCGCGGGCTTCAGCCCCACAGTAGACGACGTTGCATCATACACCAAGAAGATCCAGCTCAAGCCACTTGCTGCCAACTTGATTCAGACGAGCTTGCCAGACGTAACGGCAGGTTTTGTGAATGGCAACTATGCGCTGAGCGCCGGAATCGATCCAGCCACGGCTGTTTATAAAGATACGAAACTCGATGAGAAGCCGTATTGGAACGTGATCGCCGCTCGTTCTGAAGATCTAAAGAATGCTGATAAGAAAGCACTCTATGAGAAAGTGGTTAAAGCTTTCCAGAGCGACGGCACCAAGAAGCTCTTCGATGGAAAGTTCAAGGGATATTTCATTCCCCAAGGATGGGATCAAGACTTACTGAAGTGAGCTCAAGTGCCCGCTGGTGTGCGCATGCCTCAGCGGGCACTGCATCACGTATGCGGGTATTTCATCACGTATACGCAGCCGCACTATTCGTTTGTGCACAGGCACTGAGCGTGCGTATACGCTGAGCTGCACCACACGCGCCACATGGCGCACTGTTAGAAGAATACAAAGGAGGCAATCAGCGATGGCTGAGATGCTGGAGAAGATCCACGAAATTATTGGAGATCCGGAGCGGGTGCGTATCGGAAACGTGGAGGATTGCTACGTTTCCGATGCCCTGGGGCATGTGAAGGGGCATGCCAGTGCGCTCGTTTTTGCGCAGAGCACAGAGGAAGTGAGCCGCCTGCTCGCAGCTGCTTCGCGCTATTCATGGGCGGTGACGCCGCATGGAGCTGGAACTAACTTGGTGGGATCAACGGTGCCCACGAAAGATAACGTGATTATCGACGTCTCCCGTATGAATAAAATCCTCGAGCTCGATACTGAGAATCTCACAGCCACTGTGGAGCCGGGGGTATTGCTCGCGCAGCTGGCGGAATTTGCCGAAGATCACGGCTTGTTTTATCCGCCGGATCCTGGTGATCGGCACGCTTCGATTGGCGGAAACGTGGCCACTAATGCCGGAGGAATGCGCGCCGTGAAGTACGGCGTGACCCGTGACTACGTGATGGCGCTGGAATGCGTGCTCGCCAGTGGGGAAGTGCTCCAACTGGGCTCGAAAAATCGCAAAGACGCCACTGGCTTGGATCTTGTGAATGTGCTGGTGGGGTCGGAGGGTACGCTCGGTATCGTCACAAAAATCACGGTGAAACTCTTGGCGCGGCCAGCGGCTTCTCAATCGGCGCTGTTCTCGTTTGCACGCTCACACCAAGCCTGGGATTTTATTTCAGCTGTGCTCCACTCTGGGGTGAATCCCACAGCTGTGGAGTTTATAGCTCAGAGCGTGGCGCGCATGGGAGAAGCGTACACCGGCGTGCGGCTCAGTGATGTAGACGCCGAATGCTACGGATTACTCACGGTAGATGGCACTGAGCAACAGGTGGCGGCTGGCCTTGCTCAGCTGCAGGAGCTTGCTCAGCAGTATCAAGCAGCCGATGTGGAAGTGCTGAGCTCACAGCGGAGTGCGGACGTGTGGCGTTTGCGCGGCTCGCTTGGCCGAGCCACTGAAGCTGTGAGCGTGCAAGAGCCGATGGATATTGTGGTGCCGATCGCCCAGGTGGGAACTTTTGCACAGCGTATCGAAGATCTAGAGCGCGAAACCGGGGTACGTATGGTGGCATTTGGCCATGCAGGAGATGGGAACGTGCACCTTTCAGTGATGAAAGGGGAGCGTTCTGAAGAGCAGTGGGCAGCCGATCGTGCGAATGCGCTGAGCCGAATCTACGATATAGCCACCGATCTTGGCGGGCTCATCTCAGCGGAGCACGGCGTAGGCGTGAATAAACGCCCGTATTTCTTCAAATATACTGATCCGCGTGCAGTAACTCTTATGCAGGGGATTAAAGCAGTGTTTGATCCACAAGGAATTTTGAACCCGGGGGTGGGCTATGCAGCCGATTAATCACGCGCTATCGCGGCGCACCGAAAAATTTACTGATTCAGTAATTCGGCGGATGACGCGTATTGCGAATAAATATGGGGCTATTAACTTATCCCAGGGATTCCCGGATTGGGCTCCTCCGCAGCCAATGCTCGATCGGCTGCGAGAAGTGGCAGATGTGGATGTGCACCAATATTCCACCACGTGGGGTGCTCAGAATATCCGCGAGGCTCTGGCCCGCAAGCAGAGCCCACGCATGGGCTGGGAGATCGATCCTGATTCCGAGATCGTGATTACTTGTGGATCCACTGAAGCGATGATGTGCGCGCTGATGAGTGTGGCAGATCCCGGAGACGACGTGATTATTTTCTCGCCGTTCTACGAGAACTACGGCGCAGACACTGTGCTCTCTGGGGCGCACCCGATTTATGTGCCGTTGC
>JALELI010000102.1 GCA_022768785.1 Arcanobacterium sp. | reverse complement strand
ACCTGCATGTGCAGGTGGAGACCCCCGAAGGTGCGAAGCCAATTCTCAAAGGTGTAAATCTCACTATTAATGACGGCGAAATTCACGCAATCATGGGCCCGAACGGCTCCGGAAAAAGCACGTTAGCATACTCTATCGCTGGGCACCCTAAATACACGATCACGCAGGGGCAGATTCTGCTCGACGGAGTAGACATGGTGCCACTCACAGCAGATGAGCGTGCTCGCGCAGGGCTTTTCTTAGCGATGCAATATCCGGTGGAAGTGGCAGGGGTGTCTGTGAGCAACTTCCTGCGCACGGCAAAAACTGCTGTGGAGGGGGAAGCCCCGAAACTCCGCACCTGGATGAAAGAAATGAAAACGGCGATGGCTGATCTCAAAATTGAGAAAGATTTTGCCGAACGCGATCTCAACGTGGGATTCTCTGGCGGTGAGAAAAAACGCGTTGAAATTCTGCAGATGGAGATTTTGAAGCCGAAGTTTGCAGTGCTCGATGAAACCGATTCCGGTCTCGACGTAGATGCTCTACGCCTGGTGAGCGAGGGTGTGAACCGTGTGCATGAAGCCACCGGAAACGGCGTGCTCCTCATCACGCACTACACTCGCATTCTGCGCTACATCAAGCCGGAATTTGTGCATGTGTTCGTCGATGGGCACGTGGTTACCTCAGGTGGGCCAGAGTTGGCTGATCATCTTGAGGAGAACGGCTACGAAGCATATGAGGCACAGGCGGCAAACGAGAAAGCAGCTGCAAGCGCACCAGCTGCCGCCTGATCGAGTAGTGTGGGGAAGTGGCATATGATGAGCAGTAGTGAAGGAGCCTTGTTTAACCGCAACGACTTCCCAATTCTTTCGCGCACAATGCGTGGCGGGCCGCAGCTGGTATATCTCGATTCGGGCGCCACTGCACAGAAGCCACAACAGGTGATCGACGCCGTCGTGCGCCAAGAACTGCAGCTCAACGGCGCGGTGGCTCGAGGTTCACACGAACTCGCTGAAGCGAGCACAGTGGCCTTTGAAGCAGCGCGAGCTAATGTGGCGCGCTTCATTGGAGCGGCACCAGACGAATTGGTGTGGACGAAGAACTCCACAGAGGCGCTCAACGAAATTGCTTATGTGCTGGGCAATGTGAGTGCTGGGCGGGGCGGAAGCGTACACGCTCCCGCGGAGCTCGTGGAGCGGCTGACGGTGCGCCCTGGAGATAACATTGTGGCTACTCGCGTGGAGCACCACGCTAATATCATTCCCTGGCAGGAGCTTTGCTTGCGCACTGGCGCTGAATTCCGCTGGTTGGAACTCACAGATGATGGCCGCATTGATGTGGAGAGTGCAGCAGGTGTGATAGATGCTCACACCAAGGTGCTCGCATTTACGCATTTATCTAATGTTACTGGCGCTGTGAGCCCCGTTGCTGAGTTGGTGGAGCTCGGGCACAGTGTAGGAGCGCTAGTGGTGCTTGATTCCTGCCAGAGTGTGCCGCATATGCCGCTCGATGTGAAAACGCTCAACGTGGATTTTGCAGTGCTCAGTGGGCATAAAATGTATGGCCCCACTGGTATTGGTGCGCTCTATGGAAAGCGGGAACTGCTCGCCGCTATGCCGCCTTTTCTCTTTGGCGGATCAATGATCGAACTCGTGCAGATGGAAGGCACCACCTATGCCGATCCTCCGGCTCGCTTTGAGGCAGGGAGCCAGCCGGTGGCACAGGCGATTGGGCTGAGTGCAGCAGTGGATTACATGCGCAGCGTGGGTATGGATCGTGTAGAGGCATATGAAAAAGAGCTGACGGCGTATTTGCTTCCGCGGCTGCTGCAGATTCCCGGTGTGCGCGTGCTCGGGCCGAAAGATCTCACAAACCGGGTGGGCGTGGTAGCTTTCGATGTTGACGGCGTGCACCCGCACGATGTGGGCCAGGTGCTCGACAGCGCTGGGATTGCAGTGCGTGTGGGGCATCATTGCGCTCAACCAATTCATCGTTTTTATGGAGTGTTTGCGAGCAGCCGAGTTACTCTCGCCCCCTACAATACGCGTGCGGAAATAGATCAGTTCCTCGCGGCGCTATCTGGAGTGAGAAAATTTTTTGGGCTGGAGAAGTAGCGGAGAGCGAGGAAACATGAACGATTTAGAGCAGATGTATCAGGATATTATTCTCGATGCGGCGCGGGAGCGGCACGGTGAGGGAGTGCTCTCGGCGCCAGATGGGGAGAGCTTCCAAGTGAACCCCACCTGCGGCGATCAGGTGAATATGCAGGTGAAGCTCTCACCAGATGGCGAGCACCTCGCCGATATCAAATGGGACGGCCACGGCTGCTCTATTTCTCAGGCATCAATTTCCATTATGACGGATATGCTAGAGGGCAAGAGCCTTGATGAGCTGCAACATCTCTATGATGCTTTCCGCACTATGATGGATACCCGAGGTGGAGAACTTCCCGATGAATTAGCCGATCAGCTCGAAGATGCTTCGGCATTCCAAGGAGTGTCGAAATTTCCAGCTCGTATCAAATGTGCGTTGCTAGGGTGGATGGCCTTGCGTGAAGCAGCTGATGAGGCAGTGAAAGCAAAGGCCTAGACGTCAATAACCTGGGTAGATGGCCGATAGAAGTTGATAAAAGTAAGGTGTGTGCGTGTTAAGCCACCCGCTGCCCGTAGTGGCAAGGGGCACCTCAGTGGGCACCACACTAGAACCGAAGGAGAGCTATGAACGAGAGCGAGATTTTACCTGGTGCAGCCCCTCTCACCGAAGACGATATAAGAGAAGCGTTGCGCGATGTGATCGATCCGGAGCTCGGTGTGAATGTGGTGGATTTGGGGCTGCTCTACAACGTGGCAATTAACGGCACTGATGTGAGCGTGGATATGACGCTCACATCAGCGGCGTGCCCACTCACCGATATGATTGAAGAGCAGAGCCGTATGGCTGTTGATGGGCTGGTATCTGATTTCCAGATCAACTGGGTGTGGCTGCCGCCGTGGGGGCCGGATCGGATCACCGAAGAGGGGCGGGAGCAGCTGCAGGCGTTGGGATTCAACGTCTAGTGTTAGACGCTGGGCGCCATCGATCTGCGCGGTTATCCGGTTTCCGACGCGGTTATCCGGTTTCCGATCTGCCTGCGCCTATCTGCTTTATTTAATCATTAGCACGTGTTAATGATTAGCACGTGGTTATTCAGCACCACGTGGCCGCTTTGCTTATTCCCACGGGCCAATCACTGGCTGCCACTGCTGCGCAGTGCGGGTGGCAATCACTCCAGCCTTATTGAGGGGATCTGGGGCAAGGAGTTCCAGCGCACTTGCCACGCTTTCAGCGTGCACAATAATAAGTGCCTCATCGCTGCCGAGAGGGCCAGAGGCTAAAAGAGCACCAGCTTCATAGAGGCTTCGCAAAAATGTGCGATGCTCTGGGCGAATGCGGGCTAGATCATCGGTGCGCTGCGGATCGTAGAGGTAATGTACGGCAAAGATTTTCTCCATACTGCTATAGTAACGCGCCTCGTGTAGAAGAAAATAAAAGATAGCTCGTGCACGGCGTGGCTCACTCCGTGCACGAGCTTTAGTGTTGCTGTATCAAACGTCACCACGACTGCCGCACCGGAGCTCCTTCGCGATAGCCTGCGGCCGATTGAATTCCCACAATAGCGCGTTCGCGGAATTCTGGGATTGTGCGTGCTCCAGCGTAGGTAAATGACGAACGCACTCCAGAGATAATTTCATCAATGAGGTCTTCCACGCCTGGGCGCTCTGGATCTAAATACATTCTGGCCACGGAGATTCCCTCTTCGAACAGCTCTTTGCGTGCCTGATCAAAGGCGGCATCGCCTTCAGTGCGGCGCTTTACTGCGCGTTTCGAGGCCATACCAAACGATTCTTTGTATGGCCGGCCGTTGCTGTCGTAATGCAAATCTCCGGGGGATTCATAAGTTCCGGCAAACCACGAGCCCACCATCACGTTGGAAGCGCCAGCGGCAAGAGCCAGAGCCACATCACGGGGGTGGCGCACACCGCCGTCAGCCCACACGCTTGCTCCTAGTTTGGCTGCTGCTTCAGCACACTCGAGCACAGCAGAAAATTGTGGGCGCCCCACGCCAGTTTGCATGCGGGTGGTGCACATTGCTCCTGGCCCCACACCTACTTTCACAATTGAGGCGCCAGCTTCCACCAGA
>JALELI010000098.1 GCA_022768785.1 Arcanobacterium sp. | reverse complement strand
TTGGAATTTCTAATTCAGTGGTGGGCCTGGCTTTTTTTGCTGGAGTGGTGGCGTTGGCGCTGGTAGTGCTCAGCGGCGGGCGAATTGGGCGGCGCCTCTGGCAGGCGTTGGCAGTGGCATTCCTCCTCGGTGCTATATGGGTGGTGTGGTTCCAGTACGAATCATTTGTGGTGAAACGTGCGCTGTGCCCCTACTGCTATGTGGTCTGGTTAGCCACGATTGCGTTGTGTGTATTGGTGTGGGGCCGTTCCTTGCAAGCTGGCCATTGGGGTGAACGAGCTGTGGCGTGTGGAAATGCAGTGGTGCGCAATCGCTTTTTAATCGTGGGCGGTTGCTATGTGGCGCTCGTGGTATTCACCCTCATATGGTTCTGGGATACTTGGGTGATGCTGTTTTAGCGGTGGTAACCCCTCCAAGAGCTTATTTGACCGTATGTTTTACGCAGGAGCTCGCTTGCACAGAGCCTTCGCTGGTGCTCTGCCACGCTGTGCTCTACCACTAGAGCACTCCACAATGGCAGCTGTATACGAACGTGCTAGCATGTGCCATTGCGGAGCTGGTGAGGATACATTCGTATCCGATAGGCCATGAATCGTAGCTATTGGCTTGCGATTCTGCTTTTGTGCTTTTTACGATTCTGCTTTGATAGCGCGTGCTTTGGCTGCTCGTTTGGCCGCTCGCTTAGCTTTTCGAGCTTCACGCGGAGGTAGCTGCTGCGCCACTTCATTATCAAAGTGGCGCCAGTATTCATCGGCGTAATACGAGAAATCTCGCTGCGGGCCACCGGGCCGATTCGGCATGGAATTGAGGTAAGGATAGGTATCATGCCCGCGTAGATAGAGCACGGCTGTGTTGATCGCTGCAGCCAGCGGCACAGTGAAAAGTGCCCCGAAGATTCCTGCGATCATAGATCCACCCATCACCAGCAGCAGGATTGCCCAGGCGTGGAGATTCAGAGTTTTTCCCTGCAAGGTGGGAGAGAGCACATTGCCTTCGAACTGCTGTACGAGGATTGCTCCGATGAGCATGGTGAATGCCATGAGGAAGCTTCCAGTACTCACTAACACCACTAGCGAAGCGATGATCATGCCTGCAATTAAGCCAATAATTGGCACGTAAGCACAGAGAAATACGATGGCTCCGATTGGGAAAACGAGTGAGAACGGGGTGCCGAGGCAGGTTGCAACCACTGAGAAAGCGAGTGCATCAAATAGTGCAGCAATCGATTGGTTACGCACGTAGCCGCCGAGCGTCACCCAGGCTCGGATTCCCGCCTCGTTGGCACTAGTGCGATATCGTTCAGGGAGCAGCCGCACAAACCACTGCCAGAGCCCGCGCCCGTCTGCCAAGAAGAAAAAAAGGCTAAAAATCACCAGGATTGCCGCCGTCAGCGCAGTAGACATTGAGGAACTGAATGTGAGAAGCCCTCCGGCTATCTGCCCACCATTGGTGCTCAAAAAATCTTGAATAGAGCTCCACGCGTGATCAATTTTATCTTGGACCAGTGGGAACTTTTGAATTAGCCACTGCACAATCTGGCCTGCGCCGGCGGTGATTTTTCCAGAGAGAGCTGAAAATCCTTGGTAGAGGCCAGTGCCAGCACCCACGAGTAAGGCACCTACAAAAGCGAGAAGCGCGAGCACAGTGCTCCCCGCTGCAAGGGGATAGGGAAAGTGAAGTTTTGTGTGCAGCGCATTGCTCAATGGGTGAAGTACCACTGCGAGCAGCAGCGCTAGCAAAATAGATATCACAATCACAGAAAACTTCAGTGTGATCCACAAGATCACATAGAGTGCAGTAACAACGATGAGGAAACGCCACCCCCATGAGGCAAGCGCATACAGCGAAGAGGGCACAAAAGCGGCCTGCCGTGGTGGCTCAGCATTCGATTCGGTAGCAGGGGCAGGAACTTCACTGTGGCCCTGCTGGCTACCCGGGGAACGTGTGAGCGCAGCAGGCTCTGAAGCATTCGGCGCGGATTGTGAGGTGCTCTGAGCCATGAGAAAGCGTTGCCATAAACTCATGATGTTAGCCTAGCTGAGCAGAGTACATATTAGGGGGAACGTGCTCTCCATGGCCCACAGCGATGAGAGTGGTGCGGAGCGTCGTCATTGCTGCATCGAGTTCCTCATCGGTGGCTGGCCGAGCATTCTGTTGACGAATATCCGCCTGGGCATTGGCTGGCATCACATGAATGTGAGTGTGTGGCACATCAAATCCAAGCAAGCTCATCACGGGCCGTGCCACTCCAAAGGCTTCCATTTGTGCGCGGCCGATGATCTGCGCCACCACTGCCATATGGCTAAAAACAGTGGGATCCACATCTACATAAATATCCGTTTCAACGCGGGGCACGATGAGCACATGCCCTGGTTGCACCGGCTCAATCGTAGCAAAAGCCACGCACACGTCGTCTGCCCACACGAAACGCCCTGGCAATTCGCCAGCGATAATTTTCGAAAAAACACTCATGGCCACCAGTCTAGCGTGGATTGCGTGGCTGCTCAGATAATCGATCTGATTGGCGGGCAAGTGTGCTGTGGGAGGCTTCTCTGGGCTAGGATTATGGGCGTTATTAAGCATGAAGGAGCACAATGAGTGAGCAGCACAGCGCCAGCGAGCAGGCGGAGAAATCTACTTCGTATCGCTACACAGCCGCTATGGCGAATCAGATTGAAATAAAATGGCAAGATTTCTGGGATCAGCATGGCACTTTTAACGCCCCTAATCCGGTGGGCAATCTAGCTGATCCAAGCGGCGAGCAGCCACCTGCAGATTCGTTCTTTCTCCTCGATATGTTTCCGTATCCCTCAGGTAAAGGGCTGCATGTGGGGCACCCTCTGGGCTATATAGCCACCGACACTGTGGCGCGGTTCCAGCGCATGCGCGGCAAGAACGTGCTCTATACGATGGGGTATGACGCTTTCGGCCTTCCCGCCGAGCAGTACGCGGTGCAAACTGGCCAGCACCCGCGGATCACCACCGAAGAGAATATTGCCAATATGCGCCGGCAGCTACGGCGCCTGGGGTTGAGCCATGAGCACCGCCGTTCATTTGCCACCACTGATGTGGAATATATGAAGTGGACGCAGTGGATATTCCTGCAGATTTTCAACTCGTGGTACGATCCGCAAGCTCCGGGCCGCAAGCCGGGCACCGTTGGGTGCGCTCGCCCGATTAGCGAGCTCATCGCGGGATATGCCAGTGGAGAGATTCCCACCCCCGATGGCCGGCCGTGGAATGAGCTAACTGAAAAAGAGCAGCATGATGCCGTGAACGCCCGCCGCTTAGCCTATGTGGATTACGCTCCCGTGAACTGGTGCCCCGGATTGGGCACTGTGCTCGCCAATGAGGAAGTGACGGCGGAAGGGCGCTCGGAGCGCGGTAACTTCCCAGTGTTTAAGCGTGAGCTGCGCCAGTGGATGATGCGGATCACCGCGTACGCTGATCGCTTGGCTGAAGATCTTGACACCGTGGATTGGCCAGATAAAGTGCGCACAATGCAGCGCAATTGGATCGGTAAATCGCGCGGTGCAGACGTGGATTTCGTGGCGCATCACGCGAGCGGTGATGAGCTGCTCACGGTGTTTACCACCCGCCCAGATACCCTCTTTGGTGCCACTTTTATGGTGGTGTCTCCCGAGCACCCGATGCTCGCTGAGGAGAATATCCCCGCCGAATGGCCGGAGGGCACCCGCAAGGTGTGGAAAGACGGCGCTGGATCGGTGGCAGCTGCTGCGGCGGCGAACCCGCGTGCAGCGGTGAAAGCCTATCAGCGGGCGGCATCGATGAAATCAGATCTAGATCGCACGGATCTTGAGAAGGAGAAAACCGGCGTATTCACTGGAATTTTCGCCACTAATCCGGTGAACGGCAAGTTGGTGCCAGTGTTCACTGCAGATTACGTGATGATGGGCTATGGCACAGGTGCGATTATGGCAGTGCCAGCGCATGATCAGCGCGATTTCGATTTCGCCAAGAAATTCGATTTGGATATTGTGGCCACGATGAAACCTGCTGAAGGCTTTGATTGGGCCACTGCATGGACTTCCGATGGCGAGATTATTGATTCTGAAAACGATGAAATTTCGCTCAATGGCCTCTTCAAAGATGAGGGCAAAGCGAAAATCACTGCATGGCTCGAAGCGCGTGGTGCCGGCAAAGCTACGATCAGCTATCGGCTGCGCGATTGGCTCTTTAGCCGCCAGCGCTATTGGGGAGAGCCGTTCCCTGTGGTGTACGACGACGCCGGAATCGTCTATAGCATTCCAGAATCTATGTTGCCGCTGGAGCTTCCTGACACTCCCGATTACTCTCCGCGGAGCTACGATCCTGACGACGCCAATTCAGAGCCTGAGCCTCCACTGGGGCGGTTGCACGATTGGGTGAACGTGGAGCTGGATTTGGGAGATGGCAAAGGGCTACGCCATTTCAAACGCGATACCAATACGATGCCTAACTGGGCTGGCTCGTGCTGGTATGAGATGCGTTATCTCGATCCAGACAACACAGAGGCTTTCTGCGCCCCGGAAAATGAGACGTATTGGATGGGGCCACGTGAAGGGAAAACCTCTGGTGGCGCGGATCTCTATGTGGGCGGTGTGGAGCATGCGGTGCTGCACCTGCTCTATTCGCGCTTCTGGCATAAGGTGCTCTTCGATCTGGGCTATGTGAGTTCGAGCGAGCCCTTCCACAAGCTCTTTAACCAGGGGTATGTGCAGGCTTATGCATACGCTGATGCCCGCGGGCAGTATGTACCAGCAGATGAAGTGGAAGAGGTGCCTGCTGCAGATGGCTCCGGCGAGCCGAGCTTCACTTGGCATGGCGAGCCGGTGAACCGTGAGTACGGCAAGATGGGCAAGAGCTTGAAGAACATTGTGACGCCAGATGAGATGGCTGCCACATACGGCGCCGACACTTTCCGCGTATATGAGATGAGTATGGGGCCACTCGATGCGGATCGCCCGTGGGAAACTCGCGCAGTGGTAGGCTCGCAGCGCTTCTTGCAGCGGCTGTGGCGCAACGTGGTGAATGAAGAGACAGGTGCTCTCGTCGTCACCGACAGCGATTGTGATCGGGAGATGGCAAAGCAGCTCGCGCGCACGATTGCAGATGTCACCACCGAATACGAGCACATGCGGGTGAACACTGCAATTGCCAAACTCATCACATTCAACAATTTCCTCACAGGCAAGCCAGTGCCGCGAGTGGCTGCGGAGGCACTTGTGAAGATGGTTGCTCCTGTGGCTCCGCACATTGCTGAGGAGCTGTGGGCAAAACTGGGGCACGTTGAATCAGTGGCGCGCGCAGATTTCCCGGTGGTGGCTGATGAAGCGCTGTTAGCAGATGATCTGGTGACGGCGGTGGTGCAGGTGAAAGGGAAAGTGCGGGAGCGTTTGGAAGTGCCGCCCACTATTTCTGAAGCAGAGCTGGCGGCGTTGGCGTTGGCGTCTGAGCGGGTGCAGCAATATCTCACGGCAGGGCAGGAGCCGCGCAAGGTGATTGTGCGGGCTCCAAAATTGGTGAACATTGTGCCGTGAGAGCGGTATAAAGCGGGTGATGCTGGTGGGTGCGGCATCTCGATGATGCTTGCCCCGCCAGCTGTGCACAACGCCGTATGCTGTGCAATGCATACCAGGCCATGGCTGGGCACGCTTCTGGTATTCATGTGCTCAATCGGGCGCGGTAGCGAATAATGGCAAGATACTTGCCGATCGCAAAGGTACTCACGTGTGCTTCGCGGGTGCGGTAGCGATGCGTGCTGAGGCGTGGAGATGCCCTCACTGTGAGCAAATAAAGCGGGTGGCGGCAGCGCGCGCCTCAGTGTAGGTGCACAAGTGCCCGCATGGCGAGCGTCGAGGTGCTTATCTGGTGAACACTGCGAGTATAGGGCAGGTGCTTTGTGGTACTTGTGATAGAGAAATTCTGCAGTTGAAGAGTGCTATCGGCGCTGATTTGGCCGCATCGATGAGGCACGACAGGGCGCAATAGACTACAGGCATATAGATAGTGATAGATAGGAGGCGCGGAACGATGGTGGGAGTGACAACAGCTCGCGTGATTCGTGAAAATTTCGATGGTATGCCGGCATGGCGTATCGAGAGCGATTCAGGGGCGACGGCGCTCGTGGCAGAGCGCGGCGCTAGTGTGCTTTCGTGGGAGCCAAAGCCCGGAATCAATGTGATAGATGGCTACGCCAATGCCGCAGAATTGCGAGAGGCACTGTGGTCTCGATCGCTTGTGGCAGTGCCGTGGCCGGGGAGAGTAAAAGACAACACATATCGCTTTGATGGCCACACATATCACTTACCTGCCACGTCGCGGGGGCCGGCGCTGCATGGGTTTGTGGCCAATGAAGATTTTGTGATGGACGACGCTAGTTCATCGCTCACGCTGCGCTGTGATTTCGAGGGCACAGAGGGCTATCCGTGGCCATTTTCAGTGAGTGTCACCTACTCCCTGGAATTTGGGGCAGAGGGCGAGGAACATCTCTCAACTACTATCGCTGCTACCAACACTGGATCTACCGATATCCCGCTGGCAATTGGCTGGCATCCATACGTGAAACTGCCTGGGAATGCCACAATTTCTAATTACGCTCTGCGAATCCCGGCGCGCACTAAAATTCTTTATGGCCCAGATCTCGTGCCGTTGGCAGGAGAAGCAGCTTATTCGGGGGTGAATGCCCCGGTGGAGATCAGCTACCTCGGTTCACGAGCAATGGACGAATCCTATCGTGGCCTGATTCCAGATGAATACGGTGTGGTGAACACGGTAGTGTGCGATTCGGCGTCAAACGCGCGAATCCAGCTTTCGCAAGAGCCAGCTGATGCTCCAGTTGTGCATATTTATACGGGGGACGACGCACCGCGAGATCCGCGTGCGTCATTGGCGATCGAGCCGCTCTCGCACCTCCCTGACGCATTCAACCGCGCTGATTCCGCAGCGAGTATTCGGCTAGCTCCAGGCGCCACGCGCCAGCTCACAGCTACGATTACGTGTATGCTATAGCGGTTTTTCTGCGGTGAGCAGTTTCGTTGTAAACAGTTTTGCTGTAAGCGGCTTCGATGTAAGCAGCTTACTCCGCCCCATCGGGCGGTGCGATAGGCTCCTATTCGTATCGTTCTTAGAGGCGCTGTTCCAAAGTGTTGTAAAACTTGTAGCTGCAGGTGCCGGGTGGTGAGCTATCAGCAGGCAGGGGTTGTAGTGTGCTTTGGCAGAGGGGTACTCGGGTAGATCGGCTTCTTTTCCCATAATCTGGCCTGTGCACAGCGTGCTGAGGGGCGCACATTATCCACAGATAATTATGCACTCCGATGTGGCCGCGGATCGTGCGGTAGAACGAGCATATGCTCTCTCCGCCACCTCGTTTAACACCGCGCGCTGAGCCGAATATGCCACAGCTGGATACGGCTCAGCAGCAGCGCTTAGCCATGCCGCTGCGCCGTTTTGCTGCGCAGCGCAGCGCGCATGAATTTGCCCGGGTTGCTCTCAGTGCGGGCCTAGGAGCCGATATTGCTGCACTGACTGATACGGGCAGCGGGCCTCAGATCGCGCTGGCTCAGACCGCGAGAACGGCCAATCCTGCGCAAAAGCAATCTGTAGAATCCCAGAGATCTGTGAAACCTGTGAGATCTGCGGAATCTGTGGAACCTGTGAGGTCTGTGAAATCTGCGGAACCTGTGAGGTCTGTGAAACCTGTGGGGCGGGCGCGATCTGGTTTTGCGCAGCGGCCTGTGCCTGCAGCCCGTGCGGCTGATGAAAGCGCTGCAGAGCGCCGCGGCGCTGCGGGGAGCAACAGTGCGGGGAGCTGTGCTGTGGGGAGCGGAGGTGCAGAGTACTACGCTGCGGGGCCAGGCGGCATGGATAAGCACATCGCAGCAGGAAACGCCACTGTAGCTCGCTCGAGATGGGCGCTATCCGCAGCAGGAATTCGCGCGGTGTGTATCTTGCTAGGGCTCTTGCTCGGTTTAGCTGGGGCAGCTGTAGCTTTTGGAAAGCAGCGAGTGGTGCCGATTGCTGGGGCGCAGCTAGAAGGCGTGGAGGCGCAGCTAGAAGGCGCCAAAAATGTTGGCAATTCTCCTGCCAGTATTCCAGCCAATACTCCCTCGGGCGGTTCCGCAGCTGAGATAGTGGTGTATGTTTCCGGAGCGGTGAAAAATCCAGGGGTTGTGAAGCTGCCGGCTCCTGCGCGGCTGGTAGATGCGGTACAGGCAGCTGGAGGATTTGCGCAGAATGCGCAGCCAGCTGCGATCAATCTCGCCGCTCTTGCCCACGATGGCCAGCACATACACGTGTTGAAAAATGGGGAGAGTGCACAGCAGCTCCCTGCAGATCTCGTAGGCAGCAGTGCTGGTGGCGGAACGAGTGGAGATGCTAATGGAAAAGATTCAGGAGCGCGCAATTCGCTCCAGTCCACGGGGAGCGAAGCAACATCAGCACGTGTGAACATCAACCTCGCTAGTGCGCGCGAGCTGGAGAGCCTACCGGGGATTGGGCCGGTGATGGCCGAACGGATTGTGAAGTGGAGAACGCAGCATGGGAGTTTTCACAGTGTGCATGATCTGTTGAACATAACTGGGTTGGGCCAGAAGCTGTTGGCCAAAATAGAACCTCTTGTTACTGTGAGCTAGCTGGAGAACCCTAATGCACCTCGATGCGCGATTAGTTCCTGCTGCTGCGGCAATCTGGATCGTAACGGCCACTTCCGAGGTGAACTGGCGTTGGTGGCTTATTGCGGCGGGAGCGTTGGCAGGGTGCTCGGGAGTGCTGAGGTATCTGCCGCTGCGCCAGCCTAGAGCGGCGATGAAATCTCCGCAGCGCAAGTATTGGGTTCATAGGCAGATTCGGGAATGTTGGTGGGCGCGTAGCACTCTGCGCGTTGGCTGTGCTTCGCAGTTTATGGCAATAGCAGTGAGTGTGGTGACGGCGTGCGCAGCGCGTGAATTACATCAGCATTTTGGAAATGAATCGGCGGAATTTCAGCGGTTGTGCGACGCTGCTATTGCGGATTCGCACACGCTCATCGGCAGCATTGCGGCTCGCCAACGCGCTGCACTGGCAAGTGCAGCGGCAGCGTTAGCTCCGCAGTTGCGAGGGCTCGTGCTCGGGGTGGTGATTGGAGATGATTCTGCTATGCCGCACACCGCTGTGGAGCAGCTGCGCATGCTCGGCTTGAGCCATGTTACAGCCGTCTCTGGCGCCCATGTGAGTTTAGTGCTGGGAGTGGTGATCTATGCGTGTGGGAAGCGATGGCCGCGAGTGACGGCCGCTTTAGCCGCAGTGGCGCTGTGGTGGCTTGTCCATTTAGTGGGGCCAGAGGCATCAGTGCTTCGCGCAGTTATGATGGGCATACTGATCGTGGTAGCGATTGCGGCACAGCGCCGGGCGAGCGCTCTGCCATGTGTATGCATTGCTGTGATGGTGGCCTGCGTGTGTTTTCCGCGGCTGGCCACATCGCTGGGATTTCAGCTCTCGGCTAGTACTACTGCAGCCATAGTGTTGGTGGGATATCCGATCAGTGCACAGTTCGCTCGAATCGTTCCACCGGCGCTCGCGCAAGCTGTGGCGTTGCCACTCGTGGCTGGCTTGGCGAGTGTGCCGTTTGTGGCGGGGATTCAGCGGGAAAGCTCACTGTGGGCTGTGTGTGCTAATGCTGCGGTGGCTCCAGTGATTGCTCCGCTCACGCTCTGTGGGTTGGCGGCTGTGCTGGTGCTTCCAGTGGCAGCGCCGGTGGCGCATATTCTGCTGCAGGTGTGCGCTGGAAGCGCGTGGTGGATCATGGCGGTGAGCGAAGCATTAGCGCGAGCTCCCGGATCTCATGTTGGCGTGTGGACGGCAGCTGGAGTGAACGCTGCGGCGCTATGTGCTCTGCTCGCTGGTGCCCGCTGGCGAGCAGGTACCAGCGAGCAGAGCGGTGTGGAAATCCGTCGAGTGGGCGCGGAGGCTCGGCTCCGCATGAGAGTTTGGCGAAAGCGTAGAGCAGAAGCTCGGGAGCGGCGCCGTATGAAAGCTCGGGAGCGGCGTCAGGCAGAAATCTGGGCCCGGCGAGTAGAAGATCGCCAGGGCATAAGTTTTCGGTATATAAATTCTGAGGAAAGTGGCCGCAGGTGGCGGCTGGTGAGCCGCCGCCACAGAGCGCTAGCAGCAGCAGGAGCGCTACTACTGGTGGGGATCTTTGCAATGCTCGGGCAGTTGCGGGGCATGGCGTTTTGGGAACGCTATCTTCCGTGGCACGCAGAGCAGATTACCAATGATTGGGAGGTAGTGCAGTGCGATGTGGGGCAGGGAGCGGCGTTACTCGCTCGCCACGGCAGCGAGACGGTGCTCATTGATGTTGGCCCGCAAGCTGGAAGGATCGATCGCTGCTTGCGAGCTGCGCAGGTAAAGCAGATATCGCTGCTTGTACTCTCGCACTTTGATTCTGACCACGTGCGGGGGCTAGCAGCTGTGCTGCGAATAGCTCATATAGAAGCTGTTTGGGTGAGTCCTAATGCACACCCCGAAGCGAATTCTCGGTGGGTGCTCAGATTGTTAGAGCAAGCTAAAGTGCCTGTGCGCCAGGTTGAGGCGGGGGCACATTTTCACTCTTGGCTCACTGTGGAAAGCCCTGAGCACCCCGCTTGTGGAGATGCTGATTCCAATCGGGATTCGTTGGTGATCCGGCTGCGTACACAGCATTATTCGATCTTGAATCTCGCAGATACCCCTGCCGACGTTCAAGATCGGCTAGCTCTCCGAGCTCAGCGAGCAACCATTGTGGTGGTGGCACATCACGGTTCGGCTAGTCAATCCGCGCAGTTAGCTGCAGCTGTACGCCCTGCCGTAGCGCTTATTTCAGTGGGGAAAAATACGTATGGGCACCCCACTAAGCAGGCGCTCACCATCTGGGCTACTCCGCTGATGGCAATCACTGATAGCTGCGGGTGGGTGAGTATTAGGCCAGCGGGTGTAGAAACGGAGCGCCGATGCAATCTCGTAGCAAAATAATAGACAATAAAGGTATGAATCCCTGGGACGATATTGAGCTAGCGCCGATTGTGCTGATTAAAAGTGCGGAGCCGGTATTTGCAGATCGGGCGGTGGACGCCCTCAAAGCGCGGTTGCGGAAAGCGGATCCGCGAGTGGCTGTAACGGCGATTAACGCGGCTGGCTATGAGGCTCATCAGCTCGCGCTGCTCGCTAGCCCCTCGCTTTTTGCCGAGCCGCGAGTGATCGTGATCGCTAATCTCGAACAGCTCAATACTGCACTTCAAAATGATTTGCTGGAATATATCGCCGCTCCGGCTCCCGACGTGGTGCTGATTGTGAGGCACAACGGGGGCGTGAAAGGCAAAAAAGTACTCGCAGGGCTTTCCAAGGCAAAAGTTCCTACGATTACTATTGCCCAAGTGAAAAAGACTGCCGACAAAGTGAAAGCAGTGCGGGCTGATGTGCGGGCAGCAGGTAGAACTATCACGAATAAAGCCGTGAATGCACTCGTTGATGCGCTAGGGTCTGATGTGCGAGAGTTGCTCGTGGGGGTGCGGCAGCTCCTCGATGATGTGCCGGGCACTATCGATGACGACGCCGTCCACACATATTTCTCAGGGAGAATCGAAGCCACAGGTTTTAACGTGGCAGATGCGGCTCTTTCCGGGGCCACTAGCCGTGCAATTGAGCTGGCTCGGCATGCGATGAGCACGGGGGTGGCGCCGGCTGCAATTGTGGCTGCTATGGCTGCAAATATCCGAAGATTAGCGCATGTGTTGGCACTTGATGAGCGGCGGACTTCCCTGGTTTACCAACGGGTGAAAGTGAGTTATCCGAGCTGGCAAGTGGAACGGGCACAGCGGGAACTATACGGGTGGAGCGAGCAAGGAATCCGCGCGGCGATAGTGGCGTTGGCCCAGGCAGATGAAGATGTGAAAGGAGCTTCACGCGATCCAGCATTTGGAGTGGAGAAAGCTATTATCGAACTGGGGCGGGCGCGCGCACAGTGATGCTGGATTAGGCTGCGGTGAGTCGCACGAGGATAGGTGTGTGCAACAAGCAGATACAGATCAAGTGGCAGCCTTTACCAGATGCGATACTGTGTGCGCTGTGACGTGCGCTAGCGCCGTATCTGCTCTCAGCGGGCTGAACGCATAGAAAGCGCATAGAATAAATGGCGCTATGTTCGCCGCGCCGAGCAAACGTGATATTTAGTTGAAATTTTCGTTAAGCTGGAAACGTGCGCGGCTTTGAGCCGCATCACGATGCTAGGCACGATTTTTAAGGAGATACAGTGCAAATTGGTGTGCCACGTGAGCCTGCGCAGGAGCAGACTCTCGTTGCGTCCACCCCCGATACTGTGGCCAAACTGGTGAAGCTTGGATATTCCGTCTACGTAGAGCGTGGAGCGGGAATGAAAGCGAGTTTTCCAGATGCTCAGTATGAGGCGGCTGGCGCGACGCTTGGAAGCCGCGAGGAAGTGTGGGGATCAGATGTGGTTCTCGCTCTCGATACCCCTCCGGCAGAATATCTTGATCTGATGAACCCCGATTCAGTGTTAGTAGCCCGTTTAGCTCCGCGAATTCACCCAGAAACTATTGACGAATTGGCAAAACGGAAAATCACTGGCCTATCGATGGATATGGTGCCGCGTATTTCGCGGGCGCAGAGCATGGATGTGCTCTCGTCGATGGCGAATATTGGCGGATATCGCGCGGTGATTGAAGCTGCTGAGCATTTTGGCCGGCTTTTCACCGGGCAGGTGACGGCGGCGGGGAAGATGCCCCCGGCCACTATTTATGTGATTGGTGCCGGGGTGGCTGGTTTGGCTGCCATCGGCACTGCCCACTCAATGGGTGCCATTGTGAATGCCACGGATGTGCGCAACGAAACTGCGGAGCAAGTGGAATCAATGGGCGCAAACTTCGTGCCAATTCCAGCGCCGGCTCAAGAATCTGCAGATGGCTATGCGAAAGAGATGACGGCAGATCAGGCCAAGGCAGCTGAAAAGCTCTACACCGAGCAGGCGGCGCTCAGCGATGTGGTGATCACCACTGCAAACATTCCGGGGCGCAAAAGCCCAGTGCTGCTCGATGCGGCAGCTGTGGCAGGTATGAAGCCTGGATCTGTGATCGTGGATATGGCTGCTGCGAACGGCGGTAACTGTGAGCTCACTGTGCCAGGGCAGATCGTCACCACGGATAATCACGTCACCATCATCGGGCTCACTGATTTGGCGAGCCGGCTTCCCGGCCAGGCTTCGCAGCTCTATGGGCAAAATCTGGTGAACTTCTTTAAACTTGCCACCCCAGAAAAAGATGGCGTGCTCACTCTCGATCAAAACGATGAAGTAGTGCGCCAGATGACGGTGACGCTCGGATCCACTGTGATGTTCCCACCACCGCCTGTGCATGTGAGCGCTGCTCCAGCCGGCCCGAGCAAGGAAGAGCTCGCTGCAAAAGCAGCTGAAAAAGCGGCTAAAGACGCCGCGGCTGCAGCAGCTAAGAAGCGCAATCTCGCCATTGGTGGCATTGTGAGCGCGCTGGTTCTTGTGGCGCTGATTTTAGCGGCGCCGGGATCCATGCTGGTGAACTTCATTATCTTGGCTCTCGCAATTGTGGTGGGATTCTACGTGATCACCGCCGTCACTCACTCGCTGCATACGCCGCTGATGAGTGAAACCAACGCAATTTCCGGCATCATTCTGGTGGGAGCCATTATCTCGATGGCGCAGAGCTCCAACGTGGCCGTCACAATCATGGCGTTTATTGCCATTCTGATTGCGTCTATCAATATCTTTGGTGGCTTCTATGTGACCCACCGAATGCTGCAGATGTTTAGGAAGGAGGCCTAGAGATGGAAGAGATTGAATCGGCAATTCAAACCTTAAGTCTGATGACGCATCTCGAATACATTGCGTATCTCGTGGCCGCGATCCTCTTCATCTTGGCTCTTGCGGGCCTGAGCAAGCAGGAGAGCGCACTCAGCGGAAACCGCCGTGGAATGATCGGCATGGGCGTGGCACTGGTGACGATTATCGTGGTCAGCCTTGTGAAAGCAGGGATTACCGGCGCTGGCTCGGGAGCTGTGAGCATTAAAGTGTTGCTCATTATTGTGGCGATGGCAATTGGCGGTGCTATCGGCATCTGGAAAGCACAAACGGTTGAAATGACGGGCATGCCAGAGCTCATCGCGATGCTGCACTCGTTTGTGGGCTTAGCTGCCGTGCTCATTGGCTTTAACACCTTCATTGAGATTTTGAGTGAGCCGAAGTTAATCGCACCTGGAGAGCTAGGATTCCATCTGGGCGAGATTTTCGTAGGCATCTTTATTGGCGCCGTCACCTTCACCGGATCGATCATCGCCTACCTCAAGCTCTCCGCTAAAATTAAGGGTGCTCCGCTCACGTTGCCCGGCCGTAACTGGCTCAATTTGGGTGCGATTGTGGCGTTCTTTGTGCTGATGGCGTGGTTCATTGTGGCTGGCAACGCAATCTACACCACTGGAGGAGCTGCTCAGATGTGGGTGGCCATCATTATGATGACGGCGATTGCGCTGGCGCTTGGCCTACATCTGGTGGCTGCTATCGGCGGTGGCGATATGCCCGTGGTGGTGTCGATGCTGAACTCCTACTCAGGCTGGGCAGCTGCTGCGGCTGGCTTCATGCTCGCAAACCCGCTGCTCATTATCACTGGTTCGCTGGTGGGCTCGTCTGGTGCTTATCTGAGCTACATCATGTGCAAGGCCATGAACCGCTCATTTATCTCAGTGATTCTTGGCGGGTTCGGCTCCGATGGAGCTGTGCAAGGGGAAGCAAAGGACTACGGTGAACACCGAGAGACTACTGCCACAGATGTGGCGGAGATGCTCAAGGGCGCTTCCACGGTGATGATCACCCCAGGCTACGGCATGGCTGTGGCACAGGCGCAGTATCCCGTGGCGGATCTCACCGCGAGGTTGCGGGCTCTCGGAGTAGATGTGAGTTTCGGGATTCACCCAGTAGCGGGCCGGTTGCCGGGGCACATGAACGTGCTGCTGGCGGAGGCCAAGGTGCCATACGACATCGTTAAAGAGATGGACGAAGTGAATGATGATTTCGGTAACGTTGATGTGGTGCTGGTGATCGGTGCAAACGACACCGTAAACCCCGCTGCTGAAGAAGAGGGTTCACCGATTTCTGGTATGCCGGTGTTGAAAGTGTGGGAAGCCAAAAACGTGGTGGTGTTTAAGCGCTCCATGGGCAATGCTGGTTATGCTGGTGTGCAAAATCCTTTGTTCTTCAAGGAGAACACTCAGATGCTGCTCGGCGATGCCAAGGCTTCAGTGGAGGCAATTATCGCTGCGCTGTGACGTGGCTCAGCTACTAATAAGGCGAAGGTGGTGGCGGTTAAACCGCCACCACCTTTTTGCTGCCGAATTGCAAGGTGATTCTAATTTGGGAGGATTCCTCTGAAGAAATGTCCCAAACTGTTCCGAGATAGCAGTAGGGGGCGGATTTTCCGCCCCCTACTGTATTGCGTGCCCGAGCGCTCAGGCGCTGAGCTTATTAAAGCGCTTGGCCAGCTTGCTCTTGCGCTGAGCAGCTTGATTCTTGTGAATCACGCCCTTGCTCACAGCCACATCGAGCTTGCGAGAAGCCACCCGGAGCCACTTCTCAGCTTCTTCAACATCTCCAGCTTCAATTGCTTCGCGAGTTTTGCGCACATAGGTTTTGAGCTCGCTCTTGTAGCTCTTATTGCGAAGGCGGCGCTTCTCATTCGTCTTAATGCGCTTCTTTTGCGACTTAATATTTGCCACTTTTAGTCTCTTTCATCTGGCCGTCCACAGCTTGCTGTGAACGATGGGTTGGCTGGTTGAGGGATCGCCATCTCTGGACTGCCGGGTGTGGGCACCCGTGGAAATAGATCAGGCTTGGCCTCGCACCCAGCCAGGTGCAAAGTCCAAAAACTCACTTTACCGGCGTTATCATTAGATTCCAAGCTACTTATGAGGAGTTAGCTCGTGAGCTAGCCCACGTGAGTTGCCCCAGGTGGATAGCTTTCTCTCGCTGGGGTGCCCATGTTTGTTCAGCAGATGAGAGCCCGTAGCACTTTGCGATATTTCATTTTAGAATGTGGATATGCACACGAATACGGCACTTTTGCTTATTTGCCGCGGTGAGTTTCGATAGATCGACTCCTCCCCGCGGGTTTGTGGTGCGTCGATCGTGATGGAATCAGCAATAGATTAGTGGCAGATTGACAGATCCGACAACGGATTAAAAGTTAAAGCCTATTAATGCCTCGTGTGCGAAGCTGAGAAGAATGTGAGAACGCGGTGTAGCGGTGTGGATTCCTGGGATACTGGGAAAGACCATGTGGAAAGAACCCTTGGGAACGCAGAGAAACACCGTTCTGGTACTCACTTCATAAGCCTTGTAAGTACCCGGGCAGCAGTAGGGCAGATGTGTAAAAGGAGAATAAGAAAACGATGAAAACACAAGGTGTACACAGTGCTCAACGGCCATCTCCAATGCCATTTCAGAAATACGTGCATTTTCTCAACCGCAACCCTGTGGAATTGCCAGATCGCACGTGGCCCAATAACCGCATTACGCATGCTCCACGCTGGCTATCCACTGATCTGCGAGATGGAAACCAGGCGCTGATTGAACCAATGAACCCACGGCAGAAACGAGAGCTGTTTGATCTGCTGGTGCGCATTGGCGTGAAGGAGATTGAAATTGGTTTTCCTGCTGCAAGTGAAACTGACTGGGAATTTGTGCGTTCGCTGGCCACCACTGATGCAGTGCCTGACGACGTGACGGTTTCGGTGCTCACTCAGAGCCGGCCTGATATCATTCATCGCACGATCGATGCATTGCAAGGATTTCCGCGTGCTACAGTGCATCTCTACAACGCTACGAGCCCGCTGTTTCGCAAAGTGGTGTTTGGTATGGAGCGTGAGCAAATTAAGCAGCTCGCCATCTCTGGCACTCAAGAAGTGCTCTCCTATATGGAAAAAACTCTCGGTGATGAAACAATTGCAGGCTTTGAATACTCTCCTGAGATTTTCGTGGATACGGAGCTCGATTACGCCCTTGATGTGTGCGAGGCTGTGATGGGGGTGTGGCAGCCTGGGCCAGATCGTGAAATAGTGCTCAATCTCCCCACCACGGTGGAGCGCACCACACCTAATATCTATGCGGATCAAATTGAGTGGTTTTCACGCAATCTAAGTAGCCGTGAGCACGTGGTGCTCTCCGCGCATAATCACAATGACCGGGGCACTGGTGTTGCCACCGCTGAGATGGCATTGCTCGCTGGAGTGGATCGTGTGGAGGGGTGTCTCTTTGGGCAGGGAGAGCGCACTGGGAATGTAGACATCGTCACGCTCGCATTGAATCTGTTCAGCTCTGGAGTAGACCCAATGCTTGATTTATCTGATATTGATCACGTTCGGCGGGTGGTGGAGCAGTGCACACAGATGGAAGTTCCTCCGCGGACGCCGTATAGCGGCGATTTGGTGTACACCAGTTTTTCGGGTTCGCATCAAGATGCGATTAAGAAAGGTTTTGCTGCTCGTGCAAAAGCGGTGGCTTCTGCCGGCGGTGATGAAAACTCCGTGGTGTGGGATATGCCGTATCTGCCGATTGATCCTAAAGATGTGGGGCGCAGCTACGAAGCTGTGGTACGCGTGAATTCTCAGAGCGGCAAGGGAGGCGTGGCTTACTTGATGAGTTCGGTGTATGGCATGGATCTGCCACGCCGGCTGCAGATTGAGCTCTCGCATATTGTGCAGCGTTTCACGGATACTACCGGTGGAGAAGTGAGCGCGGAAACGCTGTGGAAGATCTTTGCTGATGAATACTTGCCATTCACGGCAGCCAATGGGCTGAAACCGTGGGGTAAGTATTCGCTGCGAGGCACCACGGCCACCACAGCTGATCAAGATCACGACACCGTGCTCACGGTGACAATCACTGAACGTGCTGCCGACGGTTCCATAGCAGATAAGATGATTGCTACTACTGGAAATGGCCCGGTTGATGCCTTTGTGCAGGCGGTGCATCAGTTGGGCGTGGATCTCAAAGTACTCGATTATGCCGAGCACGCCATGAGTGCGGGCAAAGATGCGGTGGCTGCCGCCTATATTGAGTGTGAAGTGAACGGCCAAATCCTCTGGGGAGTGGGCTTAGATCCTTCCACGATGACGGCGGCCTTTAAGGCGATAGTATCGGCTGTGAACCGCGCATTGCGGTGAGCACACATCAGAGCGCTGCACACTTCGAGGGCATGCGGCAAACCGGGCTGCACATACTGGTGTGCCGCATGCGCTAAGTGTGGCGCACACGTCGGTGGCTGTTTGCTGCTGTAGATGTGCTGCAGATGAGATAGTGGCTGCAGGTGCAGCTGCAGCTGCACCTGCACTTACAGCTGCTGCCGCCAACGGGGCTATAGCATGTTGCTCAGCTGCGGCATTTCGTTGAGTGCATGTGCCTGAGAAATAGCCGTTAGGGCACGCTAGAATAGCGCCGTGGGCAGCTCGGGGAAAACGTATCGTGATCAAGGAATCGTGCTGCGCACCAGTCCGCTGGGGGAGGCGGATCGGGTGATCACGATTTTCACCCGTGCCCATGGGAAAATTCGAGCGGTTGCCAAAGGGGTGCGCAAAACTACATCGCGTTTCGGTGCGCGCCTGGAGCCGTTTTCGCTCGTCGATGTGCAGCTTCATCAGGGGCGTACTCTCGATGTGATTGCTCAGGCGGAGTCGCTCAACGAATACCACCGCACGATCGTGGCGCACTACGAAGCGTATACGGCGGCAAGTGCGGTATTGGAAACGGCTCAGGCACTCACCGGTGAGGGTGAAGCTGATTTAGCGCAGTTTGCGCTGCTACATGGTGCGATCCACGCTATCGCAACGGGAGTGCATAAGCCAGATCTTATTGTGAATTCCTATATTCTGCGCGCTATGAGCTGCTCTGGGTGGCAATTAGCTATTTTTGAGTGTGCAGTGTGTGGAGCTGCCGGGCCGCACGAAGCGCTCAACGTGCATGTGGGAGGGGCAGTGTGCGAAAACTGCCGCCCGCCTGCGAGTGCTGTTCCATCGGTTGAAACCTGGCAGTTGCTCGGGGCTCTTTCGCAGGGGGATTGGAATGTGGCAGAGCTGGCGAGTTTAGCCACTCGGCGCAGCGCAGGAGCTATTATTGCGGCCTATTTACAGTGGCAAGTGGAGCACGCCGTCAATTCCTTGCGATTTGTGGAATCACGGTTGCTTGCGTAGCCATTTGCTGCGGTATCGAGGGCTTGCCTAATAA
>JALELI010000090.1 GCA_022768785.1 Arcanobacterium sp. | reverse complement strand
CGTAGAGAGCGAGCGCCACATACTCATGCTGTGACTGCTGCACCGTATAGACCCGTAGGGCTTCCTCCACTTGGTCTAGTAGCGCCGCCCCGTCAGGTGGTGACGGTGTTGGTGCTGTAGGAATCTCTGCTAACTCCATTTATCGCCTAACAATCTGCTGGCGTGCACTGCGCAGCGTGGCGAAGATTTCACGGCCACTCAATCCGGCCATTGCGGCGGCCTCAGCAAGTTCGTCAAGATCAATCTTGAGGCCGGCTTGTTCGGCTTCCAGCATGCGGCATGCCGCCCAAAACAGATAGCTATTTCGGTTGCCCTCCACCTGGCGCGCCATACCATCGATAAGCCCACCCAAAAGCTTTGAGCGGGTATGGCGCGCACTCAATAGGCTGAATCCACTATTGAGCAGTGAGTTAGTTGCCTCATGCTTGAACGGTAAGCGGGCGATAAGCCCGGCTGGTAGTGGTTGAATCTTTTGAGAGTTCGCCCGGTATGGCTTGCCCGTCTCAGGGTGTAGTGAGGGCGCAGCGATCACATAGCCAGAGCCGCCCGGCTTCACGTCTACACCTTCCAGCCGTTTGCCGTCGGCATCAAGAAGGTTGGATTGTGCCACGTTCGATAGTGTGGTGGTGAACCATAAATGCACACCACCATCGTCACGCCCGGAATATGTGGCGCGGGTGCGCACCATATCCCAGTCACATAAGGCAAGCACATCGTCCAGCCGTCCACCGTGACGCGGGTCGATATCAATCACGATCACGCCCGGCGGCACCGCCACGCCAATAAGCGCGTTAGGATATAGCCGCCACCAGTGGGCAATCACAGCGGGATCACAGCTTGCGGCCTTGAACCCGTTATGGATCAGTGGTGCCTTGGCGTACTTACCGGCGCGCCATTCACACGGGAGCACCTTCCAGCCTTTGAGGCCGTAGCGAATTGCTGCGGCAGCAAGGTCATGCTGATAGTCTTGAGATGAAACTTCTTTAGGGTGTGAAGTTTTTGGAGCGTCCACGGCGTGCTGGCTGTGGGCGCTTTCATTTTCGGTTGAGCTCATTTAGCCGCTCCTTCCGTTTCAAGGCTCTCAATGAATCGGCTTAGCTCAGATTCGGTGATAAAGCTGCGCTTTCCGAGTTTCACATTTTTTAATGAGCCTTTTTTGAGTAGGTCATATAAGGCGCTGCGAGAAATTTTGAGCTGCTGCGCGGTTTCTGTAATCGTAAATAGCTTCGGCATGATTCTCCTTCGTCTGTGTCACCTTGCATATTCTTGCGTGCAAATCCACTTGCACGTATTTTCAGTATGAGCTATATTTGATCTACGTTACAACGCTCAGAAGGGAGCTAATAATGAGCGACAAATCTACGCCGTTCGATTTCTCGAAACTAACCCGAAGCGAATTTGAATCAATGAGCAATGAAAAACAGGCTAAACTGCGGCAATTAGCCGCAGATCAAAGACTTGGCGCAGCCGAACTTGGACGTATTGGAATGATTGAGCCGGTTCCAGAAGATGCACTCATTATGGGATTTGAAACTCAAAACTGGCGCGGCAAACTCTCTGTTGGCGGTGCGATCATTGAGGATCGATACGTACCCAAAATTGTCGTTGCGAAACACAAAGCAAAATCGAACTCGCCAGACATCACTATCACTATTGATTCATCAAGCGGCGTGCCAAGTGTCACACGTATTAATATCGCAGCACCGCCGGAAGGGCGCGAAATTCAAGGCGTAACAATTAAAGGGATACGGATATATGACGCTATTGAGGAAATCTTATCTTTCATTGCCGGCGAATATACCGAGATGCAAGAAGGTTTTTCAGTCGCTCTTGGTGGAACCGATGAATTTCGCGCGCAGACAAAGCGAGTAATAAGGCAAGCGCGCAAACGCCGCTCTAATTTATCTGAGTCGGAGCTGCGCGAAATTGCAGATATTTACAACAGCGAACCGCATGGCGGGCTTGAGCGCGTGCAAGAAGCCTACGGGATATCACGCGCCACAGCCCAGCGGCGAATAAGTGCAGCAGAAAAACTAGGCCTAATTGTTCGCCAACGGCGCGGCAGGCCACTCGCATAGCCATTTCAAACCGTCCAAAGAGTTAGAACCGTCCAAGATTTTGCCGCGATATTCCGCCACTTTGGACACTTAGACGCTTTAGACGCTATTTCCGGATATATAGGAAGGAAGGATAAGAAAATGAGCCGCAGATCAAACGGTGAAGGCTCACAGCCCTACCGGCGCAAAGATGGACGCTGGCAACAGCTCATCAGATACACCACGTCGGCCGGCGAAGCTAAACGCCACACCGTCACAGCCAAAACAGAAAAAGACCTCAAGGCGAAAGTCAAAGAGATTAAGGCACGCCTTGAGCACTACCAGCCTCCCACCGACGCGGCGATCACGCTCAAAGAATTTGCTGAAACATGGATCACAAGCGGGCTAGCCGCCTCACCGCGCAAAGCCACCACGATTAACTGGTATGAGCAGATCACGCGCTCCCACATTGAACCCGGCATGCTCGGAGCGCTCAAGCTGCGCACCATCAAGCCCACCGATATAGATAGGTGGCTTGTGGGGCTTAGGGAGCAAAACCTGGGCCAGTCCACCATCAGATCATGCTTCACCACCTTATCTATGATCCTTGATTATGCTGTGGCTAATTGGTTGCTCGCTACCAGCCCAGCAAAGGCCGTGAAACGCCCTCAGATCACCGATAGGCACGAAGCCACACATTTCACCGTAAGCCAGCTAAACGGCGTTCTGAGAGCCGCTGAAGCCTCACGGTACGGCCTATTGTTCGCTTTGATTGCGGCAACTGGCATGCGCCGTGGGGAAGCTCTCGCCCTCACGTGGGACGATGTGCCACCACGTGAAGCCACGCAAGGCGTGCTCACAGTAACGGCCACGCTGGCGCGAATCGGTGGCGAGCTCGTGCGCACTCCGCCTAAATCGAAAAAGTCTGAGCGATCAATCCCAGCCACGCCAGAAGCCCTTCACCTGCTCGCACAGCTACGCCACCGGCAAAATGTGGAACGCATCGCTGCTGGCGGGTTGTGGAGCAATGAGCAAAACCTTATTTTTACTACAGAGCTTGGCGCACCATGCGATCCACGCAACGCCCTAAGGGCTTTCAAGCAAGCCGTCACCACATATAACGCGCAAGCCCCTGAAGGCGAGCAGATCGAAAATGCTGGCCTTCACACGCTACGGCACACAGCCGCCACGATCATGCTGCAAAACGGTGTGGCATTGAAAACCGTCTCCCAAATTCTCGGCCACTCATCTATCGCCATTACCGGCGATATATACGGCCATGTAGAAGAAAACATAGCTACCGCAGCTATGCACGCCCTCAGCTCAGCAATAAGAGCATGACCCCATGACTTTGCACGCCATGAAAAGCAAGCCAGCCTAAAGGTGTGCAAAAAGGTGTGCAAACCACCCTCGCACAATAATGAAGATGGAATGCCGCCAGTGTAATTCCTTGAAAAGTCAAGGATAAACAACAGTCGGGCTAGCGGGATTTGAACCCACGACCCCTTGACCCCCAGTCAAGTGCGCTACCAAACTGCGCTATAGCCCGATGTCTTTCGACCTACTGATAATACTGCATCAGCTGTCGCTTTCTCCAATCTGAGGAGCACGCCCTGTAGGATCAGACGGCACGAGTTTGAGCCCAATCACGGCTCCAATAATCCCGCACAAACAGATAGCTTTACCAACGGTAAGTGGCTCTACCCCACTCACCACCGCCACAATCACGGTGAGGGCGGCGCCGATGCCCGTCCACACCGCATAGGCTGTGGCGATGGGAATCGTTCGCGCAGCGTGGCTGAGCCCCACCATTGAAGCAACTAAAGCCACGAGAAAAATAATCGTTGGAACCAGCTGAGTGAATCCCTCTAACGCCCCTAAAGCGGTGGCCCACACCGCCTCACATATGGCACTCACAAGCAACACAAGCCACGCCATCAGCTCACCACCTTGAGCCCTACCACTGAAGCAATCAGCAGCACTAACAGTGCAATGCGCAGTAGGCTGGCACGTTCTTCTTTAGTGATAATCGACACAATCACAGTGAGAGCAGCACCGATCCCCGTCCACACCGCATAGGCAGTGCCCGTAGGGATAAAACGCATCGCCCAGCCCAAGCCGCCAATAGAGGCCACGTTAGCAACTAAAAAGATCAGTGTGGGCCGGAGCTTGCGAAATCCATCAGCCTTGGCGAGCGCAACTGCCCACACTGTTTCGCAGGCACCAGATAATATCAAAACGATCCAGGCTGCCATCAGCGCTTCTTTCCATTGTGCGCTTTGCGATCTTTACGGCGTTCGCGCACCCGCACAGAAATCTGGATCGGAGTGCCATCAAAGCCAAATTCTTCACGCAGTTGGCGTTCTAAAAAGCGGCGATAGCCGTGCTCAATAAATCCCGTGGCAAACAGCACAAACCGCGGTGGCTGATTCCCCACCTGGGTGGCGAAGAGCACCCGTGGCTGTTTGCCACCACGCACTGGGTGCGGGTGAGCAGCCGCCACTTGCCCTAAGAAAGCATTGAGTTTGCCGGTGGGAATTCGTTTGCCCCAAGAATCTAGTGCCGTGTGCATAGCTCGGGTGAGCCGGTTGGTGTGCCAGCCCGTTTTAGCAGAGAGGTTCACCCGCTCTACCCAGCGGATCTGAGAAAGCTCGGCTTCCAGCTCTCGCTCTAGCTCATAACGGCGATCAGAATCCACCATGTCCCATTTATTCGCCACAATCACCATTGCACGGCCGGCGTCTACCACCTGCTGCATCACGCGAATGTCCTGTTCTGTGAGCGCCTCAGCGGCATCGAGGAGCACCAGGCCGAGCTCGGCTTTTTCCAGGGCATTCTGAGTGCGAATAGAGGCGTAGTAATCCGCTCCGCTCGTGCGATACACGCGTCTACGGATTCCCGCAGTATCCACGAAAATCCACGGCTCGCCGTCGAGCTCAATCACTTCATCCACAGGATCACGAGTGGTTCCAGCTAAGGGATTCACCACCACCCGCTCCTGTCCAGCGAGTTTATTGAGCAGCGAACTCTTGCCCACATTGGGCCGCCCTAAGAGGGCAATTCTCCGCGGTCCCCCGGCAGGCGGCGCTGCAGCCACACTAGAGGTGGCGGGAAGCTCCCGCATAACGGCATCGAGCAGATCCCCCGTGCCACGCCCATGCAGAGCGCTCACAGCTATGGGCTCTCCTAATCCCAGGCTCCACAGTGCAGCAGCATCAGCTTCACCTGCTGCAGAATCCACTTTGTTGGCCGCGAGCACCACTGGCTTCCCGGAGCGGCGTAAAATCTGCACAAACTGCTCATCGGTGGCCGTCACCCCCACGGTGGCATCGAGCACGAAAAGCACTGCATCAGAATCGAGCACCGCGAATTCTGCTTGATCAGCCACAGATTTATCAATGCCTGCGAGGCCGCGTTCCCAACCCCCAGTATCTACGATAGTGAAATCGCGCCCTGCCCAGTTCGCTTCGTATCGCACTCGATCGCGAGTTACCCCGGGAGTATCTTGCACTACAGCCACACGCTTGCCCACGATACGGTTCACAAGCGTAGATTTTCCCACATTCGGCCGCCCCACCACAGCGAGCACCGGCAATCCGGCAGCAGGCTCGGCTTCATTATTAGGCTCAAAACGGCCAGTGAGAATCTCATGATCTTCCTCATCAAGCTCAAAATCATCGAGTAGATCCACGAGCATCTGCTCACGCTCTGATTCCTCAGCGAGTTCCACCACGGCTGCCACCACTTGCTCAATACTGAGCTGGCTTGAATCGATGGTGGTCACGCCGTCGGCAGCATGCATAAAATCCACCACAGTGGAATCATCACGATCTCGGCGCACCACTTCATCGCGAGTGGCCGCGAGGGTCTCGGCATCGGCCACTCCGCGGTTTTCCAGAGCGCGGCGCGCTAATCGCACTTCTTCAGCAGCGGTGAGCAGCACCCGCACAGAGGCATCAGGGACTACTACTGTGGTGATATCGCGCCCTTCGGCCACAATTCCTCGCCCGCTGGAAAAACCACCTGGCTCAGTTTCTGCGTGAATGATCTCCTGTTGGCGCCGCACCAGCTCAGCGCGCACATCGAGATTCACAGCCACGCGCGATACCACAGCAGACAGCTCAGAGGTGCGGATTGCTTCCGTGATATCCACGCCAGCACAACTGATGCGTTGATCGTTCGGGTCGAGATTAATAGTGAGCGGCATCGCTGCCACTGCCTCCGCCACAGCAGCGTGATCTTCCAGATCGATCTCCTGGTGGTGTGCCCACCACGCCGCTGCCCGATACATTGCACCGGTATCGAGATACGCGAGATCGAGTTCACGCGCCACTTGCCGAGATACAGTGGATTTTCCCGAGCCTGCTGGCCCATCTATCGCAATCACAAGTGCCATCTGCTACTCCCCCTCTTGCTCCGCACTCACCACTTGCCACGCCCGCGCTGAGAGCCCATGTTCCAGCTCTGCCGCACGGGCCGGCTGCACAAACACCGCCGCCCGGCCCACCGGCTGTGCCAGCGAATGCTCAAGGCTGAAATCTTCGATATTCACTCCGATAGCTCCAATATCACTGAAAAGTTGCCCGAGCCGGCCGGGCTCATCAGGCACGAGCACCGTCACTTCTGCATAGTGAGCCGGAGCTCCACCATGCTTCCCTGGTATTCGAGCCACACCAAGGTTTCCCTCGTGAATAGCGCCAGAAATAATATCAAGCCCACCCGTGGAATCCACCGCACTGATGAGCTCTTGCAGCCGCTCTTGAATCCCCTGCAGCACCCGTGTGATTTCAGCGCGATTTCCCGCAATAATCGCAGCCCACAACAATGGATCAGAATGTGCAATACGGGTGACGTCGCGCAGCCCTTGGCCAGCTAGATCGAGCGCCTGTGCTGGCTCTTCCCGCAGCGCTCCCGCCACGAGCGAACTCATCAGCTGCGGCATATGAGACATCACTGCCACCGCATGATCGTGCTCCGCAGCGGTCATTGCCACCACTGCTGCTCCCATATCCACAGCTAAATTCCGCACCCGCAGTACGGCCTCAGGATCAGTACTGGCAGAGCTCACAATTACCCACGGCCTCCCGATAAACAGATCGGCATCTGCCGCGATCCCTCCAGAGCGCTCTTTGCCGGCCATAGGGTGAGAGCCTACCCAACGAGCGGCATGTGGGCTCTCAGCCAACTCAGCTGCGATAGCGCTTTTCACAGAAGCGACGTCCGTCACTACCGCATCGGGATACTTCTCTAGCGCTGCCCGCACCACCATCGCCGTCACATCGGGAGGAACGGCCACCACCACGAGCTGTGGGTGGCTCACCGGTTCGGTGCTGCCCGCCCCGAGATCCCGAGCCAATCCAGCGGCCACCGGTGAGGCGTCTTCGAGATATACTGGCACTCCTCCCATGCGCAGCCGCAGCGCAATGGAGGTGCCAAGCAAACCGGTGCCAATAATAAGCACCGGCCCTTTAGTGGCTAGCAGTGCTTCGGAATTCATTGATCTTCCTATCTCAGCGTGATCCTAGCGCAATTCCACCTCAGTATGAGTGTTCACCAGATCTCACAGATCTACCATATGCATGAGCGCACCGAGCTCTGAACCGGCAATCACTCGAGTTTGGCCAGGCTTCAGGTGGCCGGCAGTGATATTTGCAAACTGCATACGCACGAGCTCCATTACGGGGTGGCCCACCTCTTCCATCATGCGCCGCACAATGCGATTTCTCCCAGAGTGCAGCGTGATCTCCACAATAGAGTTTTTAGGCTGCGCCTCACGCAGCACAAACTTATCCACGTGGATTGGGCCGTCGTCAAGCGTGATTCCCTTTTCGAGCACGCGCCCAAGCCCGCGCGTCACAGTGCCTTCCACTCGAGCGATATACACCTTGGGGATCTCGTATGAGGGGTGAGTGAGCCGATGGGTGAGCTCGCCGTCATTCGAGAGCAAAATCACGCCTTCAGTATCCACATCGAGCCGCCCCACATGCACCAGTCGTTGGGGATATTCCTGCACGAAATCTTGCAGCGTTCTCCGGCCTTGATCATCACTCATCGTGCTCACCACCCCCGGTGGCTTATAGAGCACAATCGTAAGTTTATCGGTGTGGGTAGGCACAGTAATACCATCTACTTTAATAGTGACGGCGTTGGGATCAACTCGTAGCCCCAAGTGCGATATCTGCACATCATTCACGCTCACGCGGCCAGCGGTGATGAGGTTTTCAGCGCTGCGCCTACTTGCTACCCCAGCGTGTGCCAGAATTTTTTGCAGCCGCTCTCCATCTGGGTTGTGGAGAGATTGCTCTGCTCGGCTCATAGTAGCTCACTTTCAATTTCTTCAAGTTGGGCATCATCGGGAAGATACGGGGCTAGTGGGGCTAGTTCGCTCAGCGAATTCATACCCATTCGCTCTAAGAAAAGCTCCGTAGTGCCATAGAGCGCTGCTCCAGTAGCAGCTGTGGCTCCTACATGCTGCACTAAGCCGCGCGTTTCTAAAGTGCGAAGCACTGAGTCTACATCAACTCCGCGAATAGCGGCCACTTGGGCCTTGGTGACGGGCTGTTTGTAGGCCACAACAGCGAGCGTCTCCAAAGCCTGCACGGAGAGCTTATTCGATTGACCTGTGGTGACGAACGCGGCCACTTCGGCAGCGTAGCGAGGGTGCGAAAAAAATCTCCACCCGCCAGCCACTTCTCGCAGCTGAAATCCGCGAGGGGCTACGCCGCTTTCATATTCGTGAGCAAGGGTGCGGAGCACTGTATCCACTTGTGCTTCTGTGACGCCGATTGCAGTGGCGAGAGCACGCGCCGGAACCGGCTCCGCAACCACCATTAGAATCGCTTCGAGAGCTCCACGCAGCACCAGTTGATCGGAAAGCTGCGCTGCAGCAGTATCAACGGCGTTATTGCCCTCAGCTGGCACTTCCGCTGCAGAGCCAGTGCCCACTGCGTTCGTATCATGTGTTGTCATAATCCTCGTAATCCCCGCTTTCGGTGATTTCGCTAGGATTATTGTCTGCTATTTCTCCGCCGGGCGCCACATCGCCTGCTGCGCTCTGTGCCTCACGCTCAGTACTCACGTTCTCAACATTAGCTGCACTCTCACTATTTTCAGCTTGGGCTGCCATTGCACTGGCCCGTGCCGCCTGTTCAGCACTCGCCACCCGCACCACCACGAGCGATTCGAGTGGAGAGTTTTGCTCCACGCTCACTTCTCCGCGGCGGAGCAGATCGAGCACGGCGAGGAAACGCGACACCACAGTGGCCACATTCGGGGCATCGGAGCAGAGTGAGTGAAAGCTCATGCGATCCCCCACAGCTAGCCGTTCATAGATTGCCTGCACTTGGCTTTCCACGGAGACGAGTGGATCGTGAATGTGATCCAGTTGAATTGTGGGTTCTTTGCGAGTGAGGGCCTGGGCGGCAAGCATAGCCAGATATTCTGGAGTGATTCCTAACTCCACTTCGGGCAGCAGTCCCTTAAACGGCTCTTCCAGCGGCACAGCTCGCGGCACAAAAAGTGTCTGTGCGCTGAGACGGGCGGCGAGATCGGCAGCTACTTCTTTGAAAGCCCGATATTGCAAGAGTTTAGCGAAGAGCAAATCACGCGCTTCGAGCAGCTCTACATCTTCTTCATCAGCTTCAGAATGTGGCAGCAGACGAGCAGCTTTCAGATCGAGAAGCGTGGCTGCCACCACCACGAATTCACTCACCTGCGATAGATCCGCCTCGCTCTGAGCTGCCACAAAAGCTAAAAATTCATCCGTCACTTCCGAGAGCGCCACTTCTGTGATGTCGAGCTTACGCCGGGTGATCAGCGATAACAGCACCTCAAAAGGTCCTGAAAAAACAGCGAGAGAAACGGCAAACTCTTCAGATTCTGATTCGTCTTCCGCAAGCGTACGGCGTTTTTGTGCCGGCGCCCCAAAACTAGGCACTTGCGCCACGAGCAATCAGCTCTCGAGCGAGGCGCAGATACGATTTCGCCCCCTGGTGGTTTGGTGCGTAGGTGGTGATAGGTTCAGCGGCAATAGTGGCATCTGGGAACTTCACGGTGCGCGCAATTTGGGTGTCAAACACTTGAGCTCCGAATTGATCGCGCACGAGTTGGATTACTTCGCGCGCGTGAATAGTGCGGGTATCCACCATCGTGAGCAACACACCATCTACTTCTAAGCGCGGGTTGAGCCGATCTTGCACCCGTTCAATCTGTTCCATGAGCAGTGCCACGCCGCGCATAGCGAAAAACTCCGCCTCTAATGGGATAATCACTCCGTGCGCCGCTGTGAGGGCATTCACCGTGAGCAAGCCGAGTGAGGGCTGGCAATCAATGATGATGAGATCATATTCTCCAAGTACCGGGCGGAGCACCCGCGCGAGTGTTTGCTCGCGCGCCACCTCGTTGATTAGCTGAATCTCTGCAGCCGACAGCTCAATATTAGCGGGCACCAAATCGAGATTCGGCACGCTAGTGGGCTGAATAATTGCCGTGATATCTGGCTTTGCTGCCACCATTTCGTTGTAGATCGTGCGCTCGAGCGCCATAGCATTCACGCCAAGGCCCGCTGAGGCAGCACCCTGCGGATCGAAATCTACCAACAGCACTTTGCGCCCATAGCCAGCCAATGCGGCAGAGAGGTTGATAGAGGTGGTGGTTTTCCCCACGCCGCCTTTCTGATTGCACATAGCAATAATCCGAGCCGGCCCATGTGTGGTAAGCGGCTCAGGCAGTGGAAAATCACGCTCTGGATTCAATTCACCCAAGATATCGGTTTGATGAGAACTCACATCTTTAATTTACTCGATTTTCTCAGTTCCTTGTGCATACGCCGAGCAGCAATGCAATTTCACAGGGCTGCAGCGTGAGTGCCTCAGTGATTTTCCCGCCGCATATACCGTTTTCTCACTATTCATATTCCTCTGCTATTCATGCTCCCCTACTACTCATGCCGAGCGCGTGGGTGAGCACTCAATTGCAGCACTTGAGCTGGTGAGAGCTTCTCACTCATGCCGAGCGCGTGGGTGAGCACTCACGTAAATTTCTTTCACCGTCTCCGGCGTCACTTTCGTGTAAATCTGAGTGGTGGCCACCGAAGCGTGCCCCAGCAGCTCCTGCACAATTCGTATATCTGCTCCTCCCTGAAGCAAGTGCGTGGCAAAAGAGTGCCGGAACGTGTGCGGAGAAATATGCGCGAGCCCTGCCCGCTGTGCAATGAGTTGAATCTCTTCCCACGCCGATTGGCGGGATAAAGCGTTTCCCCGCTTGTTCAGAAACAGCACCGTCACTCCTTTTCCCTTGGCTGCAAGAGCTGGGCGAGCACGCACGAGATACGCCTGCAATGCCACGATGGCATAAGAGCCGAGCGGCACTATCCGCTCCTTACTTCCCTTCCCAAAGAGCCGCACTGCAGCAGCTTCTAAATCGAGATCGTCAACGGTGAGGTGCACCGCTTCCGATACCCGCGCTCCAGTGCTGTAGAGAAACTCCACCAAAGCGCGATCGCGCAGCGAAATTGGATCATCTCCTGCGCTCGCCGCTTCGATAAGATGCTGCATTTGCTCAATCGTAATTGCTTTAGGGAGCCTACTGGGGATTTTTGGTGGGTGAACATCGTGGGCAGGATCGCTGCCGGAGAGCCCCTCATCGAGTAGAAACTTATGAAAGCCTCGCACCGCCGTCACCATACGTGCAACTGATGCGGGAGCAAAGTATTTTCCGGCTCCCCCACTGGCGAGAAAATCTGCGAAAGAAGCCACATCAGCTGCAGATATAGCTGCCGGCGTGGCCACGGAGCGAGCCGCCAGATGAGAGAGATAGTGAGTGAGATCGCGGCGATATGCGGCAAGTGTATTCTCAGAAAGTGAGCGCTCCACGGCGAGATGCGCCAGATATTGCGCCAGTGCGCGCTGCAAATAAGCACTGGCAGTGGCGCGTGGTTGAGGAGGCGACAGCTGCTTCTTCTCACTGGCCCCTTTGTGCTGCACATTCTTGCGCATTGCTGGCTCCTTTCGGATATCTCACTTCATGCCTTTTGGGCCACGTTCGGCCACACGCAACGCGATATGATAGTGGAGTATATAAAAGCCCACGGTCGTAGTGACCTCTCAATCATAACTGTGAAAGGTGGCTCATAGATGAGCGCATTAGAATGGTCCGTTTTAGATCAAAAAGCCGTAGATACCAGCCGCGCACTCGCCGCAGATGCCGTGCAGAAAGTGGGGAATGGCCACCCAGGCACTGCGATTTCTCTCGCTCCAGCAGCCTATCTGCTCTTCCAAAAAGTGATGCGGCACGATCCCGCAGATAGCGCTTGGCTGGGCCGCGATCGCTTCGTGCTCTCTATTGGGCATTCCTCGCTCACGCTGTATACGCAGCTTTTCTTTGCCGGATATGGTTTAGAAATAGAGGATCTCAAGGCGCTGCGTACCGAAGGCTCGCTTACCCCAGGCCACCCCGAATACGGGCACACGAATGGCGTGGAAATCACCACTGGCCCACTCGGCCAGGGGCTCTCTTCTGCAGTGGGCATGGCGATGGCAGCCCGCCGCGAACGGGGGCTACTCGATCCCGATACGCCAGCCGGAGAGAGCCCTTTTGATCATTTTGTGTATGTGATCGCCGGAGAAGGCGATATTGAAGAGGGCGTCACCTCAGAAGCTTCTTCACTCGCGGGCACTCAAAAGCTCGGAAATCTCATCGTGATTTTTGACGACAACCGGATCTCGATTGAAGACGACACCACTATTGCACTCACTGAAGATACGCTTGCACGCTATGCCGCATACGGGTGGCACACACAGCACGTGGCATGGCGTAATGATGAAACTGGGGAATATCACGAAGATCCGCAAGCGCTTTTCCAAGCTATTGAGGAAGCACAGAAAGTAACTGATCGCCCCTCGATTATTAAGCTCTCCACGATTATGGCGTGGCCGAGCCCTACTAAGCAAAACTCTGGCGCCGCCCACGGATCAGCGCTTGGCGATGAGGAAATTCATGGTTTGAAAGAGGCTCTCGGCCTCAACCCCGATACCACTTTTGATGTGGACGCCGAAGTGTTGGAGTATGCGCGCGGTAATGCTGCAGCGCGTGCACAAGCTTTCCGCTCAACCTGGGACGAGAAGATGGCTGCTTGGGAGGCTAGCCACCCCGAGCAAGCTGCACTCTTAGAGCGACTGCGGGAGCACAAACTCCCTGAGAATTGGGAAGCTGCTCTCCCCACATTCGAAGCAGGTAGCTCTGTAGCCACCCGTGCCGCTTCTGGCACAGTGCTCAACGCGATTAAAGATGTGCTCCCAGAGCTGTGGGGTGGTTCAGCAGACCTCGCTGGCTCCAACAACACCACGATGAAGGGAGAACCATCGTTCCTACCGCCAGAGCATGCATCAAAGGCTTGGCCCGGCGGCTGGTATGGGCGCACACTTCATTTTGGAATCCGAGAGCACGCCATGGGCGCTATTCTCAATGGCATCACTCTCCACGGGCTCACTCGCCCATACGGCGGCACGTTCTTCGTGTTTGCCGATTACATGCGTCCGGCTGTGCGCCTCGCTGCGCTGATGAAACTGCCTTCGATCTTCGTGTGGTCGCATGATTCTGTGGGAGTGGGCGAAGATGGCCCCACGCACCAGCCAATTGAACATCTGTGGGCCTATCGCCTCATTCCGGG
>JALELI010000082.1 GCA_022768785.1 Arcanobacterium sp. | reverse complement strand
CGATCCCAAAGCGATCATCGTGTGCAATCCCTCAAACCCAAGTGGGAAAGTGTTCACTCGAGAAGAGCTGCAAATGATTGTGGATCTTGCTGCTGAACATGGCACATATATCATCACTGACGAGGTATATGAGCACATCGTTTTTGCTCCGGCCACACACACGTATGCGGCATCGCTCCCTGGGGCTCGGGAGCGCACGATTAGCTGCTCCTCACTATCGAAAACCTATTCGATCACGGGGTGGCGCCTCGGCTACACGATTGCTCCTGCTGAAGTGACGGAGCGGATCAAGAAAGTGCACGATTTTCTCACAGTGGGAGCTCCGGCTCCGCTCCAAGAAGTGGCTGTGGTGGGGTTGGAATTCCCACAGAGCTACTACGATGAGCTCACCGCGAAATACACGCACAAACGCCAAATTCTGCTCGATGGCTTAGATCGCGCTGGGCTAGTTCACACCAATCCCGATGGCACATATTTCGTGCTCGTGGATATCAGCGAGTTCGGCGTTGAATCTGATCTGGAATTCTGCGAGCGGCTCGCACGCGATGTGAAAGTGGCAGCAGTTCCGGGATCGAGTTTCTTTGCTGAGCCAGTGAATCACCTTATCCGGCTGCACTTTGCCAAATCCGATGAGGCGCTAGAGCAAGCTGTGGCGCGCCTTGCGCGCACGCATGAGCTGCTGTAAGCCTCGCCAACTACGAGCTGCGTAAGCGTGCTTCTCCCCGCGCGGGTGGGCTCTATCGCTGCACGGCGGCGGCAAGTCGCTAGAATAGCAATAGATAGTTTCGATTATGTGGCAAGGAGATTCTCAGTGGCTCGCAAACCTGCTCGGCGTGCACAAGGAACGGCAGCTAGTTCTTCGGCAGCGAAATCATCACGTGTGCGCGGCACGCGCGGCAACGGAAACGCGGCCACGGCGCGCGTCACCAATGATGCGGGAATAACTGCTAGCCCAGAATCGGGGTATTCGTCACACGATGGTGTGGCGATCATACTGATCGCGGCAGGAATTCTGGTGGCACTCACCGAGTGGTTTGCGCTGCCAGGGATCCTGCTGAGGTTTCTGCATCATGTGGTGGCCGGAGCGCTGGGCATTGTGGCCTATGGGGTGCCGGTGCTCTTAGTGGCGATTGCCGTGATGCTATTTCGCCACGCCACGCTGCGCACACACGGGCGAAAATATCTAGCTACAGCGCTGATTGCAGTGGCGATCACTGGCATAGCTCATATTATTTGCGGTGGCCCAGATCCCGCTGGAGATTTCACAAGCGTAGAAGCTGCCGGTGGCCTCATCGGGTGGATCGTGGGTGGTGCGCTCAGCGCACTGGTATCAGTGTGGGGAGCCGTGCCGCTGTTGGTGCTACTGATCGTGTACGCAGTGCTCATTGGAGCTAATCTTTCGGTGAATGATGTGGTGCGGTGGGCGCGTGCGCGGCGCACTGCACACGCGGAATCTGCCCGTACTCACGAGCAAAAAGAGGATTCTGACGCTTCCGCTCACTCCATCACAGAGCTTTTTGGGAATGCGCAGGAAGTGCCGGAAGAAGGTGCTCAGCAGCCGCAGGGCGTGGCGATGGCGTCGGCTGCAACGGCGGATAGCGCTGCTGATAGTGCACCCACTGTGGTGGCGAAACCGCCAAGCGCATCTCATTCAGGGGCTAGCGCAGAGGCTGCACAACCGGGTGTTGCCAATGCTGGCAGAGCTGGAGCTAGCTCGCTGATCGGGGCGAAGCTCAAGAAGCAGCTCAAAGCCCCTACTCCCGCTCCCGCTCCAGAGCGTGTGGAGCAGATGGAGCTCTCCTCAAATATCACCTATACGCTTCCGAGCTATGACATGCTGAAAGCCGGCCCGCCGCACCTCGATCGCTCACAGGCGAATGATGATGTGGTGGAAGCCCTCGTGCGGGTATTTTCGGAATTCAAGGTAGATGCGCAGGTGGTGGGATTCCAACGCGGCCCTACCGTCACTCAATATGAAGTGGAGCTTGGCCCTGGTGTCAAGGTGGATAGGGTTACGCAGCTCTCAAAAGATATCGCCTATGCGGTGGCTAGTGCAGATGTGCGTATCATTTCCCCAATTCCTGGAAAGAGCGCGATCGGCATCGAGATTCCCAATAAAGACCGCGAGATTGTGTATATCGGCGATGTGCTGCGCTCAAATGTGGCACGCAACAACCCGCACCCACTCGCCGTGGGAGTGGGTAAAAACGTGGAGGGCAAATACGAAGTTGCCAACCTCGCTAAAATGCCGCACCTGCTGGTGGCCGGAGCCACCGGAGCGGGCAAGAGCTCGTTTATTAACTCGATGATTGTGTCGATCTTAATGCGCGCCACCCCGGATCAAGTGCGTATGATCCTCGTGGATCCGAAGCGAGTGGAGCTCACAATTTATGCGGGAATTCCGCACCTCATCACACCGATTATCACGAACCCTAAGAAAGCTGCGGAAGCGCTGGAATGGGTGGTAAAAGAGATGGATCAGCGATATGACGATCTCGCCACCTACCATTTCAAGCACATCAACGATCTCAACCAAGCTATTCGAGAGGGGAAAGTGCAGCCTATTGACGGCTCGCGCAGGGAGCTCCAGCCCTATCCATATCTGGTGGTAGTGGTGGACGAATTAGCCGATTTGATGATGGTGGCTCCGCGCGATGTGGAAGCTTCTATTCAACGCATCACTCAGCTCGCCCGCGCTGCTGGAATCCACCTAGTGCTCGCCACGCAGCGCCCTTCTGTTGATGTGGTCACAGGTCTGATCAAAGCTAATATCCCATCGCGGCTCGCGTTTATGACGTCGTCTCTCACAGATTCGCGCGTGATTCTCGATCAGCCTGGCGCGGAGAAACTCATTGGCATGGGTGACGCACTCTTCTTACCATCTGGGGCGTCAAAGCCGCGGCGTCTGCAGGGTGCTTGGGTAGACGAAGAAGAGATCGCCGCTGTGGTAAAGCACGTCAAGGCGCAGATGCAGCCCATTTATAGAGATGACGTGATCCCGAAGGGCGAGAAGAAAAAGATTGACGACGATATCGGAGACGATCTGGAAACTCTGCTGCAGGCAGCTGAGCTGGTAGTGAGCACTGAATATGCGGCCACTTCTATGCTGCAGCGTAAACTCCGAATCGGATTTGCTAAGGCCGGGCGCATGATGGATCTTCTCGAATCGCGAGGGATTGTGGGGCCGGCTCAAGGGTCGAAAGCTCGTGATGTGTTGGTGACGCCGGAGCAGCTACCCGATGTGTTGGCACTTATCCGCGGTGAGGAAGTGGATTTGAGTTCCAGCTCAGTGGATTCCGCCGAAGAGGATCTCGATGATCGCTATGCTGATGTGGGAGAGCTCGGAGACGTGACTGAAGCCCGAGAGGCGAGCACAGACGTGCAGCCGTTTGCCCACCAACGCGCTGTGGTGCAAACTGAGGGGGAGTTGGACGGTGATGCCTCTGAAGCGGGAAGCTCCACTGCGGGAGCTTCAGCACTAGGGGCAGGGGCACGCGGGAATGTTTCTACGCCCGCGGGGCAAACTCGTACGGAGCGCGCGGGAGATCCGCTTTTCTCTGCTGCTGATCCCGCTCATGATGGGCGAACTGTGGTGATGCAGATGAATTCGCGCTATGCCACCGATCCGCTTGCAGAGCCCACTACCCAGGAAACAGATGGGTATGTGTATGACATCGATGATCCAGATGCTCCAGACAACGAAGATGCCTGGCAGCTCACCGGGCGCCACTAATTTACTCATTGGAAGGAACGATCAATGGCTCTCACCACAAAAAACGAGCGCGGCGAAAGTGTGCCGCTGCTCAACCTTCCTAATATGCTCACAATTATTCGGCTCGTATTAGTGCCGGTGTTTGTGGCGTGCTACTGGGCAGATACGCCACAACGTAGATGGTGGGCGCTTGCGGTGTTTGTGGTGGCTGCACTCACCGATAAGCTCGATGGATATTATGCGCGTTCCCGAGGGCTGATCACCGATTTCGGCAAACTCGCTGATTCTATTGCAGATAAAGCACTGATTATCGCAGCGCTTTTGCTTCTTTCTTGGCACGATATGCTCTGGTGGTGGGTAACGATACTGTTTATTGTGCGCGAGCTGGGAATTACGCTGATGCGCATGGCATTGAAATCCCGAAAAGTGATGGCTGCCGGCTGGTGGGGGAAGATAAAGATGTTTGCACAGAGCATAGGTATCGCGGTGCTTCTCGTCCCCTGGGAAACTCTGCTGGGAAATTATTACGAGGGAGTGTCGAACGCGTGGTCTCCGGCTGCTCACGCGGCCTACATCGTCGGATATGTATGCATCGGAATTGCGCTGTTCTTCGCCATCATCTCTGCCTATGGTTATGTGAAAGAGGGGATTAATGTGGTTCGGGGGATCCCCGCACCCGCACCAGCTTCTGAGGAGCGCCCTTCATGATCGCCGTTTCTCGCTCTGCTGTAGAGCGGGCACAAAAGCTGCTCGGTGCGCTTGAGGCGCAAGGGAAGCATCTGGCCGTGGCAGAATCACTCACTGGTGGAGCGTTAGCGGCCACACTCGTGAGTGTGCCGGGAGCATCACGAGTGTTTCGGGGTGGCGCCGTCACCTATGCAACCGACACAAAGGCAAGCGTACTCAATGTGGATAGTGAGCACCTCGCTCAAACGGGGCCAGTGGATCCTCTCGTGGCACAGCAAATGGCGCGTGGCGCTGCCGAGCTTTTTGGTGCAGATTATGGATTAGCTACCACAGGCGTGGCCGGGCCCGGCCCGGCAGATGGGCATGTGGCAGGAACCGTTTTTATCGGGATTTACACACCCCAAGGAGCGGCTGCAGTGGAGTGCTATTTCGCGGGAGATCGTGAGGCGGTGCGCGTGCAGGCAGTGGAGATGGCGCTCGAACAAGGGTGCGCGGCGTGTGCTGCGGACCGCGATAGCTGAGATTGGCGTACTGCTTCTCGATAAACGATGCGTCGCCGTCACGAAAAGATTTCTGGCAGTTTGTTCCGCACTGTGAAGAGATTCCACACGCACTGCGGATGGCTACACAACGAAGAATAGACGCCCCCGCAGAGTGGAGGCTATAAAACTTAGGGTCTCCAAAACTTGAGCGTTTTAGGCTCAAGTCTATATGATTAGTGCAGTGAGTTATCAGGCAATGCCCAGCTTGCTTTGGGAACATATATGCAATGCCTCGCGTTACAGAGGCAGATGCTCACAAGAGCAGGCGAGCAATCGCCATATCACGATAGATAGGATGTTTCGACGATGCAGATGGATACCAACCTTCATTCTGAAACTGCTTTGCTGCGCGAAGAGTTGGGCGATGTATTGCGCGAATACCGCCAGCGTCAAGGGCGCACGCTTCGCGAAGTTTCTTCGAGTGCGCGGGTGTCGCTCGGATATCTCTCCGAGGTGGAGCGCGGGCAAAAAGAAGCTTCTTCTGAACTCTTAGAATCAATTTCAAAAGCCTTGAATGTGCCTCTGAGCCATGTGCTGCGCTTGGTGGCTGATCGTATGGACATTGCGCAGGG
>JALELI010000069.1 GCA_022768785.1 Arcanobacterium sp. | reverse complement strand
TTCCGAACAACGTGATGCCTTATATCGCTCAGGTGGCAGTAGGGAAGTTAGAGAAGTTCCATGTGTTTGGCGCGGATTATTCCACTAGCGATGGCACGGGCGTGCGCGACTACATTCATGTGATGGATCTTGCTGCCGGGCATGTGAAAGCGATTGATTACGGCCTGCAGCATACCGGGGCGGTAGCTATCAATCTCGGCACCTCCAAAGGCTATAGTGTGCTAGAGCTGATGCATGCTTTTGAAAAAGCCAGTGGGATAGAGATTCCGTATGTGATTGATCCACGGCGTGCTGGAGATGTGGCAACGATGTATGCTGATGCTTCACTGGCCAAGAAACTGCTCGGCTGGGAAGCTCGCTACGATCTCAACGATATGGTGCGAGACACTTGGAATTGGCAGAGCCACAACCCGAACGGTTACGGCGAAGAGTAGAGCTCTCAGGCAAGGTACTTCTAGGCAAGGCAGCGGTGTGCTTCGCAGGAGGGGTATCTCTATGCACAGTGCAGGGCCGCAGTACGGCACGGCATCTCGATAACCGGGCGTGGCAGTGCCTACTGAGGCTAACGTGAAGTTTGGCGGGTAGGAATTGCCGCAGAACCCCGCATGGAGAAACAGCTCCGTTTGAGTTAGTGCAAGAAGAACGATATGGCAATAGAGGTGGCAACGAGGGAGCGCGAGTGCTGAAGAAAAAGAGATTCAACCTGTGGCTCTTGCTAGCACTGCTTGTGGCAGGTGTGGCGAGTGGCGTGTTCTATTATGAAACCCACGCCTATGGCCCACTTGTGTCTGCTTACGATCGCCTTGTGGCAAGAGAAATCGGGGAGTTCAATGCACTGAGCGCAGCCCGTTCGCAGGCAATTGCCAGCGATGCCACATGCGCCTCATTCGCGCAAAATAACGCTGTGTGCCCTCCATTGCGCGCGGCTATCTCTGCATCAGCACATATCAAACCGCTAGAGCGAGTGCGTGAGGGAGCCTCGCGCGAAGAAGTGAAAAAAGCCAGTGCTCGAGTGCGGGTGCATATTGATGAAATGGCAGCTATTCGTGAAAAGTTGCGTGCACTCACTGAGACGGCTAATGAATCCCAGCGCGTGAAAGCATCACAAGAGCACACAGCTGTGCAAGCAGAACTCACACAGGCGATCGCTGATCTAAAAGATATGATTGCGCGCACAGAAGGCCGTGTGCTCGATGATAAGATCCGCACAGACGCTTCTGATGCCGTGGCAAAAGCACAAGCGAGCTTGAAAAAAGCTGTGAAACCTACCGAGAGTGTGGCACAGATTCGCATGGATACTGCATCGTTGCGAGCGCTCGTTACCGATTTGAAAGCTCGAGCTGACGCCCTCTACGCTGCGGATTCCGAGTGGGCTGCACAAAATGAGCAGCAGGGCGGGCTGGCTCCTCAAGGTGGATTCATTGCTCCACAGGGAGGCGTGCCAGCTCCACAAGATGGCGGAGTTGCTCCCGTGCCGCAGCCAGAGCCTTCCACTGTGCCTCAAAATCCAGCGGAGCCAGCTCCGGTGGTTCCTCCCGCCCCTGCGGATAACAACCCGCCGCCAGCAGATCAAGGTGGGGTGGTGCCCGCTCCAGATCTTCCTCCCGATCCGGCGTTCAATATTCAGTGACTTTGAGATAGGCGGAGGGCGAATCCTCAGGCATAGCGTGCTTGTATGGGGGTGCTGCAGTGTGCCCAATAGGCTCTGCTGCTCGTAGTGTGAGCTAGCTTAAGCAGAGCTAGGCTACGGGCATGCTGGCGCGCGCAGTGGCACAGTTATTGCCGAGCCCTTTGAGTGTGGGCATAGCCACATAGGCTATGAAGCAGTGCTTCAGAAACGCGCATTGGCTCTAGTGCTGTGAAAAATGAGTAAAAAACAATTTAGCAAGCCAAACATGCCGTTATTTTGGTTTTTCGTCAGGTCAAAATTTTGCAGTAATAGCAGTAGAGCAGATATAAAATGAAAGCCAAATGGGGCTCTGGGCACTCACATTCTTCGGCGATGCCGCCGGCTGCTGTTCAGCTAGCTCACATATCGATAATTCTCAGGTAGAGAGGTGGCGCTGTGGCGTACAACATCACTCCGTGGCAGCCGGGCACACTGGCTGAAAATTTGGCTCGCGCTGGCGTGAGCCGGAGAGACTTCCTCAAATTTTGTGGCGGTCTTGCTGCAATTTTCGCCGTTGGCACTCCGTCCACGGCGCGCGCAGCTGAGCTAACACCGCAGGCAGCGAAGATCGCTAAAGATCTTGGCGCCGTCACTAAGCCCAACGTGGTGTGGCTACAGCTGCAGGAGTGCACTGGCTGCATGGAATCTACGCTGCGCTCAGGTGGCACCACTGTGGAAGATGTGGTGCTCAACCTTATGAGCGTAAATTACAACGAGCTCGTGATGGCTGCAGCTGGTGAAGCGGCTGAAAAAGCTCTCGCAGAAACTAATAAGATGCCGCACATTCTCGTGGTAAACGGTTCAGTTCCTACAAAAGACGGAGGGGTGTATTGCACGATTGGGGGCAAGAGCGCTGAGCAAGTGCTGCGGGAAGCCGCCGAAAATGCCACAGCTATTCTTGCTGTTGGAGCGTGCGCTGTGTTCGGTTCAGTGCAAGCTGCTAAGCCAAACCCCACCGGAGCTAAAGGCGTAGATGAGATTATTAAGAACAAACCGGTGATCAATGTGAGTGGCTGCCCACCAATCGGTGAAGTGATCACAGCAACGCTGTCTTATATTCTTAGCCACAAGGGCAAAGCGCCAGAAGTAGATGCCGAGGGCCGCCCACTCTTCGCCTACAGCCAACGGATCCATGATTCGTGCCCACGCCGTCCACACTTTGATGCCGGGCAGTATGTGCGCAGCTTCGATGACGCCGGTGCCCGCGAGGGCTGGTGCTTGTACGATGTGGGGTGCAAAGGGCCAAGCACATTTAGCCCGTGCCCGATTGTGCAATGGAATATGAAATCCGGGTGGCCGATTGGTGCAGGGCACCCATGCATCGGCTGCACAGAGCGCGATTTCTTTGATCGTTTCTCTCCTTTTTACACTCGCTTGCCTAATGTGCCGGGCTTCGGTGTTGAAGGCACCGCAGAGAAAGTGGGGTGGGGGCTCACAGGCGTGGTGGCTGCAGGTGTAGCTGTGCACGCCGGCGTCACGGCACTGAGGTCTGCCGCCGATAAGAAAGCGGCATACAACTCGCCGATGGCTGTGTTCGGTGAGAATACAGGTAGCACGAATACGGCCGCTGCCGCTGAGCCATTTGGCGCGAAAACCTCTGAAGCTGCAGCAGCTGAAGCTACTCCGGCTTCGCATGAAACCGCCACAACCGATGAATCCACACGCACCACAGCTCCAGAGAAAGAGGCCTGAGCATGGCAACCAAACAAGTTGTGATTGATCCACTCACTAGGATCGAAGGGCACCTTCGGATCGAGATTGAAGCAGAGGGCGGCAAAATCACGAACGCCTGGAGCGAAACCACTCAGTTCCGAGGGATTGAAACGATCGTGAAAGATCGAGATCCGCGTGATGTGTGGGCATTTGTGCAGCGCATTTGCGGTGTGTGCACATCGGTGCATGCGATTGCCTCAGTGACGGCAGTGGAAAATGCGATTGGCTCACACGTGCCGGAAGATGCCAAGCTCATTCGTGCGTTGGTGCTGGGATCGCAAGAGATTCAAGATCATGTGATTCACTTCTACCACCTGCACGCACTCGATTTTGTGAATGTGCCAAGCGCAGCAAAAGCAGATCCGCAAAAAACACTCGAGTTCGCACAGCAGATAGGCTCCAAATGGCGCGGAAACACACTTAAACGTTTCACTGAAGTGCGCGACACTGTGCAAGCGATCTTAGATTCTGGCCAGCTCTCCGTGTTTACCGGTGGATACTGGGATCACCCCGATTATCGTCTCCCTCCAGAAGCCAATCTGATGTGTGTGGCGCATTATCTTGATGCACTGCAATTTCAGCGTTCGATGATTCGCATCAACACCGTATTTGGCGGAAAGAATCCCCACCCCAACTTCCTTGTGGGCGGCATGGCCTCCTCGCTCGATCCAAATTCCAGCGAGAGCGTGAATCAAGTGCAGTTGGATCAGATCAACAATTGGGTGGAAGAAACCGTTGAGTTCGTGAACGATTGCTACTATCCCGATGTGGTGGCGGTAGCCAGCGTTTATAAAGATTATTTCGATATCGGCCCATCACACCCCAATTACTTTGCGGTGGGCATGGCGGGGGCCACTTTTGGAGGAAATCCGGCAGATTCAAAAGAATCCAACCCGCACACCCAAGTGAAGCCAGGCGTGATTCTCGGTGGGGATCTCACAAAGGTGCACCCCTTTGATCCGAAATTGATCGCTGAATATGTGAGTTCTGCGTGGTACGAATACTCTGTGGGGGCTGATAAACCACTCACTCCTGATAAAGGCGAAACAGAGCCCAAATACACCGGGCCAAAGCTGCCCTATAAATGGATTGGCAATGAATACGGTGGCAAGTACACCTGGTGTAAAGCCCCGCGTTACGGCGATAAACCCATGCAAGTGGGGCCGGTGGCGCGCGTGTTGCTCGCCTATGCACAGGGGCATAAGCGCACAAAAGAAATTGTGGATAGCGCCGCAGCAAAGTTGGGGATTTCGCTCGATAAGATTAACTCCACAATGGGGCGCACCTTTGCTCGCGCTGTAGAAGCAGTCACGTCTGCCGACCATCTGCGCGAAGATTTTGCCGCACTGCAAGATAATATCCTCGCTGGCAAAATTGATGTGTTTGATCCATCGCACTGGGATCCGAGCACGTGGCCAGCAGAATCGAGCGGCTATTCCTTTGTAGAAGTGGCGCGCGGGAACTTAAGCCACTGGGTGAGCGTGAAAAACGGAAAGGTGGATCGCTATCAGGCTGTGGTGCCCACCACCTGGCTGGCAGGTGGCCGAGACGCCTCAGGCACGGTGGGGCCGTATGAGCAGTCATTACTCTATGGCGGGCACCCACTTGTGGATCCTGCCCAACCGCTCGAGCCGCTGCGCACGATTCACTCCTACGATCCGTGCATGAGCTGCGCAGTGCACGTGCTCGATCCTGAGGGAGCGAATGGATTAACGGCGGTGGCGCTATGAGTGCCGTGGAGAGCACTGCTATTCCCGCGAAGCAGCTAGAGTTTTCTGCGTTCTATGGGCAATATGAAGCAATCGAAGTGGGCGGTGGCTTCAACATTGGCCGCGTGAGCATGCGGCGGTTGCTCAGCATGGCCGCTGTGAGTAGCGAGGATTCTCGAGATGCAGTAGATCTGGCACTGCGCCAGGCAGTGAGCACCCTCACCCCGGGAATGGCAGCGCGCACTGTGCCTGCGAGCGATTTTGAGCCAGCCCGTGCAGATCGCCGCTATTCACTAGCCCGTGTGAAACACTTTGAGAGCACTGAAGGGCAGTTTGAAGATCTCGTGATTATGCGCGGAGATCTGGAAACAGTGCTCAACGTGTCACAGCCCTCGCGTGAAAACCGCACACTAATGCGGAAAAACGCCCAGATGGCACGCACTCGTGGATATCGGTGCCTCGCGGTGGCGGCTTCACGGCTACGCCGAGATGGCTCGATGGGGAAGTTTCTTCTAGAGGGCTTCATTAACGTGCGCCCGCTCAGTGCGCAGGTGAAACGTGGCCGAGATCAAGAGGCGGGCCCGCAAGATTGGGTGCAGCTCAACCTGTGGAGCGGGCTGCTGCGCACATTGCACTGGCTCAATGTGGCTCTGATTTTCACGCTTTCTTGCACCGGCTATTACATCATGGATCCATTCTTCGGAGATTCATTCTTCCGGGGAATTAACCCTGGATTCCTTATGGGGATTTTCCGGTTTATTCATTTTGTGGCGGCGTTCACCTGGCTGGCAGTGGGAGTGGTGCGCTTAGTGTTGGCGTTCGTCTCCAAAGATAGATACATGCGGTGGAGTACGTTCTGGCCGCTCAAGAGCAAACAAGATGTGAAATACCTCGGCCAGACAGCTGCGCACTACCTCTTCTTGCGCGATGAGGCACCGCTCTATTTGGCGCATAATCCACTGCAGCAACTCACCTATACCGGAATTTACGTGATCGGCTTTGTCCAGATGCTCACCGGATTGTGCCTCTACGGCCTCTACCATATGAGCAATCCCATTTGGCGTGCTTTCGCTATGCCGGCGCTCTGGATCGGGATTCCCGGTGTGCGCCTGGTGCATGCAATGATTATGTTTATTTTCTGGGCCTTTGTGATAGCGCACATTTACCTCGCATTCCGCGCAGATTCGCTCGATCGCCACGGCGGCATTTCAGCGATGGTGGGCGGCACGGTATGGCTCAAGCGCGGTTCTAAGCCAGTGGACGCCCCTGAAGTGTGAGGGCGTGGCTTTATAGAAACGAGCCTTTAGGGCATCTATGGAGAGTAGGTGCAATGCGAGATATGAGGGATAGCGAGTGGTGAGGGATAACGAGTGAAAATCACTGTGCTCGGTGTGGGAAATCCTATTATGGGCGATGACGGCGTTGGCTTAGTGATTTTGCAGCGTTTGCAGAACGAGTGTGAGTGGCTGTTCACGCGCGAAGCAGCCGATCATATGCCGGCCGACGAGATTGGAATGCGAGAATTTCCGATTGGGCAGACGCAGGTTCAGGAGGCTTCGGTTGAATTTATCGACGGCGGCACCGGCGGCATGGAGTTGGTGCCGGTGGTGCAAGAAACCACTCACCTGCTGATTCTCGATGCTATTTCTCCCCATAAAGAGCGTGCAGCCGCAACGGAAACCTCACAGGGCATGCCAGCCCAGACGCTACCTAATGCAGCGCCGTCTGATGGGCTGAATCGTACGCTGGCCAAGGCAGCTGCGGAGGTAGAGCGCCAGGCGGGCGCGGTGGTACGCCTCAGCGGCGATCAAGTGCCACGGCTGCTACGCTCGAAGCTCTCTCCTCACCAAGTGAGTTTGCTCGATGTGCTTACGGCGTGCAGACTATTGGGCACTGAACCGGAGCACGTGGAGGTAGTGGGTGTGGTGGCCGCTGATGTGGATTTACGAGTAGGGCTATCTCCAGTAGTGGAAAGCGGAGTGCCGAGCGCAGTGCAGCAGGCGCAGAGTGTGCTGCGCGAGTGGCTACAGCCCACTAGCAATGAGTAGGCGGCAGCCCAAGGATAAGACCTCAAGGATAAGGTTATGGCTCAAGAGAATCTGGTTCGTCCCATCGCACCCATGCCACCGCAAATTCTCTTCCATGTGTGAGAGCAGCTGTGGGAGTGCCACACTGCGGGCATGTGAGCGCATAAAATTCATCGATCTGCACATCTGCGGCACAGTGCGGGCAATGCACGGTGGCGGCAATTTCGTGGATCTCTAGTTCAGCATCTGCTAGGAGAGGCTCCTCGGCAATTGCAATTGGCCACGCGCCGTAAAGCGCCTCTGGAATAGCCCCGCTCAATGTGCCCACATCGAGCGCCACACTGCGCACGCGCGTGGCATGGGCTTGGCGAGCGGCCTGGCTCACCACTTCCACCACAGATGCTAATAAACTGAGTTCATGCACCTTTTCATTGTGCCTGGGTGCACCTCAGATATCCAAGAGTAAGGCACGATCGGGTGAGAATCTAGCATTTTAGTGCTGAAACACCCGCTAACTGAAAAGATAGAGCTGATGAAGATTGATTTGAACGCAATTATCGATCCATACGATGCGCGTGTGGTGGCCACCACAGCTGCAGATGGCAGCGTGGCGGAGGCTCATTTTGATCTTGCAGGATTGCCGAGAGTGGATCACTTACTCGAAGGGAAGAGTGCCGCTGAAGCAGTGTATATGGCGGAACACCTGTGTGGGATTTGCCCGGCTGCTCACCATCTTGCGGGGGTGCGGGCGCTCGATCATTTGGCACCTCGTCCCGTGCCGCATACGGCTGCCACAGTGCGGAGAATTCTACACGCCGCTTCCCACATTGATCAGCATTCGCTGCGCTTCGCTGCTATCAACCGTGAAACTGCGGTCCAACTGCGCAAATTTGCGAAAAATACGATGGCCGCAGTGGGCTCTCCAGGGCATTTCCCTACCACTGCTGTGCCAGGTGGTGTGGCGTACATGCCCAGCAGAGAACAAGTTACGCAGTTGCAAGAGAACTGCGTGGAGATATTGCATCGCATGCGTGCGGTGTGCGATATAGCGCTCACCACCATTTCCGGTGAGCCCGTCGTCACAAATTCAGCAACTCTCGCCGCTGCTGAACCAGGCAGACAGCTAAACGAGCCATATAGAGACGAGTTTTTAGGAATTAACGTGGCGCTCGTTGATTCTCAAGGGCACCCTGATCTGTTGGGCTCTCATGTGAAAGCAGTTCATGCTAATGGAGAGCTCGTATTTTGTGAGCCGGCAGAGCATTGGGGAGAGCTGGTGCGGGAAGCATATCCGGGAGCTGCCGCTCCGCAGCCGTATATAGCTCAGCTCGGTAGCGAGCAGGGGCGCTATCGAGTGGGGCCAATTGCTCAACTCAGCGTGGGGGAGCTGCTCACACCGGAAGCGGCAGCGATGCAGGAGCAGTGGCTTGCTGACCCCCGCCAATCGCTCGGAGCGCGCGCCGTCATCGCGTTGCACTGCGTGGAAGATATCGCTTGTGCCGCTCAGGAGCTAGCGGAAGCGTATGCACAGGGGAAGCCAGAGGATCGCCCACTGCCCACTGAGGAGGCAGGCCCGTTGCGCGCCGGCACTGCCACGGGCCTCGTGGATAGCCCACGGGGAATATTGGCGCATACCTATACCCTCGACGATAAGGAAACCGTGCAAACAGCTACAGTGCTCACTCCCACGGCTCAAAATGAGCCGTGGCTAGCCGATTTGCTGCGTACTGCGCTCAGCCGGGCTTCGGCCGAATCACAGGAACAGGCATTGGAAGATTCTATTCGGGAGGCGGATCCTTGCCTTCCTATTTCGTCTGCTCCGGCTGGCACAATGAAACTTCGCATTGATATGAGTTGATATGATACACACAGGATAAAACGCTGAGATATGGCGTGTTACTGATACTAAAGCTGATACTGATATACGAATATCCAAAGGAGTTGCTATGTGCGTGGGAGTGCCGTGCAAGGTGCTGGCTGTGGATACAGCAGGAGGGCCGCTGCCCATGGCCACTATTTCACTCGCTGGCGCGGAGCAGCAGGTATGCACGGCGTATCTTCCAGAGCTCGCAGTGGGGGATTATGTGCTTGTACAAAATGGCTTTGCGATGAGTGTGCTCAGCGAAGCAGAGGCCCTGGAATCAATTGCTGCATGGCAGAGCTTGGGCGTGCTGGGAGCTGACGGCACTGCTGCAGAGAGCGCAGCGGCTGTTTTTCCATTGCTGGGCCACGATCCCGCGGTGGCAGGCACGCCGGCAACATCGGCAAAGGAATCACGGTAACAACAGCGAGGGGATAAGATGGATCGCCAACAAGAGCATGTGCTTCGCACAATCCAAGATCAAGATGTGCGGTTTATTCGGCTGTGGTTCACCGATGTATCTGGCACGCTCAAAGCCGTAGCAATTCCACCCGCGGAGCTAGAGGGAGCTTTTGAGGGAGGGATTGGCTTCGATGGCTCAGCTATTCAAGGCCTCACTCGCGTGCATGAATCCGATATGGTGATCTCTCCGGATGCCTCCACATTTCGGGTGCTTCCGTGGTCTGATGAGGGAGCCACACAAGCTCGGATTATCTGCGACATTCGCACTCCAGAGGGAGAGCCAGCGCGTTCTGATCCGCGTTCTGTGCTACGCCGAGCCACTGAACGTGCCGCAGCGATGGGTTTCACTTTCTATGTGCACCCCGAAATTGAGTTTTACCTCTTTGAGCCGGAAACTGATCCAGCAGTAGAGCCTCGCCCAATTGACAATGGCGCATATTTCGACAACGTCTCACGCTCCAAAGCACGCAATTTCCGCACAAAAGCGATTAAAACCCTGGAAGATCTGGGCATCTCTGTGGAATTTTCACACCACGAAGCCGGCCCAGGCCAAAATGAAATTGATCTGCGCGTAGCTGATGCACTCGCCATGGCAGACGACGTGATGACGTTTCGGGTGGTGATCGATCAGGTGGCTCTGCAGGAAGGGGTACAAGCTAGCTTTATGCCGAAGCCGATGATCGAGCAGCCAGGCAACGGCATGCACACGCACTTCTCGCTCTTCGAAGGGGAAAATAACGCCTTCTTCGATCCTGCAGGGGAATATCGGCTCTCACAGACGGCTCGCAAATTTGTGGCTGGTCTACTGCACCACGCACGCGAGATTACGGCGATCACCAATCAGCACGTGAACTCCTACAAGCGGCTCTGGGCGGGGTTTGAAGCGCCTGCCCATGTGGCGTGGGGCAAAAATAACCAGAGCGCACTGATCCGAATTCCCTCGCTCAGCACCACCAAACCTCGTAGCGCTCGCATTGAATATCGGGCGCTGGATTCGGCAGCCAATCCCTATCTTGCGTATGCTGCGATTTTGAATGCGGGATTGGCAGGAATTGAGCACGATTATCCGCTGCCAGATCCAGTGGAAAGTGATGTGGCTGCACTCAGTGATCTCGAACGCACCGCACTGGGGATTATGCCACTGCCATATTCACTAGCTGAAGCTATTAGCGAGATGAAGAAGAGTGAGCTAGTGGCAGCCACTCTTGGGGAAGATACATTTGACTATTTTCTCCGCAACAAACGCCATGAATGGGCGCAATACCGCTACCAGGTTACTCCCTTTGAGCGGAGTAAATTCCTCGGGTGGCACTGAATACCTAACTACTGACCACGAGTGCACTCATCGCATCATGCAAGAGGAACTCAGCGCTAGGTGATATCAAATACTCAATAGTACTGAGCATGAGGTGCAGGAGATAGCTACTCGTGAGAAAACGAGCTGGAGGAAAACGAACTGATCGGGTGCTGAGCAGATTTGAAAGAGGTGGCGTGTGAATAGGGAAGAATCGGAGCATAGTGCGTTGGTGCGTTCTGGATTTCTCAATCCAGAACGAGCGAGCCGGCTGCTCGCAGATCCGGTTCTCGAAGCTATTGATCGCTCTTGGCTTCTCGAACAGCTGGCCAGTGTGGGAGATCCTGACGCGGGGCTGCTGGGGTTTATCCGCTTATTAGAAGCTGCCCATTCGGCTGGAGCAGAAGCTCTTGCGCAGCTCGATAAGGTGCTTCGCCAGCCACGCGGAGCACGTAGGCTCTTTGCCGTACTCGGCTTTTCACGCCCGCTCACAGACCAGTTCATTAAAAACCCAGATTATGTGCATATCCTGGGGGATCAAAAGGTAGGGGAAGACCCTTTTAAAACGTCCCTTGCAGAGGAGAAAAGAGGTGCTTTAGCTGCTGTGCACGCCGCAGAGCACCCGCTTGAACAACTGCGAGCACAGTATGTGAGTGAATATGCGGCCAGTGAGGGCATAGCTGCACTGCGCGCCCACTATTGGTATCGCATTGCACAAGTGGTTGCTGAAGATCTGATCGCTCCTGATGCGGCGGCCGTGATGCCGCAGGTGAGCGCAGCAATCAGCGATATTGTGGGCGGGGTGCTGGAGGCAGCGCTCGCAGTGGGGCGGGCTGTGATCCCCAATGCACGGCGCGTGGGCCTGGCTATTATCGCGATGGGGAAAACTGGCGGGCGTGAGCTGAACTACATCTCCGATGTTGATGTGGTGTATGTGGCGCGGGCACTCGATCCTCGTTTGCCTGAAGAAAACATGCTTGCCATTGCCACAAAACTCGCCACCTTTGTGGCGCGAGCTGTGAGCCGGCCACAGGGGGATCAGAAGCCACTGTGGGAACTCGATGCCAATCTTCGACCAGAGGGGAAAGACGGCCCGCTCGTGCGTACTCTCGCTTCTCACGTGGCGTATTACAAACGTTGGGCTAAGGATTGGGAATTCCAAGCGCTGTTGAAGGCGCGGCCAATTGCGGGGGATATGGAGCTCGGAGAGCAGTATCAAACCGTGATGCACCCGATGGTATGGAGCGCGGCCGGGCGGGAAAATTTTGTGGAAGATTCGCGGGCGATGCGGGCGCGAGTGGAAGATCTCGTGCCTGCAGCAGAAGCACCGCGGCAGTTGAAGCTCGGCAAAGGCGGGCTGCGCGATGTGGAATTTACCGTGCAGCTACTGCAGCTGGTGCACGGGCGAACTGATGCTAGTTTGCGCGTGCGAAACACGCTCCAGGGGCTGCAGGCGCTCACAGACGGCGGGTACGTTTCGCGAGGAGACGGCGAAAAGCTTGCGGCAGATTATCGCTTTTTACGCGCTCTCGAGCATCGCATTCAGCAGCAGAGATTCCGCCGCTCGCACCTGGTGCCCACAGATATGCGTGAGCTACGCCGGATTGCTCGCACTCTGCACGGGGCGGATCTTGCCACTGGAGAAGATCTCGAGGCTCGCTGGCAGGCAGTACGCCACGAGGTGCGTGAGCTGCATATGGCAATCTACTATCGCCCGATCCTCCCTGAGGTGGCTAAGCTCTCTCCCTCTGACGTGTCGCTTGATGAGCAAGCTGCTCAAGCTCGATTAGCGGCGATCGGATATCGTTCTCCAACTGCTGCGCTCAGCCATATCCATGCACTCACAGCAGGAATTTCCCGCACTGCGGCGATTCAACGGCAGCTCCTGCCAGTGATGATTGGGTGGTTTACAAATGGCCCAGAGCCGGATTACGGTTTGCAAGCGTTTCGGGTGCTCTCAGAGCGCATGGGGCACACTTCGTGGTATATGCGCCTGCTGCGAGATTCTTCGGCAGTGGCTGAGCGGTTGGCATATGTGTTGTCGAGTTCGCGATATGCGGCGGAGCAGTTGCCGGCATTACCAGAGGCAATGAGTTGGCTAGACGATGATTCTTTGCTCACGGCTCGCACTGAAGAAGAGCTCTATAAAGAGCTGGATTCGCTCCTTTCCCGGCGCACTGAGGCGAAAGAGATTGCACTCGCAGGGCGCTATCTGCGCCGCAAAGAGTTGCTGCGCACGGCTTTGGCAGATGTGGTGATGCAGCAGGGCATCGCCTCCTCAACTGCTGCGATCTCTCGGGCAGGGGCAATTGCCGTTGAGGCAGCTGTGCGGGCGGCGGCAGTGGAATCAGAAGCTCGAGGATTAGTGGATTTTTCCGTTATCGGCATGGGGCGCTTTGGAGGCAATGAGCTGAACTATGCGTCAGATGCCGACGTGCTCTTTGTGTATGAGCCTCATGCCGGAGTGAGTGACGCCGATGCGGAGCACGAGGCGAGTGCGATGGCTAAGGCGATGATGAGCCTGCTCACGGTGGCTGATTCAGAGCCAGTGTTTGAGCTAGACGCCGCACTGCGCCCAGAAGGCAAGCAGGGCCCGCTCGTACGCAGCTTTGCGTCGTACCGCGAATATTATTCACGATGGGTGCAGATGTGGGAACGCCAAGCGCTGCTGCGGGCGCGGTTTGTGTGTGGAAATGCTGAGCTCGGAGCGCGATTCATGGAGCTGATTGATCCACTGCGTTATCCTGCGCAGGGAATTTCTGAACATCAGGTGCGAGAGATTCGGGCAATGAAAGCGCGGGTGGAGCGGGAGCGCATGCCGCGCGGCGTGGATCCAACTCGGCATCTGAAGCTGGGCCGCGGCACGCTCTCCGATGTGGAGTGGGCGGTGCAGCTGCTGCAGCTGCGTTATGCGGGGGAGTATCCGCAGCTGCGCACACCGTCCACAATAGCTGCTCTGGAAGCGCTGGCAGATGTGGATATTCTCAGTGGAAGTGACGCCGAGATTCTCGCAGAGGCGTGGAGTTTTGCATCGCTACTGCGCAATGCCAATGTGCTGGCAACTGGCAGATTGCGTGGCGCAAAAGTAGATGTGTTGCCTTTTGAAACTGATGAGCATCGGGCAGTAGCAGCAATTCTAGGATATTCACTCGGGGCTGTTTCAGATCTCGATGAAGATTATTTGCGCCGGGCACGGCACGCACGGGCTGTGATGGAGCGGGTGTTTTATGGGCTCAGCTGAGCCCATTGAGCGGGGCCAACCAGTTGAGCGGGGCCAATGGGCTGAAACTGAGATCAACCTAAAACTTACAGCACTTTGCTTAAGAACTCTTTTGTGCGAGGGTGCTGCGGGTGATCAAAGACGGCTGTGGGTGTGCCTGCCTCCACGATCACGCCGCCGTCCATAAGAATCACTTGATCACTCACTTCGCGTGCAAACCCTATCTCGTGGGTCACCACGATCATGGTCATTCCGCCGTCTGCCAAATCTTTCATCACGGCGAGCACCTCTCCCACGAGCTCCGGATCGAGAGCAGAAGTGGGTTCATCAAACAGCATAAGATCAGGGTGCATGGCGAGGGCTCGCGCAATAGCCACGCGCTGCTGCTGGCCGCCAGAAAGTTCGGCGGGGTAGTGGCTAGCGCGATCTGCTAACCCCACTTTTGCTAGCAACTCTTCCGCCTCGTTGCGTGCTGCATCTTTTTTCATTCCAAGCACATGCACTGGAGCTTCCATCACATTTTCAATGGCCGTTTTATGCGGGAAGAGATTAAAGCGCTGAAACACCATGCCGATATTCTCGCGCTGCTGAGCGATCTGCCTGTGGGTGAGATCGTAAAGCTTTCCGTTTTTTTCACGGTATCCGATGAGTTGGCCGTCCACATAAATACGCCCGGCTTGAATGGTTTCTAGCATATTGATGCAGCGTAAAATCGTGGACTTTCCAGAGCCTGAAGGGCCGAGAATAGTGGTGACGCTCGCGGGCGCCACATCGAAAGATACTCCTTGTAAAACGTGCAGTTTCCCAAAGAATTTGTGCACCTCTTGCACACTCACCATCGGTTGTGCGGTGAGTGGTGCACTCTGCTGCTCGCTCATATTTTTGTTCTTTCTGTTGGCAACGGGAAAATTCATAGGGCATCGGCGGAGCTCGGTGCTCAGCCGATACGACGGCACATCATATTCTCACGGCGTATATTCCAAGAACGGATCGCTATGAGTAGTGTTGGCGGCGTTGATCGCTTCTTGGCGTGAGGCGTGCAGCTTATTACGCCGGCGCCGACTGGCGAATGCAGGGGTTGCGGAATCTTTGTGCCCCCGCCCGTAATGCCGTTCCAGGAAGTATTGCCCCACCATCAGAATTGAAGTGACGGCGAGATACCAGATCGCTGCCACGAGCAGATAGGGGATAGGAGTGCCTTTCGAGAAGCCGATATTTGAGGTAATTGCGTTGAGATCGAGGCTGAATGGCACCGCCGTCACCAACGATGTGGTTTTCAGCATAGAAATTGTTTCGTTGCCAGTGGGAGGAATAATCACGCGCATTGCCTGCGGGATAATGATACGCCGGAAGATCATGCCGCTGCTCATGCCGAGTGCCTGGGCGGCTTCTTCTTGCCCTTTATCCACTGAGGCGAGGCCGCCACGCACAATCTCAGAAAGGTACGCTCCCTCGTTAAACCCGAGGCCCAGCACGGCAAAAATAAACATGCGCGTTTGCACATCGGTGAGTGTGGTGGGGTCAAATGAGAAAAGAGTGATTCCTGTAAAGGGAATATTCATACCGAAGTGCGGATAGAGCACGGTGAGCAGTCCCCAAAAAATTAGCTGAGTGTAAATAGGGGTGCCACGGAAAAACCAGATATACGTGGTAGACACTCCACGCAGCACAGGATTCTCACTCCGGCGCATAATAGCGAGGAGCAAGGCGAGGGCAATACCAAGTGCCATAGCTCCCACGGTGAGGAGTAAAGTCCAGCCCACTGCTTCTAAGATCACTGGTAGGAAGAGCACCTGTGCCACCACGTTCCACTGATAGTTGGGATTCGTGATGAGGGTATCCACAATCATCAGCGCCAACACTGCCACTACCGCTGCTGATACCCAGCGCCCGTAATGCTTTACGGGCACGGCTTTAATCACGTGTGGCACGTGAGGAGTGCTCTCATTCTCGTGGTTGTTCATCGTCATGCTGTCTATCCTAACGCCCATGTAGGAGCTGATCGTAAACCCAAAGCCGTAGCTCTTAGGATTAACGACCAGCCCCTACATATCGTTCTCACTGTGGAGACGCGATGCTATTTCGCAAAATTGTATGATGCTGCGGCCGGATCTCACGTGGTGAGCAGTCACAGCTGTGGCGGGCTTCCTCAGAGGATCTCTGCTTTAGTGGGAGCTCCCTTGGTGATGCCCCAGGCTTTGTAGATCTTGGCGAGCTCGCCGCTGTCGATGAGGCTCTGTATTCCAGCCTGCACTGCTTTTGCTAGATCAGTGTCTTTCTGCGCCACAAGCACTCCGCGGCCCGACGGATCGAACTCTTCTCCGATTATTTCGAGCTTTCCTTTATTTTGCTCCACAGCAGCAGTAGCTATCGAAGTGTCGGTGAGCATAGCCGTGAGCTGCTTGCCAGCGAGCACCGTGCTCACCTGAGCTTGGCTATCGTATTTCTGGATAGTAACGGGTTTGGCAGAGCACTGCGCTTTGTTGAGGCCCTGGAGGTATTCATCTTGGGCGGTGCCAGTTTGCACTCCCACAGTAGCGCCGCATGGATTCTTCGGATCAAACTTATTGGGGTTTCCGGTGGGCACCGTCCAGGTGTTGCCATCTTGGAAATACTGAATCAAATTGTATTGTTTGGCGCGGTCATCGTTGATAGTGATGGCGGCAATAGATGCCTCATAGTTTGATCCAACGGCAGGGAAGATGCTGTCGAAGGCGGCATTATTCATGTCGAGCTTGAGGCCCATCGTGGTGGCTAGTGCCTGGGCTAAATCGATTTCATACCCTTGGAAGGTTTTGCCATCATCGCCAAAATATTCAGCGGGTGCGTAGGAGGCTTCGGTCACGAGCGTGAGTTTGCCATCTTTCTTGACGGCGTCTGGCACTAAGGCGCTCACGGCTTTATCTTCTTTCACTCCAGAGAGATCAGCTTTCACAGCCACAGGAGCGAGGCCTGCGGTTGAGCTGGTGGCATCGTTAGCGGGTTTTTGGCCACCGTTAGCGCAGGCGGCGAGGCTCAGAGCCAGCGCACAGCTGGCGGCGATTGCAGAAAACTTCTTCATCGTGATCTCCTCAGCGGAGAGCAGTAGCTCTCCTACGAATAAGCTTATGTGAACACCTAAAAATATACACAAGTGTGCATAGCTATGCAATGTTGCTGTGGGAATGTGGTGAGGCTCGCATCTATGTGTAGGGTAGCGACGCTCACGCGGAGAAGAAAGCATGTGTATGGAATCCGGAGTAGCTTTCAGTGCAAGTAGTAATTTAACCCGCCACTAGAGCCCAGAATTGCCGCCGCTGTAAGAAGTTCTCTATCAGCTCACTGTGTAAAAAGAATCTGCTTGAGCCGCACAAGGCAGCTCAAGCAGATTCTTATTCCACACGGCTCACTGCACGTGAACGCTCACAGATCGTAATAGAGCGCGAACTCGTATGGGTGAGGGCGCTGGCGTAGCGGTGCGATCTCTTTATCTCGCTTGTATGCTATCCAGGTATGAATCAAATCTTCAGAGAAAACGTCTCCCTCGGTGAGATAATCATGGTCTTTCTCTAAATGCACAAGAGCTTCATCGAGTGTGCCTGGGAGCTGAGCAATTTGAGAGTGCTCTTCGGGCGGAAGCTCATAGAGATCTTTGTCGATAGGATCGGCAGGCTCGATACGATTCTTGATGCCGTCAAGGCCGGCCATCAGCTGTGCGGCGAAAGCGAGGTAAGGGTTAGCCGAAGGATCTGGCACACGATACTCGAGGCGCTTTGATTTTGGAGATGAACCTGTAACTGGAATCCGAATGCACGCAGAGCGATTGCGTGCGGAATACACCAAGTTCACGGGGGCTTCAAAGCCCGGCACCAAACGGTGGAAAGAATTCACTGAGGGATTTGTGAAAGCGAGCAGTGAGGGGGCGTGCTCCAGCAGCCCGCCGATATACCACCGAGCGAGATCGGAGAGCCCGCCGTATCCCTTTTCATCAGCAAAGAGCGGCTTGCCGTCTTTCCAGAGGCTCTGGTGGCAGTGCATACCCGAACCGTTATCTCCAAAGAGTGGCTTGGGCATAAAGGTGGCAGTTTTTCCAGCTTCGAATGCCACATTCTTGATCACGTATTTAAATTTCATCAGATCATCTGCGGCGGCGAGCAAAGTGTTGAACTCGTAGTTAATCTCTTGTTGACCACCGGTGCCCACTTCATGATGGGCGCGCTCGATTTTGAGGCCAACTTGCTGGCAAGTGGCAGTCATCTCATCGCGCAGATCCACCATTTGATCGTTGGGAGAAACGGGGAAATATCCACCTTTCACGCGCGTTTTATAGCCGAGGTTCGGAAACTCTTCACGGTTGGTGTTCCACCAGGCTTCAGCAGAATCCACAAAGTAGCTCTGCTGGTGGTTGTTGTCTTCAAAACGCACCTCATCAAAGAGATAGAATTCGGCTTCCGCCCCGAAGAATACGGTGTCGGCAATGCCGGTGGAGCGTAGGTATTCCTCGGCGCGAGCGGCGATATTGCGTGGATCGCGCCCATAACTTTCGCCGGTGAAAGGATCGATCACAGAGAAATTCATCACCAAAGTTTTGCGCTGGCGGAACGGATCGAGAAAAGCAGTTTTCAGATCTGGAATCAGTTTCATATCGGATTCATGGATCTCGGTGAATCCTCGAATGGAAGATCCATCAAACATGAGCCCTTCAGTGAGATTGTCTTTATCAAAGGCACTCACGGGAATGGCGAAATGCTGCATAACGCCAGGGAGGTCACAGAAGCGGACGTCTACGAATTCCACGCCCTCCTGCTCAATAAACGAAATTGCTTCTTCAACTGTCGAAAACATCGAGAGCTCCTTTCGTGGCGGCACGTGGCCTCATGCCCGCGCCAAGCTGGGGTGTGCTTGATCGACACGTCTCAGCATATATTTTGTCTTAACGTAGAGATTTTGTTGTTCACGATACGGCGTGTGAGTTGTGTCTCGTAGCCTTGCTGCATGGGCCCGCGAAAATTGCGCCCGTGCAAAAAACTGGCGGCCATCATGAATGCGCCGGTCGCATTAACGCACTCGAGAACGAGTGGCCATATGCATTTTTGCGGGATCCATTCCTTTGGGAATAGGCATTGCGTGAGTTTGCACAGCATCGAGACGTTGCGCAGTATCAGCCACTTCGCGCGCCGTCATCGTACGTGGTAAGCGCATAATAGTTTTCTTAAGCTTTTCAAGCTTAATCTGCTTAGGGCCGTGGCCTACATAGAGAGTGACGACGGGTGCAGATGCCACAGTGCGGTTTACTTGCTTTGCAGCAGAGCGCATCATCGGAGAGAGATCTCCGGGCCCTTCAGCGACCAGCACAACCCCCGGCTTTCCCACAGCGCGAAAGACGAAGTTTTTCATATCGCGTGAGAATTCCACCGGCTCTTCTTTGGTCACCCAGCCGCGGCCGAGTTGGGATAGCACGCCGCCAGCGGCACCGGGCACTCCATCTGCTTGGCGGTATGCGGCTTTGCTCACCAGCACGGTGAGTGTGATGAGCGGTGCCAGTACAGCGAGCGCCACACCGGTGAGAATCCAAGAAATCCAGTGGCCAGTGACGGCTCCTATCACGATGCCAAGAATGAGGAAGAGCGCAAGCGATCCCCACACCACAAACCGTGCCCATGGGAACACCTTCACCACGAGTTTATATGCATCAATGAAGTTGCGATACCACGGTGTTTTGTTTTTCTTAGCGGCTTTTCTAGCGGCCTTGAGGCGTGCTTTTTCCTCTTTATCCATAGCTTTGATCGATTCCTTTTCAGTGTTCGCGAACACAGCTCATTTTAGGGGAAAGGCTAGGCACGGCCAAAAGTGTGCGGGCGTGTGCCGCTGCTATTTCTCGAGCTTTGCCTGTATTGCATTCAAGAACGTGGCCGCCACATTGGCATCGGCAGCTGTGGGATCGTAGCTGAGTGAAAGGAAAAACTTTCGCCGCGCAGCCACAGTGCCCTGTGCATCAACTACAGCAGGGCGAAGGCTTGCGGGCCCAACACTGAGCGCAGCCACATGAGTGTGCTGGATCCGAGGCACTTCGAGCAAGATATTTTGTGCGGTGTTATCCACTATAGAAATAGTGGAGCCGAAGAGATCGTCAGGGCCAATCTCAGCCCTGCTAGCCCGAGATGTTACATCTGTTAGAGCAGCGCGAATTTCTTCCGGTTGTTTGTCTGCAAGCCCACGCAACACCGGCATAAAAGCTCCGCGAGTGGCCGTGAGGGTGATTCCGAAAGCAACAGAATTACCAGCGTTAAGTGCACTGTGAGTTTCGAGCTCTTCGGCGGCCACTTTCAAAACCTGAGGGAAATAATCATCAACTAGCCGAGTGGCATCGATTTCCAGCACAAGTGCCGGATATTGAGCGCCAAGTGCACCGGCTCCCGAGCTAGCATCTTTCGGGGTGCGGGCGGCTGGTTTGGCTGCAGCGGCGGCTTTAGCAGCTGCAGCCGTTACATCTTGCCGGCGAATTCTCCCACCCACGCCAGAGCCTTTCACAGTGGCGAGATCAACTCCAAGCTCTTTGGCTAGTTTGCGCACAATGGGGGTGACGTAATTGCTCGCACTGGCAATATCTGCAGTGGATTCAGAGCTTGTAGACGGCGATTCCGTAGTTGGCTGAGCCGCTGGTGCAGGCGCGGGGGCGGGAGCTGGCGGAACGGGTACCACAGATGCTGGAGTACCCGAAGTTGTAGGCGCTTTAGTCGGCGCCGGTGCCGCTACATTTACATTTGCCGGTGCTGGGTGCGGGGCAACAGGCGCCGGCACCGCTGGTGGCACCGACTGCGGCTGCATCGCAGCCGATATTGGCTGCGATGTGAGTGCTGCAGCACTCACAGTTGCTGTGGGGGTTTCGGGGGTGGCGTCGTGAGGTGTTTCGCTGAGCTCTGCTGTTGTTCCCACATATGCCAGTACGGTGCCAACATCAACGGTTTCGTCTTCTGGCACCAAAATTTGAGTGAGCACCCCAGCCACGGGAGAG
>JALELI010000058.1 GCA_022768785.1 Arcanobacterium sp. | reverse complement strand
AAATGAGTTCGCAGCCAAAATGAATAGTGCGGAGATATCGGAACCGATAGCAAAGAGCCAGATCGCTAAGGTGTGCACCTTAGGGGTCACACGGCCGCGCCCAAAGATCCAAATCCCCAAGAAGGTGCTCTCCAGGAAGAACGCCAAGAGCGCCTCAAAGGCGAGTGGAGCGCCAAAGATGTCGCCCACGAAGCGTGAATATTCGCTCCATCCCATGCCGAATTGGAACTCTTGCACGATGCCCGTTGCCACACCGATTGCGAAGTTAATAATAAGAAGTTTGCCAAAGAACTCAGAGAGCTTGAGCCATCGCTCTTCGCCATGCTTGAGCCATTTGGTCTGCATAATCGCCACGAGGGGAGCCATGCCAATCGTCACTGGTACAAAAATGAAGTGGTACACAGTAGTGATTGCAAACTGCCATCGCGCGAGGTCGACGATATCCACCTGATCACCTTCCGTTCGACCTAATCGCTAGACTGTTGTGCCAGATTCCTGAGCTATGCTCGCGTGAATTGAGTGCATATGCTGGGAATCCTTAGCTCCATCATGCCTTGCCGAGAATGAATTTATCCACTTTTTACATGAGCCGTGTTGAGGGGTGGTTTTCAGCATGGAGATAGGGAAAAGTGAATGAGAGGGCAAGAGAGGTGATAATCCGCCATTTTGGGTGACGCCACACATCGGGGCTTTAGTCGATGGCTTTAATAACGAAACGAAAATGTGCCGAAAAGTGATCCGGCACACCTCGATGCTTTTCCTATGTTTATCCCACGTTTGTTTATCCCACGTTTATTTCGTGGAGCTGTGGCTGGAGCAGAGCAGACGCGTGCGGTAGCTAAAATGAGACTTGTCTCCTAAAGCCGTGTGCGGCTATCTAGTGTAGAATCTCTTTTGATTAGTGATTGTGGGTGTGCGTATCCACTCACACGGCACAGGCTTTGTGCGCCGCTTATGCGCTGCTGCCGAGCTGTGCTGGTTCAAGTGCCACGGGCATTTGGCGGCAAAACTTCCGCAACTCGGTTGCGATCGAACGGCAGGTTCTGTGTGATGCGCCGCAGGAGCTGCACTGGAGCATATCCAATGGCAACAATTGAAAATAGTGGCGGGCAGTCCGCCGAAGGCGCAGCGAACAACTCGGCTCTGGGCGCCGGTGGCCTTCTCTTTTCGGCGCGTGAGCGCCGCGAGCCGGCAAATGTGGTTGTAGACACTCGCACAGCTCACTCCAGCACGATGGTGCTCTTCCAAGAGCCTGATATCTCGCGAGCTGTGGTGGCGCGGCGTGCTCGGCGTAGTGCCGAAGTGGAGAATACTGATTCAGAGGCGGCTTCGGAGCAGAGCACAACTGGGGCAAAAGAGGAGAGCGGAGAATCTCCGCGGCGCTCACGGCGTGGCTCACGCGGTGGGCGGAGAGTTGCAGATTCTCATGAGGGTGCTCTCGAAGATGCTGAATCTGTTGAACCCCAGGGCGAGGAACAGGATCTTTCCTCAGAAGGTGCACAGCCTCAACCACGTGCTCGGCGGCGCACTCGGGCGGCGCGTGCGGAAAGTGCCCATGGTGAGGGCGGTGCATCCCATGAATCTCGTGATGATAGTGGGCAGAGCACCGCTGAGCTAGGCGAACAGCCAGAGCCAAAAGAAGATTCTGGGAAGTCTGCCAAAAAAGCTAAGAAAACGAATGGCAAAGCTAGCGCTCCCAGCTCTGACGCGGTGGCTGCAGCGGTGACAGTGCGCAAGCGGCGCCGGCGTGCAGTGAGCGATGACGTTTCAGATCAAGTGACGGCGCCGAAAGGGTCCACTCGTTTGGAAGCCAAACGGCAGCGGCGTAAAGAGGGTCGAGAAGCTGGACGGCGCCGGCACACAATCACAGAGTCTGAATTTCTGGCACGGCGTGAATCTGTGAACCGCGAGATGCTCATTCGGGAACGCGATGGGCTCAATCAGATAGCTGTGATTGAAGATGGCGTGTTGGTGGAGCACTACGTGGCTCGGCATACGCAGAGCTCTATGGTGGGGAATGTGTATCTGGGCCGGGTGCAAAATGTGTTGCCCTCAATGGAAGCTGCCTTTGTGGATATCGGCAAGGGCCGCAATGCCGTGCTGTATGCCGGCGAGGTGAATTGGGATGTGGCTGGTTTGGAAGGCAAACCGCGGCGAATCGAAGAGGCACTCAAGAGTGGCGACACCGTGCTCGTGCAGGTGACGAAAGATCCTATTGGGCATAAAGGCGCGCGCCTCACCTCTCAGATCACACTCGCTGGCCGGCATTTGGTGCTTGTGCCCAGTGGGGCGATGACTGGTATTTCGCGTAAACTCCCAGAAAAAGAGCGCACGCGGTTAAAGCGAATCCTCAGAGATTTAGTGCCGGCAGAGCACGGCGTGATCGTGCGTACTGCAGCTGAAGGAGCCACCGAAGAACAGCTCCGTTCAGATGTGGAGCGGCTCACTAAAACGTGGAAAGATATCGAGGCCAAATCGAAGAGCTCTAAGAATGCCCCAAGCCTGCTGAAAGGGGAGCCTGAGCTGGCTGTGCGAGTAGTGCGCGATGTCTTTAATGAAGATTTCACAACGCTAAAGGTGCAAGGGGAGACCACGTGGCAAACGATCAGCGAATACGTGCAGGAATTCTCCCCGGAGCTGATGGAGCGGGTGCATAGGTGGGATTCCGATCAAGATATTTTCTACGCTAACCGGGTGGACGAGCAGCTGGCCAAAGCGTTCGATCGTAAAGTGTTTCTCCCCTCGGGTGGCACGCTCGTGATTGATCGCACTGAGGCCATGACGGTGATCGATGTGAACACCGGTAAGTTCACGGGATCTGGCGGCACTCTTGAAGAAACTGTTACGAAAAATAACCTCGAAGCGGCTGAAGAAATCGTGCGGCAGCTGCGGCTGCGTGATATCGGAGGCATCGTCGTCATTGATTTTATCGATATGGTGCTCGAAGCGAACCGCGATTTAGTGCTGCGTCGGCTCATCGAGTGCTTGGGCCGGGATCGTACTCGGCACCAAGTGGCCGAAGTGACGAGCCTGGGGCTCGTACAGATGACTCGTAAGCGGGTAGGGCAAGGGCTGGTAGAAGCTTTCTCCACGGTGTGTGAGGCTTGCGAAGGGCGTGGCTACATCACATACGATCACCCGATTGAGAAGGGTGAAACACCTGATGTGGAATCAATGGTGGTGGGTGGAGCCGCTCCGGCGCGCGTGGAATACCCCGAGAAAGAGAGTGATCCAGAAGCTGAGGCGAAGCAGGCAGAGGTGAAAGCTGCGCTCAATAACATTGCTGCGGCCGCTGCTCACAAGCATCGAGTGCAGGAATCGGCGTCAGCTGCGCACGAGGCACACGAGCCAGCAGAAGTGGCAGAGCCGGCGGAGAAGCCAGCACAAGAATCGGCTGCAGCGCCACAGGCAACTGTCCTGCAGCGCGCTCGCTCACAGCGGGGGCGCAAGGGAGCGAAGGCGAGTTCTGATTCCAACCCTGCTGCGCTAGATTCCCCAGAATCCGGCGTAATGCCGGCGGCGGGCATGCCATCAACGGCTCCCGCGCAGGCGCCCGCAGCCGCGGAATCTGCGAAGAAACCTCCTCGCATTGTGCGCAGTTCTGGCACGATCACTCCCGCCGGCAGTGGGAACGCTCACGGGGCAATCATGAGTTTTCCGATTAAGAAATAGCTGTGGCATGAATCGCTCTTTTGAAACTTGTTCAGCAGCAACAGAGCGATTAAGCTTGATTGCTGGCGCGTGCGAACGTGCCATTCCATTTTCAGTGCAGGCTCTTCAGCCATTCGCGGTGATGGCCCGGAGTGCTGCAAACGAACCGACAGAGATGAGCAAAACGTGGTTTACGCGATTGTGAAGGCAGGCGGGCACCAGGAGAAGGTGGCTGTGGGTTCCATCGTGGTGATGGACAGGATTCAAGGCGAGCCTGGGGATACGGTTGAGCTTGAGCCTTTGATGCTCGTTGATGGCACGGCGATCACCACAGCAGCTGATGGAATCAAAGCTAAAGTGACGGCGGAGATTGTGCGAGACGAAAAGGGTCCGAAGATCACGATCGTGAAGTACAAGAACAAGACTGGCTATCGCAAGCGCCAAGGGCATCGGCAGAAGCTCACACGCTTGAAGGTGACGAGCATCAAGTAGCGGCGTGCGCCATTCGTGAGGGTGGCGGATAGCTGAGAGACGTAGAGAAGAAGAGGTTGAGCAATGGCACACAAGAAGGGCGCTAGCTCCACGAGTAATGGGCGCGATTCCAATGCTAAGCGCCTAGGCGTGAAGCGCTATGGCGGGCAGTTTGTGAACGCTGGCGAGATTATTGTGCGCCAGCGTGGAACTCACTTCCACCCAGGAGCCAATGTTGGCCGCGGTGGAGACGACACTTTGTTCGCGCTTGCCGCTGGCAACGTGGAATTTGGCACGCATCGCGATCGTAAGGTTGTGAGCGTGGTGGGTGCACAGGCCTGATTAGGCTATCACCGGCAAGGGCGGGTTTGCTCCCGCCCTTGTTTTGTATCTTGGCAGTTTGCGTCAATAATGCGGTAATCCCGTCGTCAATAATGCGGTAACCCGCGCAGGAGTGGAAATGGCTAATTTTATTGATCACGTGACGCTCCACGTGCAGGCCGGTAAAGGTGGCAACGGCGTGGCATCAGTGCACCGCGAAAAATTTAAACCGCTCGGCGGGCCAGATGGTGCCAACGGCGGCCACGGCGGAGACATTATCCTGCGGGTAGATGGCCAAGAAACCACACTTTTACATTTGCATCACGCCCCGCATCTCAAAGCTGGCAACGGAGCCCCCGGAGAAGGGGATATGCGCCAGGGCAAGCGCGGCAGCGACCTCGTGGTGAGCGTGCCCGCTGGCACGGTGGTGAAAGATGCCGATGGCAACGTGCTGGCAGATCTCGTGGCCCTTGGAGATGAATACATCGCTGCTGCCGGGGGAATCGGCGGCTTGGGAAACGCTGCCCTTGCTTCACCCAAGCGGCGCGCTCCAGGATTTGCGCTCCTCGGCACACACGGAGAAGAGCGCGATATCTTTCTGGAGCTCAAATCGGTGGCTGATGTGGCGCTGGTGGGCTTCCCCTCTGCAGGAAAGAGCTCTCTCGTGGCCGCTATGAGCGCCGCGCGGCCTAAAATTGCTGACTATCCATTCACCACACTCATTCCCAATCTGGGAGTGGTGAGTGCCGGCGATACTCGGTTCACAATGGCTGATGTGCCAGGTCTGATTCCGGGGGCATCGCAGGGAAAAGGCCTCGGCTTGGAATTCCTGCGGCACATTGAGCGCTGCGCCACTATTGTGCATGTGCTCGACTGCGCCACACTCGATCCTGCCCGGGATCCCATCTCAGATTTGGATCAAATTGAGCATGAGCTCTCTGAATATGCTGCTCAAATTCCTCCAATTGAGGGAATGTTGCCACTGATGGAACGGCCACGGGTGGTGGTGCTCAATAAAGTAGATGTACCAGAGGCGCGCGAGTTGGCAGAGTTTGTGAAGCCTGATCTGAAACAGCGCGGTTTGCCAGTATTCACGGTGTCGGCAGCGAGCCATGAGGGATTGAAAGATCTCGCGTACGGCCTAGCCACAGTAGTGGCTACGGTGCGCAGCCATGAGCAGGAGCAGCTGGAAGCTGCTGGAGAGCGACCTGTGATTCGCCCAGTATCCCACCGCGGCGATTCTGCGAGTTTCACAATCACTCATCGCAGAAACGGCACTGATGAATACTTCCACGTGCGTGGGGAAAAGCCAGAGCGATGGGTGGAACAAACCGATTTCTCCAATGACGAAGCAGTGGGCTACCTGGCAGATCGCTTAGCGAATCTGGGAATCGAAGAAGAGCTCCTCAAGGCGGGTGCTCGCGCTGGTTCGATGGTGGTGATTGGCCCAGAGGACGGCGGTTACATCTTCGATTGGGAGCCAGCGGTGACGGCGGGAGCAGAGTTGCTGGGCCCGCGTGGCACTGATCTGCGGCTTCAGGAATCACACCGCGCCTCTCGCGCAGAGCGCAAAGCGGCTTATCACGAATCGATGGACGCAAAAGAAGCGGCTCGCCAAGAGCTCTGGCGGGAAGGCGAAGCTGGGCACTGGACGGATCCAGCTGTGTGAGCGCGCTACACTAACCACATGGCAACAGTTCTAGCAAACCGCCACCTCCTTGGGTCTGTGGCGCGGATTGTGGTGAAAGTGGGTTCTAGCTCACTCACGGGCAGCGATAGCGGCTTGCACCACGAAGCACTCGCACAGTTAGTAGACGCCTTGAGTGCTGCACGTGAGCGTGGCCAAGAGGTGGTGTTGGTGTCTTCCGGCGCGGTGGCGGCTGGTATTGCTCCTCTGGGGTTCACGAAACGCCCTAAAAATGTGCGCGATCAGCAGGCCGCAGCGATGGTGGGGCAAGCACAGTTGATGGAGGCTTATACAACGGAATTCGCCCGCCACGGCATCACTGTGGCGCAAGTGCTCCTCACTCCAGATGATGTGGTGAATCGTACCCACTATGCGAACGTGTCTGCAGCGTTGCGCCGACTGTTGCACTACGGTGTGGTGCCGATTGTGAACGAAAATGACGCCGTCGTCACTGACGATCTGAGATTTGGAGATAACGATCGTGTGGCAGCTCTCGTAGCACACGTAGTTGGTGCTTCAGCACTCATCTTGTGTACAGATGTTAATGGGCTCTATTCTGCTCCCCCTTCTCACCCGCAGGCGCAGCTAATTTCCACGGTGTCGGATTTTTCGCAGCTCAAAGAATATGCTATTACCGGTAAAGGCTCTGATGTGGGCACAGGAGGAATGAGCTCCAAAGTGCGGGCAGCTGATATTGCCACCTCTGGAGGGGTAGGCACTTTGCTAGTGGCTGCAGCTGATCTCGGGCGAGCACTCGCTGGAGAGTACGTGGGTACATGGTTTGTGCCGCGAAAGATGAGAGGGAGCGCTCGTGATCTCTGGCTTAAATACTCCGCACGAGTGGCTGGCACACTGCACATAGACGCCGGTGCTAGCCACGCAGTACAGGTGGGAGGGGCATCACTGCTCGCCGTGGGGATCACTGCTGTGGAGGGAGAATTCTCGGCTGGCGATCTCGTACAAGTGGTCGATACGGCGTCAGGCAAGGCTATTGGCAAGGGAATAGTGGCTTTCTCCGCCGGAGAGGTGAAGCGCTTTATCGGGCAGGCACCCTACGAGCAGGAACGCCGTCGTGCTCCGCGAGCGGTGATTCATGCAGATGATTTTGTGCACCTAAATTGATCGCATTATACGGCGATTGAGAGCGGCTGTGAGAGCAGTAGAAACTTCGGTAACTCGAGCTAACTCGCTCGTGCTTTATGGGCGAGTTATGATGAAATGCAAAGTTACGCTGCACTAGGAGGAGAAAGTGCCCGTTTCAATTGCTGCGAGTAGCCGTGCTATCTCAGATCCGGCTCCCATTGATCTCTCAGATGCATCATTCGTTTCTGATGAGGAACTGCGAATCCCCGTGGGAGTGAACCTCACATTGCTGGGGGCCTCGGAAACTGATGTGCCTGGGGAAGAAGCTACTGAGCCATTTCTATCTCGGGTGAATTTTCCGCTGCTCGCGTCGTCAGTAGGGGCAGCTGAGCACGGCAACGTAGATCTCGTCACACTCGATCGTGATTTCCATATTAAGGCTGCTCGTCCCCCGCGCTCTGGGGCTCTCGATGGAGTGAGCACCGCAGGCAAACTAGGAGTGGGGCACTCCCTGCGTATGTGTGCTGAGATTCCCTCCGATCCGGCATACATTCGCACAGCTGTGCAAGAATTAGCAAACACTCAGCTGCATACTGCGGCTTTGATGATCACGTTGCAGGAGCTAGATGATTATCGGGATTTTCTCAAAGCGGCTGAAGAAGCGCGTGCCTCAGGAATAGAGCTGTGGCTCTTAGCCACCAACCCAGAGGTGACGGCTGCGCACGCCGATTTTTCCGTGCAGCTTTTCGATGCGGTGCGAGTGCGCACCACCGATAAAGCGAAAGCCCGTGCGATGCGGTTTGCTCTGCACGCTGCAGCTGATCGGGCACAGCGTGCAATCACGGTGTTTGCCGATATCGGAATCGTTATCTCAGCCACGGTGCAGGCCGCAGAGGAACGCGCACTGCTGATCTCGCAGCTCAATGGGACTGAGCTCTTTCAAGATATGGCTGCGGTGGTGGGCACAGTATACGATGTGGCCGATGCAATCGAATCCTGGGTGGGAATGGGAGCTGCAGATGGGGTGGTACTCACCCCGGCTTCACTCCCCACAGATCTGGCTTCTGTGATTAAAGGAGTGCTTCCACTTCTAGAAGCTCGGGCCACTATAGAACGAAGCGACCCGCGTCTTAAACCCTGAGTTTCACACTCTGAGGGGAACGCGAATCGCTTCGATGCCTAGCCACGCAACTGGTGCGCTGCACTTGGCGCTCAGTTGCTGGCAGTTTCTTCGGCGTCTTTGGCTTCCTGAGCCTCCACTTGCTTGCGCACTTCGTCCATATCGAGGTCTTGCACTTTCTGGATAATTTCTTCAAGCGCTGGCCTTGGGAGTGCTCCAGGCTGCTGATACAGCTGAATACCATCGCGGAAGATCATCAATGTGGGCACAGACATCACTTCAAACGCCCCGCCGAGCTCTGGCTGCTCATCGGTGTTTACTTTGCCGAATGTGATATCGGGGTGTGCTTCAGACACCTTTTCAAAGATTGGGCCGAATTGCCGGCACGGCCCACACCACGGTGCCCAGAAATCGAGCAGCACAGTGCCCTCTTGAATGGTCTCTTTAAAATTGTCTTTCGTAACTTCTGTGGTGCTCATAGCAGCCTTTCTGATCGCGGCGCCGCTGCGGCGCAGTTCCCAACGAAAGTTTCTCACGCTTGGGATACACTTCGTTTCTTGATTAACATATCGTGTAACGCTTGCTCATGGGCACTATTCCCGAAAGGTGATGGTATGGATCAGCTCACGAATTCTTTGCCCACCACTGCTCCAAACGTGGCTGCTGAAAAGATTGCCGTTGAGGTGCGCGCCATTGCTGGCGCTGCTAAGCAGGCTGCGCGAACGCTGCGCAGTGCCTCTTCGCTCCGAAAGAATGAGGCGTTAGAGCGAATCGCAGCGGAGCTAGAAGCTGCTAGTGCGAGCATTGTGGCTGCTAACGCCATAGATATGGAAGCTGGGAGGGCGCGAGGAATGGCCGAAGGCCTACTCGATCGGCTACTCCTCACAGAAGAGCGGATAGCGGCAATTGCTGCGGCAGTGCGCCATGTGGCTGCACTTCCCGATCCAGTGGGAGAGGTGGTGGAAGGGCGTACTTTGCCCAATGGTTTGCGGCTCACAAAACGGCGCGTGCCAATGGGCGTGATTGGAATGATCTACGAAGCGCGCCCAAACGTGACGGTAGACGCCGCCGTTTTAGCTCTGAAAGCAGGCAGTGCTGCGATCTTGCGGGGAGGCTCTGCGGCATTGCATTCCAACCAGCGTATCGTGGCAGTAATCCGCCGGGCACTTGCGGCTAGCTCGCTGCCAGAAGCGTTGGTGAGCTCCATTGACGAGTTTGGCCGCGAGGGTGCCGTGGAACTGATGCACGCCCGAGGGCTCGTGGATTTGGTGATTCCACGTGGTGGAGCCGGGCTTATTCAGATGGTAGTGCGTGAGGCTAAAGTGCCAGTGATCGAAACCGGAGTGGGCAATGTGCACATTTATGTGGATCGTGATGCCGATCTCACGAAAGCACTCCCAATTGTGCTCAACTCGAAATTGCAACGCACCGGAGTATGCAATGCGGCAGAATCGCTGCTGGTACATCAAGAAGTGGCCACAGAGTTTCTCCAAAAGCTCTTTAACGAATTTGAAAAAGCAGGCGTAAAAGTGCATGCCGATACTGCCGCATATCGCTGCGCGCCGGCGTCATTAGAGATATTCCCGGCCACTGAGAGCGATTGGGCCACTGAATATCTCGCCAAAGAAATCGCTGTCAAAGTGGTGGCGAGTGAAGCTGAGGCGATCGAGCATATCGCGCGATACTCTTCCGGGCACACAGAGGCGATTGTGAGTGAAAACTACTCCGCGATTCAAGAATTCACACAGGCGATAGATTGCGCCGTAGTGGCTGTGAATGCTTCCACTCGGTTCACTGACGGCGGGGAGTTTGGCATGGGGGCGGAAATCGGAATTTCCACACAAAAAATGCACGCGCGCGGGCCGATGGGTTTACGCGAGATCACCACTACAATGTGGATTGTGGAAGGTAATGGGCATGTGCGCGGCTAAACGGGAGCGCTATCAAGCGGCTCGGCAAGAACGCAACCAGGAGTCTCCACAGCGCCGCCGGCGTATCGGGATTATGGGTGGCACATTTGATCCGATTCACCACGGGCACTTAGTGGCAGCTTCGGAGGTACAGCACGAATTTGATCTCGATGAGGTGGTTTTTGTGCCCACCGGAGAGCAGCCTTTCAAAAAAGACCGCAAAGTGACGCTCGCAGAACATCGATACCTGATGACTGTGATCGCAACGGCGAACAACCCACGCTTCTCAGTGAGCCGGGTGGATATTGAGCGCGGCGGCACCACATATACCATCGATACGCTGCGTGACCTGCGCCGTGAGTATCCCGATGCAGATCTCTTTTTCATCACTGGTGCAGATGTGCTGCCAGAAATTATGCGGTGGAAAGAGCCTGATGAATTGTGGGAATTAGCGCATTTTGTGGGGGTGAATCGCCCAGGGCACCAGCTGGATCTCACGGGGTTGCCGCGAGAAAATTTTGATTTGCTGGAGGTGCCGGCACTCGCGATTTCTTCCACGGATATTCGCACTCGAGCAGGGGCAGGGCGGCCAGTGTGGTATCTAGTGCCCGATGGGGTGGTGCAATACATTTCAAAGTATCATCTCTACCGGCCCGAACAAGCTCAGAGCACTGCACTCGCTCCAGTGGTGGGAGAGTACCACAACGGGGTATATACTTGTTAAACACCATGCTGGAAAGGACCAACAATGAGTGAGGAACCACGCTTAAGTCGGCGGCAACTGCGCGAAATGGGTGAACTCACTGTGCGTGATGCCTCCACTCCATCGCTCACAGAAACAGAAGAGCTCCGTCTGCGCCGCCCATCACGCCGTGAGCTGCGCGAAGCAGAACGGGTGAACGAAGCGGCAGAAGAACGGATTCGGCAATCTGTAGTTCCCACCCATGAGCTAGCAGAGCATGCAGGCACTGCGGCGCAGTCAGAGACTGCTGCTGTGCCGAAGAATGCCGAGGGCGCCACTGGTGCCGTGCATGGAGAGTACGCGAAGGCGGGCGATACGCCACAAAACGCGAGCGAGGCGAGCTCGAGTGCCGCAGGCGCAGACGCTGCAGAAGACACTAGCTTTGGTGCATTCTTTGAAGATTTTGGCTCGGCAGAGGCTGACGAGAAAGCGGCGGTTGCTGAGGCAAATGCCACAGCGGCTGGAGCGCCAGAATCTGGCGTGGCAGCGGCTGCGGCAGCCGCTGGAAGTGAACCAACCCACCCGGCAGTAGTGCTGGAACGGAAGTCGGTGTTTGAGCGGTTTACCGATGACGAAGCGGCAGCTGATAGTGAGCCGCCAGTGGAGGCCGACAACGAAGCCGACACCTCACATTCGCTCCAGGAGCGTCTAATCCAGCGTACAGGCGAAGATCGTATAGGGGAGCAGTTTACTCAAGGTCTGGCTACTGGCGCTATTGACGCTGGCGATAATACAGATACTCCAGCTGCCGAAGCGGAAACTGCTGAGGAAACTGCTGAATCGAACTCTCCTGAGGAGCTGCAGACGGCTTCAGCTGCCGAAGTGCCAAGCGCTGATCAACCCGCTGTGGAAGCCGAGCAAAGTGGCAAACTAGAGGCAAGTGACGAACTAGAAGCCTCCGGAGTGGCCGATGAACCTGACGTCACGGAAACTGCGGCCACTGCAGAACAGTCTGCTCCTACAGTGGCTGATACAGCAGCAGATCACGATGCCGAGGCTAGTGGCGAGGCGGCTCACGCTGCACAACTTCCCGAAGCGCCGGCAGATCCCGCCGAAACCACTGAGATAGATTCGGCATCTGTGGCTGCTGAAATAGCACACGAAGCAGATGTGAATGCCCCTGCAGAACCCGAGAAAACTGGCACACCAACTGCTGACGAGAGCGTCGTCACTGTAGATACAAACGAAGGCTCCCCGGTATTTGGGTGGCTTGTGCTGCTCTTGCTGATCGCGATCGGCGCGCTTATCGGATACCTTGGAGGCACATGGATTAAAGCCACTTGGCTGAGCGCTCCAGATATTGCTCACGCTGCGGTAGCCGGTGCTGGCATATTTCTATAGCTCTTATTGGCTGTAGTTCTGCTATAGCCTCGCATGAAGAGGTGCGTGGGGCCCTATTTGCGGGGATCAAGCTGAGCTTGTGAGAGCTCCCATCTTGAGATCACAGCACAGCTGCACAGCTATTGCGGCGTATAGAGCAGTTTTTCTTGTATGCTGGCAGTTGAAAACAACGAAAGGAACTCGTGAGCGCCACCGAAGAATCAATCAGCATGGCCATTATTGCGGCGCGTGCTGCAGCAGAAATAAAAGCAACATCTATCACTGCCATCGACGTTTCAGAGCGGCTTGTGCTCACTGATGCATTTGTGGTGGTATCCGGCTCCACTGAACGCCAAGTGCGTGCGATTGTTGATGCCGTTGAAGAGGCTGTGGAGCGTGCCGGCCACCCCCGGCTCCGCCGAGAAGGCCTCGATGGAGAGGCACACTGGGTGCTGCTCGATTTTGGAGAAATCATGGTGCATGTGCAGCAAGATGCTGATCGGGAGTTTTACGCTCTGGAGAAGCTGTGGGCTGATTGCCCACTGATCGAACTGCCAAGCGACATTCACGCTACACCAGACGCAGAGGCATCTCCGTTGGCACAGTACTTTGATTTCTCAAGCCTGGGGAATTGATCTGCATGGCACTCAAACGAATTATTTTGTGGCGGCATGGGCAGACCGACGCCAATAAGAATTTTCGGATTCAAGGTGCAATTGATGTGCCATTGAACGCTGTGGGAGTTCGTCAAGCTCACGCTGCCGCGCAAGAGCTAGCTCAGCTAGCACCCACGCGCCTCTATTGTTCGCAGCTCTCACGTTCGCGCCAGAGCGCCAGTGCGCTCGCGGAGATCACGGGCCTTGAACCGGTGGTAGATCAGCGGCTGCAAGAGCGTAACTATGGCATTTGGGAAGGGCTGCGCCCTGATGAGATCCACGAGCAGTGGCCTGCCCAGTGGCAAGAATGGGTGGCGGGCCATGAGCCTGGATTAGGAATTGAAACTCGCCAAGCCTGCGGAGAGCGCATGACGGCGTGTATTGCGGAAGCTGTGGCTGCCGCATCTGATACCAGTAGCGAGGAAACGATAATTTTCGCAAGCCACGGGGGAGCGATCACCTGTGCAGTGAGCACCCTTTTAGGCTTTAATCCTTCTGAATGGCAGGGATTGCGTGTGGTGGATAATTGCCACTGGGCGATGCTAGTACCGCATGAGCATGCGGCGCCCTATTGGCGTGTGGTGGCTTATAACCGTTGGGCTGCTGTTACGAATTTGATTGAATCTCACGTGAATGAGGCTTAGTAGGCTAGAAATGAGGAAAGTGCGGCGTTCGGGGCGCTGTAGTGAGTAGCTGTGACGGCGAGCGGGCGTGAGATATCACACCTATATCCCGGAGGCTCAGGTTGGAGATTTTTTCTAGCTATGAGTATCATAAAACAGTCCGAGGGGCATTGGCGCAGTTGGTAGCGCGCTTCCATGGCATGGAAGAGGTCAGGGGTTCGAATCCCCTATGCTCCACATTTATGTGAAAGAAGACGGGATTGTCCCGTCTTCTTTCATTTTGAGTAATGCTCGGATTTGGGGTAAAGGACAAATTGAAGCGTCCTGGGTTTTGTTCCTACCTGTTTTTGAGAGGATAGGAACATGCCTAGAAGGTATTCACAAGAGTTTAAGGATCGCGCGGTGCGGATGGTCGTGGATCGTTTGGCTGATGATCCCTCCTGCACGCAATGGCG
>JALELI010000004.1 GCA_022768785.1 Arcanobacterium sp. | reverse complement strand
AGGTAAGCGGCGCATTGTGACCACACCGTGCCTTGGCGTTATGCACTTGCAACGTGATTCTGCTGTAGACACTAGGTGATTTTTCAGAGTGGTTGCATAGAATATTGGGCGTGTTTGAAGCGCGAGAAAATCTAGTGCGCCGCGCGATAGAAATCGGAGAGCAGGCAGCCACCTGGGCAGATGTGCCTATTGGAGCTTTTGTGATCGATGAAACTGGCGGGGTGCTCGCAGAGGGCTGCAACACCCGGGAACGAGATGCAGATCCAACTGGGCATGCTGAGATTAATGCACTGCGAGCAGCTGCTCATGCTCGGAGATCGTGGAATCTCTCGGGGTGCACTCTTGTGGTGAATCTCGAGCCATGCACGATGTGTGCAGGAGCCATTGTGAACGCCCGAATTTCTCGAGTGATTTTTGGGGCATGGGATCCGAAGGCGGGAGCGGCAGGTTCGGTGCGCGATGTGTTGCGCGATCAACGGCTGGCGCACACCGTGGAAGTGATTGGTGGAGTGCTGGATACGCAGGCGTGCGAGCGGCTGCAGCAGTGGTTTGAAGAGCTGCGGTTAAAGCGGCAGAAGTGAGCGTGGGAGAGCAACAATATGGCAGAACAAATTCGGCAAATTCCATTAGTGGGCAAGATCCCCCTCATTATTTTTATCGTGCTGCTCGCGCTCTCGCTGCTCACAGCCGTGGTCGTAGCGCGGCATGGGGTGTTTCGTTTTCTGGCAGCTTTTGGGGCAGCGAGCACACTGGGGCTGCTGATCTTCCTCGTGATGGAGGTGTGGTGGAATCCCTTTCCGGATTCCACTCCGTTGCAAACCTATCTGTTGATTTACTTGGCGCTAATTCCCACCTTTGCAGTGCTCACGATGCGTGGGCAGCGTTGGGTATACCTCGGCATTGCGCTGGTGGCGTGGCTGGGCTCATTGGGCTTGCTCAACCAGGTGTTTTACCTCTACCCAGTGATTGGTTCGCTCAATCAAGAAGTGGCAGCGGAGCAAATGGATTATCAAACTTTCGTTGCCACAAAATCTGCTCCTCGGGGAGCGATCGTCACACTTGATTGGGAGGCAACTGCATCGGGATTTCCCCACCGTCCAGCGGTGGCATATGTGCCGCCAGCCTATTTTTCATCTGATGTGAAGTTACCGGTGTTGGTGCTGCTCGCGGGGAATCCAGGATCTCCAGAAGATTGGTTCGGAGTGGGTGATGTGCCTGCCACACTTGACGCATACCAACGTGCGCATCATGGTCTTTCTCCCATCGTAGTGAGTGTGGATGGCACCGGCTCTCGCACTCAAAATCCGATGTGTGTAGATGGCCCGCTCGGCAAAGTGAATACCTGGCTAGCTGTTGATGTTCCGGCTGGAATTGCCGCGCACTTTCGCGTGAATCCCGATCAATCCACGTGGACCATTGGTGGCCTCTCTTATGGCGGCACTTGTTCGCTGCAGATTGTCACAAACAACCCCACTGCTTACGGCGCCTTTATGAATTTTTCGGGCCAGAAAGAGCCCACGATCGGCAGCCATAAAGCCACAGTGAAAGAATTTTTTGGAGGTTCTGAAAAGGCCTTTGCCGAAATTGATCCTGCGCATTTGCTCAGCAAAAATTCATATCCCAAAATGCAGGGGGTATTTGTGGCGGGCAGGGCAGATCTCGCTTCGGTTTCTGCGCTCAAACACCTCTACAAACTCAGCCGCGAAGCTCAGATTGATGCTTCGCTGAAAATTATCCCAGGGGCACATAGCTTCCAGGTGTGGAGAGAAGCATTGAAAGAGAACCTCCCCCTTGCAGCTCGAGCGATTGAGGAGAAGTAACAGATGCGTGCATATTGCCGGCGAAACCCAGTTTCACTCGGATTCATCGTGCTCATGTGGGGGCTGTGGATTGGGGGGAGTGTGATTACCCACGGGAAATGGCCGTGGCGCTTGATGCGGGAGCTGGGCTATTCTGTGGCAGATCCTTGGCCCCATGTGTTCACGAGCGGTCTCACCGCCGCCAACTTTGCAGGTTTACTCCTGGCCACCGCTGCAGTGGCGATCTTTGGCGCGCTGAGTGAGCGGCGGCTCGGATCGGTGCACTATGCGCTCGCGGCATTGGTGAGCCAAGTACTGGGCATAGCTGGCGGAACTGGCTTCGCACTGCTCGCTGAATTTTTAGAGCTGTCTGATGGAGAATTTGAAACAGCGCGAGTGTTAGCTCCGCTCTGGCTCGTAGGAGTGGTGGCTTATGCCAGCGGCACTCTGCCATCGCTATGGAGATCGCGCACCCGTCTTGCCATTGGTGTATACGCCGTCACTCGCATTTTATATGCCGGCACGCTGGGAGACGCGATCGTGCTCTCAGGAGCGGTGTTTGGTTTAGCAGCTTCAGCATTTTTGCGGCGCCGTTCTGCAGATAGAGCTACAGTATCGATGCGGATTTTGCGCTCTCCGAGAGAGCGCCGAATCGCGCTGGCAGTGATCACTGTTGCGGTATTTTTAGGCCCCATTTTCGCCTCGGTGAATCCGAGTTCAACGGGGATCTTCTCCCCGGCCACGCTCTTTGCATGGCACGGAGGTGCTTCGCAGGTGCAGGAACTTTGCGCAATTAACCGGGCTTCGCGGGCGTGTATCAATGCCCATTATCTCTCGGGGCATATTGGAATCAGTGGTTTTTTGGCAAACCAGCTGCCGTTAGGGCTCATGATAGTGAGTGCGTGGGGGCTCACTAAAGGTCGGCGCCTTGCTCACTGGTTTACCCTTGCTGGTTCAGTGCTCACACTGGTTGCTATCGCGTTGGAAATATATTCCGTGGCTCCAAGTGATGCACTGAGCCTGATATTAGTGGTGCTGCTCTTTGGGCTACCGTGGGTGGTGCTCATAGGGTTGCTCATGGCCACTCGCAAAGATTTTGTGGTACACACTGGCCATAAAGCGCGGAAAGTTTTTCTGCTGCGAGTACTGGGAGTGGCGGTGGCTTCGGCAGCTATCTGGGTGATTGGGGCATGGCTAGTGCGGGGGCAGTTTGATCCCGTTCTTTCACTTGGGCAGATAGTTTCAAGCACAGCGATGCGGTTTATCCCACCGGCATTAGCGCTCTCTTTGCATATTCCGGCTTTCCCGCACACTGCTATGGCGCGAGTGGTGTTCCTCTGGCCGGGCATTCTTTTCTGGTTGGTGGTGATGGCGGCACTCATTGTGGTGCTGCGCTCTAGTCCGGATAGTGAAGAAGCCTTGAATCGTCAGCATGCGCGCGGATTGCTGATGCAGGGCACGGGCGATCATGTCTCCTGGATGACGCTTTGGCCGCGCAACCACTATTGGTTTGATCCAGAGGGCGAAGGCTATGTGGCTTTCCGGTTGTATTCGCTAGTGGCAGTGACGCTCGGTGGGCCGGTGCTCGTGGAAAACATGGACCAGGCACAGGCAGTGGCGCAACGTTTTGAAGACTATGCCACTAGCATGGGCTGGAGTGTGGCCTGGTATTCCGTGAGTGCGAGTTTTGCGCAGGGAAGAGAGAGCAACGGTTGGCGATCTGTGCAGGTGGCTGAGGAATCAGTGCTCGATGCGAGCGTGGAGCCCGCTTTCACTGGCAAAAAATTCCAAGATATTCGAACTGCTCGAAATCATGCTGCCAAGCAAGGAATTCGGATCGTAGAGGGCACATGGGCGGAGCTGAGCCCCTCGATGCAGGCCGATATCGTGGCTCTTTCAGAGCAGTGGGTGAGTGAGAAAGCATTGCCAGAAATGGGGTTCACGCTCGGTGGGGTAGACACACTCAACGATCCTGAAGTGCATCTTGTGCTGGCTGTGGATAATAACGACCACGTGCAGGGGGCTACGAGTTGGTTGCCAGTGTATATAGAGGGCACCGTACAGGGGTGGATCCTCGATTTCATGCGGAGAGATGCCAATGGATTCCGGCCAGTGGTGGATTTCTTGATTGCTGAGGCATGGGTGAGTGCTCATCGCCGTGGAGCACAGTGGGTGTCGCTCTCTGGGGCGCCACTCAGTCATAGTAAAACTGAAGAAACGTCAGGCCCGCTCCTGAAAATGCTCGATGCCGTGGGTAGTGCAATGGAGCCACTTTACGGATTCCGTTCGCTCGCTAGCTTCAAAAAGAAATTCCAGCCAGAGCACCACGAGTGGTATCTGTGCTATCGCGATGAGCTGGGATTGCCTGCTATTGGATTGGCTGTTTCACACGCCTATATCCCAGATCTCACCTTTGGCCAACTGGTTAATGCAGTACGGCAACTGCCGGCGGCGAAGAAGCAACATTCTGCTGGGAACGGAAAACGGGTAAAAAATGCAGCGGGTGAAAAGGGAGAACAGCCGCGCCTTGCCAAGGAGGGTAGTCATACTAATGACGGCGATGGCACGGGTATGCCCAAGAGCGGCGGTGTGACAGCACAGAAGTGATAGCCGCCATGTGCGAGCGCTATGTGAGTTGTTAGTATGGAGTTGGCACAGCGGTGCTCCTTTCCGCTATTCTTAATGTGCCTTGGTGGTGCGAGAGCACCGGTGAGTGCGTGGAGACGTGGCTGAGTGGCCGAAAGCGCTCCCCTGCTAAGGGAGTAGTCGCCCAAAAGCGGCTCGAGGGTTCAAATCCCTCCGTCTCCGCTGAAAACGCAGTGCTTTAGGCGCTGCGTTTTTAATAGGAGGTTTGTCAGAGTGGCCGAATGAGCCGGTCTTGAAAACCGGTATACGGTAACCCCGTATCAAGGGTTCGAATCCCTTAGCCTCCGCAGCGCGGGATTAGGGCGTGCAGCGCGACAGCTGTGCAATGTAACAACTGCCACTCACTGCGAGTTTGGTGTTGGAGTGGTTCAACGCGCTAAGATAGAGCTCGTTCACAAATGAATAAAATGCGCCAGTAGCTCAATGGATAGAGCATCTGACTACGGATCAGAAGGTTGGGGGTTCGAGTCCCTTCTGGCGCGCGATTCGGCTCGGTGGTTGATTTTTATCCTGCCGGGTCGTTTTTATTGTGGGCATTAGGTGTGAGTATCAGACGGTAGATATCTGCTGGAGCTAAAGAGCTAGAGCTATCCAGAGGGCCGAGTAGCCAGCTGTTCACACTATGTTCACAATGTGAATCCCTTTTTGCACTCCTCCAGTGCCCCTGCTATGTTCTTATCAACATAGAGAAAGGAAGCGAGCATGGTTCGTGAATGCACGATGGTTGCGCGTTGGCGTAGCTGGTTTGGTTGGCGGTCTGCCTAGCTGAGCCAGTTTCCGGCTGTACAGATCGCACAAGGTGAGTGATCGTGCAGCGGCAACAAATGAATTCGCTTCAGAAATCTGAGCCCTCCGATCGCGTGAGGGCTTTTTTCATGCCTACCTTGGGCGAGCTTGGGTGAGCCAGGCGGCCAGCGGAGAGGAAAGAGCCAGTTGAGGAGCTGGCGGCCTCTGAGGAAGCTAGCCACTCAAGAGGGTGGCTGCCTGGAGAGCCACTCTCGAGAGACCAGCTGGAAACTGCACGATAATCACAAATTCATATAGCGCAACAGCGGTGGCAGAGAATTAGCGCTTGGCGCGGGCGCTGAACGCATAGGCCGAGCGCATAAGCACTGAGGAAGATTGAGTAATAAGGGTTGGATAATGAAAAAGATAACCGCGATTGGATCGTTTTTAGTGGGAGCACTGCTCGTGCTGCTGCTCGTGATGCCGTCACTGCAGCGACTCAACGAGCTTGAAAATGCGGGGTCTGCGGCGGCGGCACCCAAATCAGCTGCTGCCCCAGCAGGAGCAACAACTGGTAATGATTTAGTGCCGGCGAGCTACAAACCGGTGGGAGCAGAGAGGATCGCTGCTGCTAGCCAAGCTAAAAAGCTCGATCCGAAGAATCCACTGCTCAAGCATGGCCCAAAGCTCAAGGTGGGGATCTTGCAATTTATGGAGCACCCGTCACTCGATGACATTCGCTATGGTGTGCTCGATGAGTTGGCGAAGCGTGGGTACATCAACGGCGTAAATATGGAGATTGAGTATCAGCAAGGTCAAGGAGATCAGAACCTGTTGAAAACCATCGCTGATGATTTTATGGCTTCCGGGAAAGATCTCTTGATTGGAGTGGCTACCCCAGCCGCTCAGGCGTTAATGAATTCAGCTCAGGGCGAGGTGCCAGTGGTGTTTGCTGGAGTTTCTGATCCCGTGGGTTCAGGTTTGGTGAAAGACTTGAAAAACCCAGGAAAACTAGTGAGCGGAGCCACCTATGCAAACAATAATGCGGCCACGCTGGAACTCATTAAACAGCTGCAACCCACTGTGAAGAAACTTGGCGTTCTATACAACACCTCAGAGCAAAATGCTGTGCAGCAAGTGAAGAGCATTAGGGAAATTGCCCCGAGTGAAGGGTTTACGCTGAAAGAAGCCACAATCACTTCCACTAATGACCTCAAGCAAGTGGCTGAGCAGCTTGCCACTGAGGTAGATGCAATCTATCTTCCGCAAGACAACACGATTGCTGGCTCGCTCGACACGCTTGTGCCCACTGCGACGGCACATAAAGTGGGCCTTTACCCCACGGTTGATGCCATGGTGAAAGCCGGGTGCCTCGCCACGGTAGGGCTGAACCAGTATTTGTGGGGTGCAGATTCGGCAGATGTGGTTGCCGATGTGATTGAAGGGGCGGATTTATCCACCTATCCCGTGAAAGTGAGTACCGCCTCCAACAAGTTTGTGAACGGCACACAAGCTGCAGCACTGGGAATCACTATTCCGCCTGCCGTCATGCGGGAAGCTATTGATATGGCTCCTGTGAAGAACGTGAAGAAGTAGGAGGCACAGTGGATATTCTGCTCTCGGCTCTTTCGCAAGGAGCTATTTGGACGATCATGGGCATCGGCGTGTATATCACGTTCCGTGTGCTCAATGAGGCAGACCTCACCACGGAATCTTCGTTTACACTTGGGGCTGCCACCGGGGCACAGTTGCTCTTGTTGGGCATGCACCCACTGCTTGCAGGGCTCGTGGCGCTGCTCATGGGAGCTGCGGCTGGAGCGGTGACGGCGTTACTCATCACTCGTGTGCACATCAATTCGCTGCTTGCAGGCATCATCACAATGACTGGCCTCTATTCAGTGAATTTGGTGTTTCTAGGAAGAGCCAACATCTCAATTTCCTCTCAGTTCACGCTGAAATCGATGATCTCTGGCCTACATCTACCGCGCAATGTGGATACACTGCTCATCGGCATTGTTGTGATTCTTGTGGTGGTGGTGATCCTCGGCCTCTTTTTCCGCACGGATATGGGGCAGGCGCTTATTGCCACTGGCGATAATCCCGTGATGGCGAATGCGCTGGGGATTCCCTCTGCTGAAATGATGATGCTCGGTTATATGATGGGCAACAGCCTTATCGCTCTTTCGGGCTATCTCGTGGCCACTGACAACGGTTACGCCGATATCTCAATGGGCGTGGGATCAATTGTGATTGGCCTGGCTGCAATCATTATTGGTGAGGTGCTGGTGAAAAATGTGAGCTTGCCGGTGCGTTTGCTCACGATCTTCCTCGGCTCGGTGGTGTATCGCCTGCTGCTGGCTGGGGTGCTGATGCTGAAGATTAATACGGATCATTTCAAACTGTTTTCCGCGATTATCTTGGGGCTGTGCCTCTCGATTCCGGCTTTGCAACAATACTCGCGGCGGCTGCAGACGCGCAGGGTGCAACGTAAGCTCTTTACTCCTGAGGTGGCGCCGTCAGCTCCTGTGGCTGCGAGTGCCTCAGGTGCTTCGAGCGCTGCAGACATTCCAGATGCTACGAACGTTTCAGATCTCTCAGGAATTGCGGGCCCGCAAGCTAATGCTCAAGGCACTGCTAGAGCAAATGCCGAGAAAGTGCAGAGCGCGGCAGACATAAAAGAAAGCACAGAAGGGAGAGCACAGTGACGAATGTATTAACTCTTGAGCACGTGAATAAGGCATTCCACCAGCGCACAGCAGATGCCTTTCAGGCGCTAGCAGATGTAAGCCTCAATGTGGCTCCCGGAGATTTTATCACCGTGGTAGGTGGAAATGGAGCTGGGAAATCCACACTACTCAATGTGATTTCAGGTGCGATCCCAGTGGATTCTGGCCGGGTACTGATTGACGACGTTGATGTGACGGGAAAACGCGAGGAAGATCGTGCTGCTCTGATTGGGCGGGTGTTCCAAGATCCGAAGATGGGCACTGCCCCGCGTATGACGGTGGCCGAGAATCTTGCACTGGCGCAGAAACGTGGAGAGAACCGCGGCTTGAAGATCTCGATGAACGAGGAAAAACGGAAAGAATTTCAGGATCTAGTGGCGCCTTTTGGCCTGGGGCTGGAAGAGCGGTTAGACACGGAGATTGGGGTGCTTTCAGGGGGTCAACGCCAGGCTATTGCGCTGCTGATGGCCACGATGAAAGAGCCACGGCTGCTGCTTCTCGATGAGCACACGGCGGCACTCGATCCAAAGACGGCTAAAGTGGTGCTGGGGCTAACGAAGAAAACCATTGAGGTGAAACACCTCACGGCTTTTATGATTACGCACCACTTAAAAGACGCTTTGGAGTTAGGGAATCGCATGTTGGTGCTCAATCGAGGAACGATTGTGCATGATTTTTCAGCCGCCGAGAAAGCGCAACTCACAGCGGGAGAGCTGTATGAGATGGTGGGTGAACTCGAAGAAGAAAGCTAATATGCGAGAATAAAGCTATGGAGTTTGTGCAGTGGGCGCTTGAAAAAGCGGTTAATCACCCGAATCTTTCTGATGCGATAGTTTCTGCAGATGGAGAGTGGCTAGAGATACTCTTGCCAGATGGGCGTACTTTCCGGTTTCGGCCGGGGGCGCTCATTGCAGAAGATGCTCCCGAGGCGGAGCGATCCGAATTGCTCTATCGATTAATCAGTATCGGTGTGGCACAGGCAAAAGCTCCTAGCGTTCATCGCTCTGGCGGTGCGGCGAGTGCTGAGGGTGCTGCTGCAGATGACGGGAGCACCCTCAGCGGCAGCACTCTTCCTGCCGATGTGGAGAAAACCCAGAAAAAAACCGACCGCAAGCCGGAGCTCACGAGGGAAACGGCGTCATACCCTACTTCGCTGCTGAGCGATCGTATGGCTGATCATTCAACGATTGTGCCCATTGTGAGAGCTGCAGATTATTTTGTGAATTCTCATCAAGGAGAGGATTCGATGATCTATGTGCCACTCACCGATTTTGTGGGAGTGGGCTTGGCATTGGATCTTCCTGATGCAATTCAGCCGCTCTACTATTCTCATGTGGAGCAGGCACCTTCTGATGTGGGAGGGCTACTGGCGGAATCGGTGAATGCGTTGCGGCGGCTTGTAGGGCATCAACATCTCTCAGTGGATCTTGGCCTTTCTAAAATTTCTGGTGCTGAAGTAATAACGTTTTTGGCACCGGATAATTATGAGCTCTCATGGTTTTGCGATGTGGAGATGATGATGGAGGTGGCGCAGCGTTTGCAGGAGCGCCACCCCAACGATATCCCGCTTTTCGTGCCTGCAGCACGCACTAAGTTTTATGTGGTGTTTAGTGAAGATCCTCATCTGGTGGATTTCTTCAAGATTTTACTGGCGCAACGCCGTAGCCCAGAGGCTGTGTACCCGTTGCCACATACAGTGGCTGCAGACGGTTGGAAAGAATGGGTGCCTTTTCCGGGATCTGCGCTCGCGGAGGTGCTCGGAACATTGCGCGATAATTTTCGGCAGGCGATTTACGATGCCCAGATGAAAGTGTTGCCACAGTGGGGAGATTTTGGCGAGTTAAAGAGTTTTGTTCCTCGGCGTCTGCACTCTGGTGAGCGAGTGAGCGCTACAGAATGGAATGCGATGGACGTTCGTGGCTCGATTCCAGACACTGATTTCATTTCTTTCATTAGGGAGCCTTCTCCGCACCCGTGGGAAAACCCAAATGGGGTGCGAATCACTATTCGTTCACGAGTGGCGCGAGAAATATGGCCACAGGGGATTGCCCCAGATCCAGCGGCATGGCCACCACGTTGGAATGTGCGAGGCTTCCCTGATGAGGCCACGCTAAGC
>JALELI010000033.1 GCA_022768785.1 Arcanobacterium sp. | reverse complement strand
GTATTTTTCAGAACTACCTCAACGTCTTTGTCAGCAATTGTGACGGCAAGCGGAGCACTTTCTTTGTAACCATGCGGGGCATTTACTTCCTCCACTAGATACTTCCCGCTTTCAAGGCCTTTCCACAGTGCTAGGCCAGTTTTGCCAGTGGTGAGACTATCGTTACTCTGATCGAGCACTGGGACAGTGGATTCGGCTCGAGCTAGCGTATCCACGTTCTCGTCCAGTTGCCCGTTGCCGTCTTTGTCTTTCCAGAGCCTCAGTTGAGCTCCGCCAAGTGGAGGAAGCTGCTCAGCACCGTTCTCATGGGTACTATCGACTTTGATGACCTTCAGATTATGGGTCACTATAGCTTTGTTGGTGAATGTGCAAGTTAGATCAATGCCGTTGGCAGTATCTTCGGGCACAGTTACCGAAGCGCTAGCTTTGCTCTCTGTTACAGTTGGCTCCACTGCAAAAGATTTCCCATTTCCATCTACACATGAAAACTGGGGTCTGTACTGATGTAGATTAGTAGACGAAGTAATCGTTTCACTAAACGTTAGTGTTGTACCCGCAGCTACTGGAATCGGCCCTGCAGAGGCAGTCTGTACACCAGTAGCAGTTCCAGAAGTTGTCACTTCATCGAAAGTTAAATCAGCCCTTCCAGCTGTGATAGCGAGTTTGAATTGATCACTATCGCTAATGCGGCGGTTGGTCACATCTTTCTTCAGCTTAACGCTTGGCATCCACTCCATTGACCCAGCCATATCGACAACAACCGTATTGAATAGTTGCTGTGAGCGCAGCCACGTTCTCCCATCTTGCCCGATGTAGCACCTGGCGTAGCTGTTCATATCCGTCCAGCCGGCGTCACCGATAGGAGCGAAATTAACGCATTTGCGTTGATCGAACGGAGAAGGCAACGTTTCGCTAGCAAGCTCCGAATCGTCTATCTTCGCAAATATCTTTGAGGGCAAACTAACAGCTCCTTCACTCCCAGGAGTAGTTGCGTTGCGCCAGTCATAAGTTGCTTTCAAAAGATAAGAATGGCCGAGGTTTCCTTTGTGAGAAGTAATTAGCGAACCATCTGCTAACGTGGCAAAACCAGAGGCTTCTTCCACTTTATTTTCATCATATGAAGCGGAATAATACTCGCCTGTGCGATACAGCGTTGCGATAGTAGGTAGATAGAATGCCGATAGTTCACCGCCCAATCTGTTTTCAGCGGCAGCGAGCACATCTCTGCGGATCACCTGCATGCGCACGAGGCTCTGTTCTCCATCTCTATCATGCACAGAAGCACCGATCACTAGAGAGCCATCTGATGTGAACGAGATATCACCAGCCGCAGAACTAATGGGCTGACCTTCTGAATTGTATGCAGGCCGTATGAGGCTCTTTCCAACATATACCGGTGTGGCATCAGCGCTAGAACTTGATCCGTTTTGAGGCTCCATACGGTACAGATGAAAATACGTTTGCTGATCCCACGGATCCTGCACTGCAGAACCAAAATAGTACTTATTATCAATTGGGCTAACAGCACCAGCGGTAATCGGTTGCGGCTGCTGGCTCTCAGGGGGAACTGTATCGGCCGGAAGATAAAAATCAGCACCGTACGGCTGCCAATAGGTATCTCCAGGAGTCAATCTATACGCTCGATACAGACCTCTGTATACAACTCCGTTTATTTGCCTTGTGTGACTGGTAACGCGCAACATTGCATACAGCGTGCCATCTGAGGCATTGCCTAATGCATTGTAGGAAATGCCTGTAATCTGATACCAGTTCTGAGGATCATCTAGTGAACCATGATCCCATCGGCTTGTGCCCAATTGCCTTTTCGCAGTGGTAATTGGTTTCTTAATGAAGGTTGTGCTATCCGTATTCGGGAAAACTCGCGCAGGAATAAGAGCTGGTAGATAAGGCTCTGCCGGTGATATGCTCCCGTCTTCAGCCATGCGCAAAATCTCACCCGTGGAAGTTAGCAAAAGCAATCCATGATCGGCACTCACTCCAGATCTTGGCGCAGCAGGCTCGGCCAGAGCTACAGGGGCAAAGAAACCGACAAATATTGCACACACTGCGCTGAGAGCTATCGCCACACGCAGCACAATCACCTTATGCATTTTGTTTCTTTCCCCTGCTCTTTTGTCTTTTAAGCGGTATCTTCTGAGCTATCGCTTGTTTTGAGTTGAGTTGCCACTATTTCTCGACTATTTGCGTATTGTGCAGCTATTTTGCCTATCCCCTACACTTTTGAGTTTGCTTGGGGTACTACGCTATCTGCCCACGTATCCGTCTTAGCGTCACATTGATATGCATTTTGCTTTATATTTGTTGCCTCTCGGTTTCTATTCGATTGAATCTTCAGCTCGCTATCGTGAGCTACTCCCCGCTAACTGCGCCATGCGACCTGCACAGATTCAACTTCGACACTTCAATCACACAGCCTGTAACCAACATGCACTGACCTCTCGATCAATCCATTAGTTGACCTTTTAATTAATCCATTTGATCTATTTTTTATGTTTTTTTACTTTTACAAGAGTAAATTAATTACTCTCTCTCCGCTGGATTTTTTACATTTTATGGCATATGTCACTTTTGAATCTGCGCCGAAATGCTATTTTGTCTGCGTTATTTTCGTCTTTCGATAAATCTGCTCGACATCAATAAACTTCAACAAATATTCCCGCCAAGCAGATAAAACACGAATAGCAAGCGACAACGCGCTGAGTAAATATCCGTTTAACGAGTAGGTGCATATTTAATGAGCGAACGTATGAGCAAAGGGAGATTGCTCTTTTCGCGCCCGAAGATTTCAGTTCCGGAAATACTACCTCATGGTTCTACAACGTCCGCATAAGAGAATCGCCCGCAAGCCTCAAAACGGGTGATTCTAAGCGAAGTACGATCTAAAGTTCTGAAAACATGTGCGGACATATGTGCGGACATAAGGATAAAAAATCGGCTACTACGTTTCTGTAGTAGCCGTTTTTTATTGGTATATCAACGTTTTTGGTCGGGCTAGCGGGATTTGAACCCACGACCCCTTGACCCAACGACGCTATTTTAACGAAGTGGCTTATTTGTAGGCTTTTCCCCTCGTTATCAAGCCAAAATGCCAATGAGTGTGTTCATTCAAAATCACTGAAAAACATCTAATTTCACAAACATGTGTGCAACTATGTGTGCAACTTTCACTCTTTCTTGAGGGCCTTGATGAATGTGTCTGCGATCGCGTCTGGATCCACGATCCCCGTGTAGGCAGTACGTGACACTTCCGCGGTGTGACCAAGCTGGATGAGGCGTATATCTTCAGAGACATAGGGCTTAGTGAGAGTGTTTACAATAGCGCGCCACGAGTGCCCACGCTCTACTTCGAAGATGGCAAGATCCAGAGCTGCCGCCATCTCTTTATAAACTTCGGCTAGTTTGCGATCTCTGTTACGAGGATTCCAGATCACCGTTGGATCACCTGCCGCTGGTGACGAGAACAGATAATCACTGGGGCTTTTCAGTTTTTCCCAGCGCAGCTTTACTAGCTTGGAAACTCGATCATCAAGGATTGGAAGCACCTT
>JALELI010000021.1 GCA_022768785.1 Arcanobacterium sp. | reverse complement strand
TATCCACGCTGTGCAAAGGCTTCTGCGATAGCGTCAGCACATTCTGCGAGCCGATCATGCGCAATCAGAGCTATGGCAGAGCCGCCAAATCCACCGCCCGTCATGCGAGCCCCTAGTGCGCCGTGGGCGAGTGCAATCTCTACCACGGTGTCGAGCTCTGGAGTGGATACCTCATAATCGTGCTTGAGAGAGATGTGCGAGCGTTGCATAGATTCCCCGAAAGCCCGGAAATCTCCAGCTTCTAGCTGTTGAATAGCTTTTTCTGTGCGCGCGATTTCAGAAATCACATGGCGCACTCTCCGGTGCACAGTGGCTGCCCACTCCTCGGCGCTCACGCCCTCTGGCACAGATTCCGCTGCCCACTCTTCGGCTTCGTGGTAGGGATTACTCACAAGGCCCAGAAGCTTTTTCCCGGCGTGCGCGGCCACCGCGTCGATCACCCCGCGCCGAGAGGCATATTGCCCGTCTTTGAGCGAGTGTGGCGAGTTGGTGTTGGTTACCAAGATAGCCAGCCCCGCTTGAGCAATTTGGAAAGGAACCTGACGATAGGTGCCTGTGCCAAAATCAATGGCGAGAGCGTCGTCTTTCCGCCCAAGTAATGAAACTTTTTGGTCTAAACCGCCGGTTGTGGCCCCCACCACCTCATTTTCTGCACGCATTGTGGCGTTCACCAAAGCCACGCGCTCTTCTTCAGTGATGTTCCGCTCCTGGGAGAGCTCCACCGCGGCAATGGCCGTGGAACATTCAATAGCGGCGGAGCTGGATAGCCCGGCACCAAGTGGCACGTCTGAGGAAAGCGCGATGTTGAAGCCCTGCGGCGAGGGCTTATGCGAGGGGGTATTATCGCTGAGAAGGCCGGCCTCCGCTGCCGCCCATATTGAGCCAACGATGTAGCCAGTCCAGTTTGCTGGGCTCTTTGGGCCCACTGTATCTACAGCGATTTCCACTGGAAGCTCGGGCCTCTTGCCGTCCACCACCCGGTATACGCCGTCATTATTACGGCCTACGGCCACATAGGCGCACTGCGTGAGTGCGAACGGCAAGCATAAACCTCCAGCATAATCTACGTGCTCGCCTATCAGATTCACACGGCCAGGTGCCGCCCACACCCCTTCGGGCGGGGTGCCATACGCTGTGGTGAACGCCTGGATAGCATCATGAGCGCCGTCACTATCTGTGCGCGTGGTTAGCCACTGTGCTTTGTGCTCTACTTCGTACTGTGCCATATGCGAGTTACCTCTCTGTGTGCAATGCGTTGAGCTGAATATACCGTTTATCGAGTTGAATGCCGTTATTCTAGCGGGCCATTCTCCGAGTTTTGCACGCGGAGATCAGCACGCTTTCCGAGTTAGTGTGAAGATTCTGCCTGTGCGGAGCTATCTGCAGTGGATTCGGCGTGTTGAAGAGATTGGTATCTGCCAGGCACCAGCGCTAGGCGAAGCTTGGCCTGGTGCAGAAATGCCGCACACACCGCTAATAAGGCGATTCCTGCATAGAGGCTGTATACGAGATTCTTTGGCTCGCTGGTTTCCGCGTTAGCCCTAAGGAGCATAAAGAACGCCATGAGCACCAGCGCCACGCCATAGATATCAATCAGAATTCCGATCACATTGCGGATATCAAAAGCGCCAGCGCTTTTGATTTTCTTAGCCATTATCAATGCCTACTTTCCACTCAGGCGAAAATAATTGAGAAAGTTGTGGGTGAGAAAGAGCGATGGGCCCACCGCGGCTCTCGAAGAGTGAGTGAATTAGCTTAAAGCGGTGACGACGGTAGTGTAGATCGCAACAAGCACCAGCAGCGCAACGAAAATAAACGTGAGTGTGGAGGCGCGAGCTTTGTTGGAGAGCGGTGAGCCCACGGCACTGCCGATTCCGGAGCCAACTGCAAACAGGAGGGCTATCAGCCAATCGATGTGCACCGGAGTGCCAATACGCAGCAACAGTGAGATCACAGACACCACTGTGATCACAATAAACGAGGTGCCGGCAGCCACACGGATAGAGTAGCCCATCACCAGCACCAAGATCGGAATCATGGCAAAACCACCGCCGATGCCGAAGAATCCCACCATTACGCCGGTAAATGTGCCCACGAGCAGAAACATCGGCAATTTTTTCACACTCAGTTTCTGCTCGTGCTCATCTTCCTGAGAGTCGAGCGATTCTACAGTGGTGCCTGAGGAGAGGATTTCTTCTTCTTTTTGGCGCTGCTTCAGCCCGTTACGGAGCATCACTCCTGCCACCACAAGGAGTAGCCCGGCAAAGCAGTACATCATCACATTGCCGTCTACGAGCGCGTTGAGCCGGGTACCTGCAAAGGCTCCGAGCGCAGAGCACAGGCCAAAGAGAACGCCGGTGCCCAGGCGCACTTGTTTATGTTTAAAACGCGAAGGCAGTGCTGCCAGAGAGGTGACGATGATAATCACTAACGATTCCGCTGTGGCAGCGTGGGGATCTTGGCCGAGCAGATACACTAGCACGGGAATAGCGAGAATCCCACCGCCGATTCCAAGCGCGCCAGCGAGCAGGCCCACAGCGATTCCGATAAAAATAGCCTCTGCAAACAGCATCTAAGTTCCTTTTCAGCGGTTGTGAGTGAGGATCGTGAGCGCAATTTTTAACGGTTGCCGCCACAACTGCGCCAATCTGTCCAATTAAAAATAGTACCTCTCAAAAAGTAAGGAGCGCGATGCGGGCGTTCTTCGCGTGCGTCACAGTAAACAATTAGAATTGGGGTATCCGAAGTTGGAAAGGTAATCATGGATCTGAGCCCTCTCGATGCGGCCGGCATCGCCCAAGCTGTGCAGGAGGCGAAAGCGGCGTTTGCTGCCGCTCGCACCCCTGATGAGCTAAAGGCGGCGCGCCTGGCCCACAGTGGTGACAATGCGCCAATCACCCACGCGCATGCGTCGATTAAAACATTGGCCAAAGAAGATAAGCCCACCGCAGGAAAACTGATGGGTGCGGCACGTAAGGAAATTCAAGCGGCGTTGGCCCAGGCGCAGGAGCGGATTGACGCCGCTGCCGAGGCACAGATGCTGGCAAATGAACGGGTGGACGTCACGCTTCCCACTCAGCGCAACCCTCGGGGAGCGCGGCACCCACTTGGAGTGCTGATGGAAGATATTTCTGATTTCTTCATCGGCATGGGGTGGGATATCGCTGAGGGACCAGAGCTTGAACACGAATGGTTCAACTTTGACGCTCTCAATTTTGGCCCGGATCACCCGGCGCGGCAGATGCAAGACACCTTCTATGTGGCGGGGTATGAACGGGTGGGAGCTTCGGAGAGCGATACCCTCACTGAAACCACGGGTCTGGTGCTGCGCACGCACACCTCACCGGTGCAAAGCCATACGCTGCTCTCCCGCGGTGCCCCTGTCTATGTGGCGTGCCCAGGAAAGGTGTATCGCACCGATGCACTCGATGCCACGCACACCCCGGTGTTTCATCAAGTGGAGGGGCTGGCTGTGGATAAAGGGCTCACGATGGAGCATCTGAAGGGCACCCTTGATCATTTTGCGAGAGCGATGTTTGGGCCAGAGGCGAAAACTCGTCTGCGCCCGAGCTATTTCCCATTCACAGAGCCCAGCGCGGAAATGGATCTGTGGTTCCCTTTGAAGAAAGGCGGCCCTGGGTGGATCGAATGGGGCGGCTGCGGCATGGTAAATCCGGAAGTGTTGCGCAATGCGGGCATTGATCCGCAAGTGTATAGCGGTTTTGCTTTCGGCATGGGAATTGAGCGCACGTTGATGCTGCGCCACGGCATTGGTGATATGCGCGATATGGTGGAGGGCGATGTGCGCTTTAGCCTCCAATTCGGCACAACAGGAAGAGGTGCATAATGCCATTCGTTCCGATTGATTGGCTAGCGGATCACGTTGCTGCGCCTGCTGATCTCACAGCGGCGCAGTTGGCTGCAGATTTAGTGCGGGTGGGATTAGAGGAAGAAGAAATCCACAAATCCGAGATCACCGGCCCGATTGTGGTGGGTAAAGTGCTCACCCGCAGCGCTAAAGAGCAGAGTAATGGCAAAGTGATTAACTACTGCCGGGTAGATGTGGGAGAGCACAACGATGCTCCGGGCACTGGCAAAGAGCCCTCTGAGCTCGCCAGCCGTGGAATTATCTGTGGCGCCCACAACTTTGAAGCAGGCGATTATGTGGTTGTATCGCTGCCAGGGGCGGTGCTGCCGGGGAATTTTGAGATTGCCGCTCGCAAAACCTATGGGCACCTTTCCGATGGCATGATCTGCTCAGCGCGCGAATTGGGTTTGGGAGACGATCACACCGGCATTATTGTGCTGGCGCACTCAGATTCCGAAGCAGAGGAAAAGGGGCTGCCGCCGGTGGGGGCAGACGCAATGGGCTATCTCGGCTTGGGCGGAGATGTGCTGGAGATCAACGTGACGCCGGATCGTGGCTACTGTTTCTCGATGCGTGGAGTAGCTCGTGAATTTTCACATTCCACGGGGGCGAAATTCACTGATCGCGGCTTGCCAGAAAATGCTCCACATGAAGT
>JALELI010000013.1 GCA_022768785.1 Arcanobacterium sp. | reverse complement strand
CTTTGTGGCTGCCACAGCAAAAATAAGCCTGTGGTAGCCGCTATATAAGTGTGGTTGGGGTGCAACCGTTTCCTGCGGGGGCACCCCAACCACTCTTTTCAGCATTAGCTCACCAGCGGTGAGCTAATGCTTGCAACAAATTGTTCACTTCAAGAATCTGCTTTAGGGCGCTTCAGATAAGCCACTAGGCTTTCTGAATTCGGGCCAGGCACAATTTGCACTAGCTCCCAGCCATCTTCTCCCCACAGATCAAGGATTTGCTTTGTATTGTGTGCCAGCAGTGGCACTGTGGCGTATTCCCATTTGCTCATAGCCATATTGTAGCCTCCTGGTGGCTGCCATTTCCGAGCGCACAGGCCGCAGCAGGATAGCCCATTTATGACGCTCTACACACACTGTGCCCACAGCGGACGGCTCCCTCTAACAGCTGCAGATCCGCAGTAGGCGCGATCTGAGCGCTTCAGCGCCCGCCCGATATCCGCGGCACTCTCCCAGCGCGTAAATCCACAGCGAGTGGTTCTTCTGATGTGTTGAGCCGCCGCAGCCAATCACGCTCATTCGGATACCGCCGCATCAGAGCACGGCGCTCCCGCTCTGTGAGGCCACCCCACACTCCAAACATTGTGGCTGAATTGAGAGCATCTGCTAAGCACTCAAGCCGTACTACACACGAAAGGCACACTTGCCGCGCCTGCCGCTGAGCTGATCCGCGCACAAACAGTGAATCGGGGTCCGCCCCAGCGCAGGCTGCCTGTGCCGCCCACGTCTGATCCTCATACACCAAACTCATGCCTGCCCCTTCTTATACACTCACGCCACATTGTGCGGATATTTCCCCTGTCAATACTTTTCAAATACACCCACATCGTGACGTCCGTCACTTCCATAGTACTCACCAGCATCAAAAAACTCACATCGTGCCATAACAAATGTGATTTTGGGCTGAAATCAGAGTGATTTTAATATCTCTCGCGCAAGCAACTCACAAGGCAGTATTCTGGCTGTTATGAAAGAAGCGCCGACTGAACGAAACGTCACCGTAGGCCAGTTGCTTGGAGCATGTTTGCTGTTTGTGCTGCTGTGCGCCACAGGTGGGGCACTGCTCGCTGCCACAGCGATTCCAGTGGCGGCTGCCACTGGCGCCACCACAAATGCCCTCACTGGCCTCTTTGAGGATCTTCCTACCGATATTGATTTCACTCAGCCCTCCCAGCAATCCACTCTCGTTTCTGCTGACGGCGCTGTAATCACAACGTTTTACGCCGAAAATCGCATAGTAGTGCGCAGCGAGCAGATTTCAAAATTCATCAAAGATGCTGCCGTGGCCGTAGAAGATCAGCGCTTCTATCAGCACAATGGTGTAGACGCTCAAGGAATCGTGGGCGCCATAGTGAACAACATCACGGGTGGCAACCTCGCGGGTGGATCCACGATCACCCAACAATACGTGAAAAATGCTCTTTTAGAGGAGGGGCGCATCTCCGGAGATCAAGCCAAAATCGATGCCGCCACCAAAACTTCCTTAGCTCGTAAGCTCAATGAGGCGCGATACGCCGTCGCCATTGAAAACAAAGAGAGCAAGGATCAAATCCTCACCGGTTATCTCAACATTGCACAATTTGGCCCCTCTCAATGGGGCGTGGAATCGGCGTCTATGTATTTCTTTGGCCGCCATGCAAAAGACGTCACAGTGGCACAAGCTGCCACGCTCGCTGCTCTCACCCAAGCTCCAAACTATTGGAATCCAGAAAAGAACCCACAAGGAGCCCAAGAGCGCCGTGACCTCGTGCTAGCTAAAATGCTGAAACAAGGCTATATCACTAAAGCCCAGCACGATGAGGCTGTGAAAACTCCGATGAAGAGCGAGCTAAAGATCACTCCGAGCAAAAATGGCTGCGCCGCAGCAGGGATTTCCGCCCACTACTGTGCCACTGTCGTGAACGATCTTCTCAAGTCTGATCTCCTCGGCAAAACTTCTGCTGAGCGTGCTAACCGGCTGTATCGCGGCGGCCTCACTATCATTGGCACTCTGAAAAACAAAGATCAGCAAGCTGCATTCGATGCCATCACCCGGCGCGTGGCCGTTAATGATGCTTCTGGCGCTCAAGCAGCACTAGTATCAGTTGAGCCAGGCACCGGCAAGGTGGTGGCCATGACTCAAAACACCACCTACGGCGAACCCACTAAAACAGATCCCGGAAGCACCACGATCAATCTCACAGTTGGTCAGGATCAAGGCGGCGGCGTGGGGTTCCAGTCTGGTTCAACGTTTAAGATGTTCACACTCGTCACCTGGCTTGCCAAAGATCACAGCTCTTATGAAAGAGTGAACACTAACCCGCGCATGTTCCCGGCGTCATCGTGGACCAACTCGTGTTTCCCAGATCAAGTGAGTGACTTCAATCCCTCAAACTCCGAGGGAGGCGGCCAAGGCTATGCCTCCGTGCGCACTGCCACAGCTCAATCCATCAACGTGGGATACACCGAAATGGCTAACAAGCTAGACCTGTGCGATATTTGGAAAACAGCAAACGCCATGGGTGTGCGCCGCGGCGGAATCACCACTGAAGCAGACGTTCAGAAAGATCCGCTGGTTAAAGCCACCAAAACGCAGGTAGGCCAACCCCTTCCAATGGTATCGGTGCCAGCAATGGTGCTTGGCACCAACTCCGTCACTCCACTCTCCACAGCCGTGGCCTACTCCACACTCGCTGCCGATGGCAAGCGATGTGATCCCATCACATTCACCGAGGTGAAAGATTCCACTGGCAAGCTGATCGGTACCAATAAAACAAACTGCACCCAGGCAATCAACACCGAAGTGGCACGGCAGGCCACCAGCGTGTTACAAGGAGTAGCTGCCGCCGGGCTGCCCGATCGCCCGTCTGCAGGGAAAACTGGCACCACCGATGAATCAAAGAATGTGTGGTTCGCTGGTTACACTCCCCAACTTGCCACAGCCGTGTGGCTCGGCCACAAAGATTCCGAGCGCACCCTAAACTTCACGTCTTTCAACGGCGTATATTACGGCCAAGTGTATGGTTCTTCGATTCCGGCCCCAATTTTCCGCGAATACATGACGAACGCGCTGAGCGGAGAACCAGCACTGCAGTTCACCCGAGCCACAAAATTAGATGCTCCACCGGCACCACCTAAGGCCGATGTTCCCAATGTGGTGGGCACAAAATATACTGAAGCCGTACAGCGGCTCCGAGCAGCCGGATTTGCCATCTCTGCTAAAGGCACTCTCGAAGGAAAGCAAGATCAAACAGTGCTGCGACAGTCGATCACTGGCCAAGCAGAGCTTGGCACCACTATCGAGCTCACGGTGTCTATGCCACCCGCAGCAGAGAGCAAACCTGCCGGAAAAGCTCCCAGCCCCAAGAAGGCGAGGCCTTAACGGTGCAGCGCGCCGCCTGGGCTGCCATAGCAGCAGCTAGTACGTGTGCTGTAGGCATTGGTACAACAGCGGCGGCCTATCTCCACGCGCGCCACTACGTACTACGCCGCCGCAGCGTGCTGATTCCACGCTTTTCCGCTCTCAGCGGCGCTCCAGGCTTGAGGATTTTGCACCTATCAGATTTACACGCCTTAGCGCGCCACAAAAAACTTTTAGAGTTCACGCGGCATCTTTCCATGATCAACCCTGATCTAGTGGTGATAACAGGTGATTTAATCTCTGAAGATGCCGCAATCGAACCGCTTATTACAGCGCTTCGCGCTTTCCATGGCGTGCCCGGGATCTTCGTATGCGGCTCTAACGATTATTTCTCCCCACGATTCCGCAATCCGCTGCGATATCTTGTGCGCAATTCTAACGATGGGCAGGATAACGATGGGCAGGATTGTGCCCCTATCGGTGGCAAAAGTGGCAAGCACCAACCACTTGCCACCGCTAAACTCATAGCAGCGCTAGAAGAACTGGGATTCGTGAACCTCACCAATACCCGCGCCACACTCCGTATCGCTAATTTTGCTGTGCACGCCATCGGGGTAGACGATCCGCATATGGGATTAGACCGATATCCCGAGCCGTTGTCTGAACCCGAGCAGCCAGCCCTCTCACCGGAGGCTGGTGGCCCTAATGAAACTAGCGAACAGATTGCTCAGCTCACAATTGGCGTCACCCATGCTCCTTATTCACATGTGCTCAACCGCATGGCAGCTGATGGGTGCGAACTGATCTTCGCGGGGCACACGCATGGAGGCCAAGTATGCCTACCTGGGCACCATGCACTCGTTACCAACTGCGATCTTCCTCCCCGCCTAGCTTCTGGGCTATTTGCATGGCCACCGCAGCACATCTCCCCGATCAAAGGGAACGGCGCCGTGATTGTTGCCGAATCTGCGCAGACGGCAGGTCCTAGTACTTCCTCGCACTCCGTTGCATACGTCAAGAACGATGCTGTTTTTAGTGAATCTACTGCCCCCTCTCCCGCCCGCACTTGGGTGCACATATCAGCTGGTCTAGGCACCTCGCCTTTTGTGCCACTGCGCACGTGGTGTGCGCCTGAAGCAATTCAGATAGATGTGATTAATATGTAGACGGCGCTTTGCGCTGCAGCTTTTGGCCGCTCACTGACTGCCGATTTTCTTTAGCAACGCTCCTCAGCTATGATGATTCGGCAAGGTTATTGCTCGGCATATACGCTGTGCATGGGCAGTTTTCTTTTCGGGGTGTGGCGCAGCTTGGTAGCGCGCTTCGTTCGGGACGAAGAGGCCGTGGGTTCAAATCCCGCCACCCCGACAATTGGGAATCGTTGATTCAGAGCCTAAAAAGGGTGCTGATGAGGCGATTCCCTCCTTTCTAAAATCATCAGTTTTATTAACTGTGCACCCGAAAGTGCACCTTTCAAGAATCTAAGTAAGCAGCGCTTTGTTGAGTTTGCTTAAGTCTCTGCATCGTGAACAGAACCAATAGCGTGTATAGCGCGGTGTAATTTCTAGGCTCGAATGCCCTGCCCATGCACGAACAGTAGCCAGATCGACACCGCTTTTAATCCACATACAGATGGCTGTGTGCGCAAGTTGTGGATAGTGCGGCCGGGGGGAGGAGGCAGTCTCTTCCAATGCAACTGGCTTGCAAAGCGTGAGTGGTGCAGATGAGAAGATCAGCTCACCGCGTATTGCGATAAATTTTTTGAAATTTTCCGGTAGCGAGTAGGTAACGTTAAATTATGCAGCAGTTAGGCGTTTCCGCGATTCACCCGCTCGCTCCTGAGTTTCTCTCAGCAGCAGCGCTGTTTTCCGCCCCTATTGATCTTGAGCGTGCCATCGGCCGGCTCAACAGCCTTTGGAAAGTAGGAGCCGTTCCAGAATGGGCCACAGCTCCTGATGGGCCACATGCCCCTCATAGAGATGGCCGCATCATGCATTTTGAACTCAATGGAACACAAGTGCTGCTCTCCGCAGTGCCCGAACAGCTCACTCCCCCTAAAGGAACACTCCCAGAGCACAGTGATTATGTGGCTATCACGCTTTACACACCAGCAACGCCCGCACAAGAAAAGCAATCCTCCGATCACGAGGCACAGGAAATCCCAACGAATCACGCTGCAGTAGCTCGCCGGCGCGCCGCCGTCACCGCCCATATTATTCTCACGCAGCTCGCTGATGCCTTGATGCACGAACCCGGTGCTGTTGGTGTTTTCCGCAGTGAATTAGGAGTGGTGCAACCTCCAGAAATGATTCACGAGCTCGCTCCCTTGCTCACTCAAGGCCAGGTTCCATTGCCACTATGGGTGAATATTCGCCTGCAAAATCCCGATCTCACCGTGGGGCGCACCCTCGGAATGCCGCTTTTTGGGCATCTCGATCTGGAAGTTCTCGAAAGCACGCACCCCGCTGAGGCGGTATACGCTGAACTCGCCAATATTGCCACCTACATCATCACCGGAGACGCCTATCTGCTCCCCGGCCAGAGTGTGGGCTCTTCAGAGGGAGAGCGCATTGCCATCACCCAAGAGCTTTCCCCGTTGGATAGCACACCTGTGATTCGTATTATGTATTAAGGAAACATAAGGGAGGAATCTATGGCCGATATGTCTGAATCTGCTATCGAATATGCGATTATCCACAATGAACTCGCCGGCCAGTGGGAAGCACGGCTGAAAGAGCCCGCTACCGAAAATGGCCTGGGCTCAGTGATTGGATATATTGCATACGACATACTCGATGACACTTTTATGCTCACCCACACCACAGTGAAAGAGCAGTATCGGGGTAAAGGAATCGCTGAAGAACTCGTGCGCACTGCTCTCGATGAGATTGCAGCAGCAAGAAAAACCGTGATACCGCTGTGCTCCTATGCGCAAGCCTACATCGAGAAAAATCCTCGGTATGCCAGCCTCGTGGCAGCTGAAAACTAGAATGGTTGCCTATGAGCTTCGAGATTTCAACACAGCTCGGTGAGGATTTCCCGCTAGCACGCACCGGAGTGATTCATACTCCACATGGCGATATCAACACTCCTGCTTTTATCCCTGTGGGCACAAAAGCCACCGTAAAATCCGTGCTTCCCGAATCCGTGGAAGCGCTCGGAGCTCAGGCAGTGCTCGCCAATGCATATCATCTCTATTTGCAACCCGGATCAGAAGTGCTTGACGCTGCCGGTGGGCTAAGCGCCTTCATGAATTGGGATCACCCCACATTCACCGATTCTGGAGGATTCCAAGTGATGAGCCTGGGCTCCGGTATCAAAAAAGTGCTGAGCGAGGAATTTTCTGGAAAACTTGCAGACGCCGTCACTCCGCCAAAGCGCCACAGTGAAAGTCTCACAAAAGTAGATGACGACGGCGTGTGGTTCCGCTCGCACCTCGATGGATCTCGACATCGCTTCTCGCCAGAAATTTCTATGCGGATTCAGCACGAAATCGGAGCAGATATTATCTTCGCTTTTGATGAGCTCACCACTTTGCTCGACACCCGCGAATATCAAGTGAAATCGCTAGAGCGCACGCGGCGATGGGCCGAGCGTTGCCTCGTCGCGCACAAGCAGCTCACCCACGAGCGATCTGAAAAGCCTTATCAGATGCTCATGGGTGTGATACAAGGAGCGCAATACGAAGATTTGCGCCGCAAAGCAGCACGGGATCTCGGCTCAATGGAAGTTGATGGGCAGCGTTTTGATGGTTTTGGCATTGGCGGTGCGCTTGAGAAAGAAAATCTTGGCCGGATCGTGCGCTGGGTGAATGAAGAACTTCCTGCAGAACTCCCACGGCATCTACTCGGAATCTCAGAACCAGATGATCTGTTTAACGGAATCGAGCAAGGGATCGACACGTTTGACTGCGTGAATCCCTCACGTGTGGCGCGCAATGCCGCAATATACACTCCTGATGGCCGCTTCAATGTGAATCGCCATCAATTCTGCACCGATTTTTCGCCGCTTGTGGAGGGGTGCGCATGCTACACGTGCACCCACTATTCCAAGGCATACCTGCATCATGCGTTCAAAGCCAAAGAAATGATCGCTGCCACACTTGCCACAATTCACAATGAGTACTTCACTGTGCACCTAGTGGATCAGATCCGCGCAGCTATCACTGCTGGAAGCGCTGAATATCAAACATTCAAAACAGCATATCTCAACCGTTTTTATGCTTCGGGAGGGCGCGTGCGCTTCTCTGCCTGAGTGCGGTCTATGAGATTTGGTTAGGTATACAAATCCACGCGGGGAGCACGTGTACCAGCGCCCGATTGCGGCGGCTTCACTCTCGATATAATCCACGCGGGGAGCACATGCCTTTCGCTTCCTGAGTTTGCGCCCCGCGCTACCTTGAAGGCTACAAGGCCGAGCGCTGCATACTACCGGGAACCATTAGCGCTGCATACTACCGGGAGCCCATTATTTTTTGAGTATCGTCTAGCTACTATAAGGTGTTACTACAGTGGTACGCATATAACGTCTCGCTAAAAGCAACAGAATCTTTCACCTCTCACAGGCGATCACGTGGTGACCAAACTCGCAAAATCCCTGGAATTCCCACTACAGTAGAGGCGTCTTTTCACAGAAACGATAGGATTCCGATGAGTGAACAAGAAATTACCCCCGGGCGTTTTCGGCGAATCGCCCACTCACTGCTTTTTTGGGTGCTACTCGCCATTGTGCTCGGTGCACTACTCGGGCAAATTCTGCCCACCTGGATGATAGTTCCCTTTGCCACTTTTAACGATGTATTTGGCCAATTTCTCGGCTTTGCGGTGCCGATGATCATTCTCGGTTTGGTGGCACCTGCTATTTATGAGCTTGGCTCTTCAGGCGGAAAATGGCTACTCGCCACAGTGGGCCTGGCATACGGCTCCACCATGGTGGCTGGCTTTGGCACCTGGGGGCTCGCCACATTGATCTATCCACGTCTGCTAGCTAATCAGGCAGTAGACCAAACGCTCTCGGCTCCCGCAAATGCTGTGGGCTCCGTGCTCGCTGGCAACCTCAAACTCAACCCTGTGTTTGATGTGCTCACCGCTCTCGTGCTCGCGTTCGTACTTGGCCTGGGTATGAGCGCCGTCAATGCCAATAAGATGGGCGCTATTCTGCTCGAATTCCGCTCCCTCATGATGAAAGTTATCACCAAAGTGATTGTGCCACTCCTGCCGCTGCACATCTTGGGCATTTTTATGAACATGAGTAAATCGGGGCAATTCGTAGCAGTGATCGTCACAATGGCAAAAGTCATCATTTTTGCTTTTGTGCTCACCATTGTGATGCTGCTCTTGCAGTATTCCATCGCTGGAATCATGGCCAAACGCAATCCACTCACGGCACTGTGGGGAATGCGCGATGCTTATATAACAGCATTAGGCACTGCTTCTTCTGCGGCCACAATTCCCGTTACCGTGCGGTGCGCACGCAATAACGGCGTGTCATCTGAAATTGCCGATTTCACGATTCCGCTCTGTGCCACGATCCATCTCGCTGGCTCGATGATTAAAATCACGGCATTTGCGCTCGCGCTGCAATACATCATGCACTTCACTGTTACCCCTGGCCAGATGGTGAGCTTCATCGTGCTCCTGGGAGTAATTATGGTAGCTGCTCCAGGAGTACCAGGTGGAGCTATTGCTGCTGCTCAAGGAGTGCTACAAGGAGTATTGGCATTCACTGATCCGATGTATGGCATCATGGTAGCCATGTATGTGGCCGTTGATAGTTTCGGCACCGCAACTAACGTTACTGGTGACGGCGCTATCGCCATCGTGGTAGATAAACTAGCTGGTGGTTCGCTCGGGGCTGAGTCTTCTGAAGACGTTGCTTTAGCAGATTCCATTGCCAAAGGGCGTAAAGAGAAATATCGCTCGACCCGCGCGAAGAATTAATTCACGCCAAAATAACAGGCTCCCTTGTGAGCCCCACGTGGGTGGGGTGCCGCACACAGATGTGGTACCCCACCCACTTTTACACCCGGGCATTTTGCCCTTTCACCTTTTACTCTCCTAAATTCTTACTGCACTCTCTGCGCGCGCTCTGATTCTCGTGGCCTCATTCCCAACGATATTGCGCACTTTCCGTACCGCATAGGGCAACGTCACCCGATACACCTTTGCCCACATTTTCATATCGCCCTCGCCAAGGTGCTGCACTGCGTCGCGCAGTTCTTCCTTATATTTTGCAAATTTGCACACATCCCGTGCACACATTCTGTACACACATTCCGTGTTAGAAATCCCGATCTGCCGATTCTGCCAGCCGGCTTAGCGTGGCCTCATCAGGGAAGCCTCGCACATTCCAACGTGGTGGCCATGCCGCTGGATCTGGGGCAATCCCCTGTGGCCATATTTCTCGCGCCACTCGTGAACGAATAGTGATTCGCACCCCATTTGGGTTTTCCCA
>JALELI010000009.1 GCA_022768785.1 Arcanobacterium sp. | reverse complement strand
GTCCCCACCACCGTGGGAGTGTACACGCCATTTTTGTCTTGATATCCCTGCACGATATGCGGCGGGATCAGCATGCCTTGCTGGCCAAAAACGGCACCCATTTGTGCCAGTTGCAGAGTTGTCATAGAGAGCGCCTGGCCAAACATAGTGGTGTAATGATCGCGCGGCCCCCACTGGGTGTATGGGTGCAGCACTCCAGATTCTTCTGCCGGAAGCTCGATGCCAGTTCGCTTCCCCACACCGAATTTTTGCAGATACGAATAGCGCACTTGATCGCTGATCGTATCGCCCACTTGCACCATAGCAGTGTTGTAGGATTTTGCGAGCCCACCAGCTACCGTCATTGTTTCCGCTGCGTGGTAATCGGCGTCTGCAATTCTCTCCCCATTTGGCATCGTTAAGCTGCTCGCCACATTCACAGGAGTGAGCGGAGTAACTTTCTTTTGGTCAATGGCTGCAGAGAGCGTCATAAGCTTCCCCACTGAGCCTGGCTCCATAATCGCCGAGATCGAACGCGCTCCCCAGTTTTTTGCCGACGTTTGGTTGAGGTGCGAAGGATCAGGAGAAGCACTATCAGCCAAGGCGAGCACCGCGCCTGTACCAATTTCCAGCACTACTGCGCTTCCCCAGGCAGCGTGATACTTGTGCACCCGCTCATCGAGCACATCTTGGGCGGCGCGTTGAATATCGGCGTCGATCGTGAGCTGCACCTGGCGCCCGTCTACCGCCTTTTTAATCACGTGCTCTGAATCGGGAAACGTGGTGCCATATGGGCCCACTTCCACTGAAATCGAGCCATCTTGGCCGGCGAGGGTGCTATCCATAGTGGCCTCGATGCCCGCTCTCCCGCGAGTTACTGGGTCATCGGCACTCTGCGCCACATAGCCCAACACATTGCCAGCGGTATTGCCATTGGGATACACCCGATCCATATAGCGCTCAGGGTAGATCCCATGAATCCCCAGAGCACTCACTTTTTGCCATTGATCACTCGATAATCCACTGGCTATTAGTGCCCATTGGTTGGTGTTTTTCCCGCTCGGGCCGAGCAACATTCCACCGAGTTTCGATTCGTCTACTCCGAGTACCGGAGCGAGCTGCTTCGCAGCAGCAGCTGGCCCCACTCCGAGAATAGTGGTGCCGTTGTCTGCATATCGCACATAGTCTGCAAGTGCCACTTGATCCGCACGCACGTTGTACTTCGGCACTGATGTGGCCAGCACCGTTCCTTGTGAATCCACAATGTCGCCACGCAGTGCCTGCTGAGTGTACGAAGCTGTGCGAAAGTCCTTCGCCACAGCCGCCAAATCAGCGCCACGAATCACCTGTAAATAGAGCAGCCGCCCGCCGAGTATGAGCGCCACCACCACCACAATCACCGCTGTGATGCGCAAACGCCGATTAGTGGTGGCTCGCGCAGGGCGATCTGGCCCGTGGCCGCTCCCCTGAGCCCGCTGCCACCACGATTGCGATTCCGTTAGCCGAGCAGCATCACCCGCAGCAGTTGGGTTGTATGCCATGGCAGATCCTCTGTGTTAGTTCGCTGTTTTCGAGAGTGTTCCAGCATCGAGATCAACGTGGCGCAGGCTGGAAGCTGGCACCATTCCCAGCGCAGCTGCTTGCGCACGCAATCCCTGCGTGCTGGTGGCTTGTGCAGCACTTGCCGCAAGAGTTTCCTCTTCAATTTGCACTGTGCTGAGCTCCACTTTAATCGCCTTCATCTCATAGGCACCTTGCACCATACGCGTGTTGAGGTAAAAAGAGAGCAAGAGCGCACCCACAAAGAGCAGCACACACGTGGCCACGCACAGAGTGAATCCTCGCCGCGGGGCGGGCGCTGGCACCACCGAGAGATTCGGACTGGCAATGACGGGGCGTGAATCTGGTTGTGCCCACGGCCGACTTTGAACTCCTGCAAGCGCCACGCTCATTTTCTCTCTCCTTTAAATTGATAAGAATGCTCACTGTGAGCAGCGGTGCACTCCGCTTCGAAGAGCTCTGCTCGAATTTTTCGCACTGCACGGATTCGCACAGATGCAGCACGCGGGTTGTGTGCAATTTCTTCCGGCGATGCTTTGAGCGCCCCTTTCGTGAGCGCCTCAAGATAGGGCTCGTGCCCAGCGAGTTCCATCGGCAACCCCGCCGGAGTACTAGAGTGCAATCCAGCCGCGAATGCCTCTTTTACGAGGCGATCCTCCAACGAGTGATAGGCCTCCACCACAATGTGCCCTCCCACTCGCACGCTTGTGATCACCCGTGGCAATGTGCGCTCCAGAATCCCGAGCTCATCATTGACGGCGATCCGCAGGGCTTGGAATGTGCGCTTGGCCGGATTTCCTCCTTTGCGGCGAGCCGGGGCAGGAATAGCCTCTTTCACCAGCTCTGCTAGCTCCCCCGTGGTGCTCACCGGCTGCGTTTCACGGCGGTTCACAATATGTGAAGCGATACTAGAAGCGAAACGCTCTTCTCCATACACCCGCAAGATTCGGGCGATTTCTCCGTGGCTCGCTGTGCGCAAAAGCTCTGCGGCGCTAAAGCCCACACTAGGATCCATGCGCATATCGAGCGGGGCATTGTGTGCATAAGAAAAACCCCGCTCGCGCATATCAAGTTGGTAGGAAGAGACACCCAGATCCATCAGTACGGCATCTACACCGGCACTACTCCCGTATTGATGTGCCACATCGAGCACCTCATCATAGGTGGCGTGCACTGCATGGAAACGAGAGCCGAATCGCTCCAATCGTTCACTGGCGAGCGCAATTGCCTCTGAATCACGGTCAATGCCAATCACTGTGAGCCCGGTAAAACGTTCTAGTGCTCCTTCACTGTGCCCGCCCATTCCCAGCGTGCAATCGATGAGCACCGCCCCAGGGTGTGAGAGCGCCGGAGCGAGGAGGTCTAGGCATTGCGCCAGCATCACTGGCTGGTGCAATGCCTGAGCTCGCGCGGCTGGCCAAGATTCCACCATCGCTCTACCTCTCTGTGTGCATCTGCCATATCCATGTGCTGGTGAAGCAGTGCGAGAACCTCAATCTTTCACCGCAGCCCAGAAGTCGGGGAATCACCTCTGGACGGCGGTGAAAGGTTGCTGCCCTCGCACACGCATCTAAAACACTCCCGGAATGAGCTCTTCTTCGCGGTCTGCGAAGCTCTCCTCATTGCCCTGCAAATATTCTTCCCACGCCTTGCGATCCCAAATTTCCGCATGATCCCCTGAACCAATCACGCTCAGATCTCGAGTGAGATCTGCGTATTGCCGCAGATTCGCCGGGATCGTGATTCGCCCTTGCTTATCGGGAATCTGATCAGTGGCCCCCGAGAGAAACACGCGGGTGTAGCTCCGCGCTTCTTTCATCGTGATCGGCGCCTGTTGGAGCCGATCCAAGAGCCCCTCAAACGTGCTCATAGGAAACACGTATAGGCAGTGCTCTTGGCCTTTGGTGATCACAAGCCCACCAGAGAGCTGGTCACGATATTTCGCTGGCAAGATGAGGCGCCCTTTGGCATCAAGCAATGGCTCGTATGTGCCCAAGAACATCTCTCTCACCCCCGCTCTCAACGCTTGCCTCCACTTTACCCCACTTTGCACCCCATTCAAAACATTTCAAGTGGGTTTTTTAGATTTTTTAGCTTAATTTCAAGAAAAAAATAGGTGGAGGGATTTTTAGTGCATATCGGACACATAGATGCTGCGGCACGCAGCACCTCCCCAAAACAGCAGGCGCGGCTTACTGCGCATTCGTAGCTTTTCCAGTTACGTGCAGAATCCTCGAACTCGGCAGGCTCAGATTACCGATACACACCAATGCAGCGTTCCAGAGCACAGAAGGGCGCAAAATGCCAGGTTGCCCGCTCCGAATCAAGAATCAAGCAGCTATGGCTCCACAAAATAGCAGCTATCAAACACAGGGCGGCACCACGCTCCGCAGACCACATGCCCTGCAGCCCAGCAACAGGCCGAAAGCACAAAAAAAATTGGGCGCCATTGGCGCCCAATAATGGGTGGAGGAAAGTGGAGAGCTAGGCTTTACATACCGCGCTCTTCACGCCGGCGCTCCCACGCCTGCGCTTGCCGCTCCATATAGCTCGATTTACTTTTTACTGGCTTACGAGAGCGCACTGCCGTTCCTTGGTGTTGCTTACGTGGGCCAGAAACGAGATACCAGAACCCTCCAAAGACGATCACTGCGCCGATAATTCCCACCGGAACCATTTCCACAACCACGCCGAGCAACACCACAATGAGCCCGAGCACCGCCACAACCAGCCCAAGCACCAGATGCTTTGGCGAAATAGAAAAACCACTCGCCGCACTATCTCCCTCATCGGGCGCAAGCGCTCTAGCAAACGAAGGATCTTCATTGGCAAGCTGCGCTTCAAGCTGTTCGAGCATCTTCCGTTCGTCGTCAGTCAGCGCCATATAAGCTCCTCGTACCTAGCTAGTTCGGGTGCCGCCGCCTAGAGGCACCCGCTTTCTTCTTTCCAGGATATCCGATTGTACCCGGTATAGATAATGGGAAAAACCACACAACTATCAAAACCAACTCACACCCAAGAAACTGCCCGCCTGAGAAGCCTTAAAGGCACTTATGCGAAGCGTCACCATCGAGCATTAGATACATCAAGCGCCCTCACATATGGTTCGCGACGCCGGAGCGCGGGCCAGCTGCTGGCGGGGTGTTCCTCGTATCCCGCAGGGGCTTTGCCGTCAACAACGTGCCGGCCACTAGTGAATCTCGCCCAAAACGTTCGCGCACCGCATCGAGCGCATGATCCATCGCCGCCCTCCGCCCGTCGTCATCGAAAGCGAGCTGCACCGCCGCTGCATGCCCCACCAACCCAGCCACTTTTACCCCCACCAATCGCACGCCGCTCTCCGGAAACGAAACGTGCGCAAAGAGTTGGCGCGCCGCAGCAAAAATATCAGCATTGGCATCGGTGGCCACCGCGAGAGTGGTAGTACGTGAAATAGTGGCAAAATCCGCAGAGCGCACTTTGATCGCCACGCTTTCAGCTCGCAATCCATGCGAGCGCAGTCGCTCTCCCAGCGCGTGTGCCTGCTCCAACATCACAGTTTCTACACTGCTCCGATCGCACAGCGGGTCGAAGAATGTGTGCTCTTTAGACATCGATTTTTCTTCTCGCTGTGGGGCCACTGGCCGAGGGTCGAGATTCATCGCCAACGCATATATGCGCGCTCCCACTGCCACGCCCAACAGGCGAATAAGCGCCGGCTCTCCTAAAGCAGCAATATCACCCACAGTGCTCACGCCGCGGCGTTCTAATCGAATACGAGTTTTCTCTCCCACTCCCCATAGCGCCCCAATCGGCAACGAATGTAAGAACGGCAGCGACTGTGAATCCGGCACCAATAGGAGCCCGTCAGGTTTGGCATGCGCCGAAGCAATTTTGGCGAGATGCTTTGTGTTGGCGATTCCCACCGAAGCCGGCACTCCCTCACGCGCCCGAATTTCCCGGCGAATGAGCTTCCCAATGTGCACCGGCGAGCCAAAGAGTTTACGAGCGCCAGAGACGTCTAAAAATGCCTCGTCCACCGAGAGCTGCTCCA